>VXRE01000073.1 GCA_009838635.1 Acidimicrobiia bacterium | reverse complement strand
AGGAACACCGCTGCCTCGCCATACCACACCGCCATTACACAGACAGACCACTAGAACCTGAGGCGCGCAGGAATCCGGCGATGGCGTCGATCACCTGGTCGGGTCGCTCGACGATCATGATATGGCCCGCGCCGCCGATGATGACTTCCTGCAGGTCGGCCATGTGTTCCCTCAAGGGCGCCGCCGCCTGAGACGGCGTCATGATGTCCTGCGAGCCGCGGACGAGAAGCGCCGGGCACCGGATCCGGCCGGCCGCCTCGGCGCCGCGATCGTAGTCATTGCAAGCGTGGAGGTCGGACGCCAGGACCCCGGCCGGCGCACGCTCCCACAACCGGATGGTGCCGCCCATCATCCAGAGCCCGGGCGTCTGGTGGCCACCCAGGTGGAAAGGCTTGCCATGACCCCAGGAGGACATCAACTCGTAGGCCAGGTGCTCTCCCTGCTCGGATGCGGCCAGCAGGCCGGGATGGACACGGATGGCGGCTGCCCCGCCGCACATGGTGAGGGTGGAAGCACGCTGGGGATGGCGAGCCGCCGCCTCGAGGGCGATCAGGGCACCCATCGAGTGACCCACCAGGTGGGCCTCGCCGAATCCCGCCGCCACTACCAGCTCCGCCACCCAGTCGGCGTAGTCCTCGACGGCGCCGAGCACCGGGCCGTCGGATGAGCCGTGACCGGGAAGGTCCACGGCCAGGACGGAGAAGCCGTGGTGCGCGAAGTAGCGAGTCTGGAGTTGCCACGTGGTCTTGTCGAGCGCCGCTCCGTGGAGGAACACGAGGAGCGGCAAGTCCTGGTCGAGGTTCCGGCCGCCGGTGGTGGCGGAGACCACGGAGCCCCTGACCATCAGGTCCATGCCGGCCTACCGCTGGGAGGCCCGCAGGGCGGCCGCCAGGTCGTCCAGCAGGTCGTCCGGGTCCTCCAGTCCCACCGAGAGCCGGATCAGGTCCTCGCCAACCCCGGCCTTGGCCAGCTGGTGGGAGCTCATGGTCGAATGGGTGGTCGATGCCGGGTGGATCACCAGTGACTTGGCGTCTCCTACGTTGGCCAGATGCGAGAAGATGCGGAGGCGCTCGATGAACCGCCGGCCGGCCTCCCTCCCACCCTTGATACCGAACGCCAGGATGGCGCCGCACCCGTCGGGCATCAACCGGGCCGCCCGATCGTGGTCGGGGTGCTCGGGCAGGTCGGGATGGCTGATCCAGGCCACCTCGTCCCGACTCGCCAGGAAGTCCAGCACGACGCGGGTGTTGGCGACGTGCCTCTGCATCCGGATAGCCAGCGTCTCCATGCCCTGGAGTATGTAGAAGGCGTTCTGGGGGGCTAGGGGGGCACCGAAGTCCCGCAGGCCTTCCACGCGCCCCCGGATGATGAAGGCCTGGGTCCCGAACTCCTCGGTGAACCGGAGGCCGTGGTAGCTGGGATAGGGCTCCGTCAGGGTGGGGAACTTCCCCGAGGCCTCCCAGTCGAACCGTCCGCTGTCGACCAGCGCCCCGCCCACGGCCAGCCCGTGCCCACCGATGAACTTGGTTATGGAGTGGTAGGAGAGGTCCACACCCCACTCGAAGGGCCGGAACAGGTAGGGCGTGGCGAAGGTGTTGTCCAGCATGAACGGCACCCCGGCCTCGTGCGCTATGGCCGCCACTGCCTCCACGTCCATGATCTCCAGGCCGGGGTTGCCAAGCGTCTCGCCGTACACCAGCCGGGTCTCGGGACGGATGGCACTCCTGAAACCGTCCGTGTCCCGCGGGTCCACGAACGTGGTCCGGATCCCGAAGCGGGGGAGGGTGGTGGCCAGCAGGTTGTTGGATCCTCCGTACAGGGACGAGGAGGAGACGATATGGTCGCCGGCGCCCATGAGGGTGGCGATGGCCAGGAACAGGGCGGACATGCCCGAGGCGGTGGCTATCGCCCCGACGCCACCCTCGAGCGCGGCCAGCCTCTCCTCCAGGGCGGCCACCGTCGGATTCGAGATCCGGCTGTAGATGTGGCCCTGCCGTTCCAGATTGAACAGGCCGGCCGCATGCTCTACATCGCGGAACACGTAGGAGGTGGTTTGATAGATTGGGATGGCGCGGGCGCCATGATCGGAATCGGGGTGGTATCCGGCGTGCACGCTCAGCGTGTCGAAGTTCAACAGCTTGGGATCGACCAATGGCCCTCCTGTCCGGAACAGAGCCTAACGCTGCCGGCGCGGCGGTTCGGAGGGCGGCGAAGGTGGCCCCGGACGGAAGGTGACAGGAGCCGGATGGACGAAGTATCGATCAGCTACCGCGGCGACTTCCAGGCCACCATCACCATCGAGCGGCCTGACACGCTGAACTCCCTGGCAGCGTCCACGCTGACCGCGCTGGCCCGGGCGGCGGCCGAGGTGTCGGCCCGTGGGGACTCGCTCAAGGTGGTGTTGCTGCAGGGCAGGGGCCGGGCGTTCTCTTCGGGGCTCGACCTGCGCATGCTGGAGCCGGACTGCGGAGTCCCGGTCCGGGACATCGTCCGCGGCGGTCAGACAGTCATGGAGCCATTCGACGCCATACCGGCGGTCACCGTGCCCGTCCTGAGGGGGGCGGTTGGCGGAGGCGGCGTGGTGCTGGCGTCGGCGTGCGACCTGCGGATCGCCGCCGAGGACACCTATTTCTCCCTTCCGGAGGTCGAGCTGGGGGTTCCGGTTCGCTGGGGCGGGGTTCCCAGGCTGGTACGCGAAATGGGACCATCCCTGGCCCGGGAGTTGATGTTGACATGCCGTTCCTTCACCGCCGAGGAGGCCAAGGCGGCGGGATTCCTGACCAGGGTGGTTCCCCCCGCAGAACTCGAAGATGCGGTCCGGGAACTGGCTGATACCTTGTGCGGGAAGCCGGCCCGTGCTCTCCTAGCCGTGAAGCGGAGCATCGCCGAAGCGGTCGAGATGATGACGCCTGCCCGGGACGGGCTCTGAATCGGGGTGTGAACAGCGGACCGGCGGAGCAGGTCCGGCTACAGGTCGGCCGCCCCGATGTCGAACAGGACCTCCTCCCCGCCGGTGACGGCACCGTGGAGAGCCGTGCTGAGCGGCAGGAGCTGTTCGATGTAGAAACGGCAGGTGGCCTGCTTGTGGCGGTCTCCTGCTGCGACCGCCGCCGAGGCTGCCTCCGCCATCATCGCGCCGGCGGCCACACCTCCGAACATGAGGCAGTAGGGACTGGCGCCTGCCAGCACCCGGTTGGGCCGGTCGCTCGCGGCGAGCAGCCGGCCGGTGGCGTCCTCGAGGCGAGAGAGAGCCGCCTCGAGGCTGTCCGCCGCTCCGTACCACTCCACCTCGCGCAGGGCGGCCGCGGACGGCCGCAGCGACCGGATGTACGACTCGACGAACCGGCCTCCGTCCACGGGGAGCTTGCGCATCACCAGGTCGATGGCCTGGATGCCGTTGGTTCCCTCGTAGATCGGGGTGATGCGGGCGTCGCGCCAATGCTGGGCGGCGCCGGTCTCCTCGATGTAGCCCATGCCCCCGTGCACCTGGATCCCGATCGAGGCCACCTCCACGCCGATCTCGGTGCACCACGACTTGACGATGGGGGTGAGGAGGGCCAGGCACTTGGAGTGCCGGCGGCGCTGATCCGCGTCCGGCGCGGCATGGGACAGGTCCTGGTGCATGGCCGTCCGGTAGATCAGCGAACGCATGGCCTCCGTGTAGGACCGCATGGTCATCAGCATGCGGCGCACGTCGGGGTGGTCGATGATCAGCGACATCGGCTCGGTGGCGCCCACCGCACGTCCCTGCCGCCGCTCTCGGGCGAAGGCGGCCGCCTGCTGGTAGGCCCGCTCCGCCACTGCCATACCCTGGATACCCACCGATATCCGGGCGGTGTTCATCATCGTGAACATGTTCCGCATGCCATGGTCGGCGCCCCCCAGGAGGTATCCGACCGCACCGCCCCGGTCCTCGCCGTAGACCATGACACAGGTAGGGGTGGCCTTGATGCCGAGCTTGTGCTCCAGCGACACCACTTTCACATCGTTCCGCTCGCCCGGCTCGCCGTCTACGTCCGGCAGGAACTTGGGGACGATGAACATCGAGATTCCCTTGGTGCCGGGCGGGGAACCGGTAATGCGGGCAAGCACCAGATGGATCACGTTGCCCGCCATGTCATGGTCGCCGTAGGTGATGAAGATCTTGGTGCCCGTGAGGCGGTAGGTTCCGTCCCCGGCGGGATGAGCCCTGGTGTCGAGGGCGCCCACGTCAGATCCGGCATGGGGCTCGGTGAGGTTCATCGTGGCCGACCACTCGCCGGTGATCAGCCTGGGGAGGTACAGGTCCTTCTGCTCATCGGTCCCGTGGGCGGCCAGGGCCGTGATGGCGCTGGCGGTCAGCAGCGGACCGGTGCTGAAGGACAGGCATGCCGAGGTGAAGAGCTCCTCGACGGCCACCCCCAGGATGCGGGGCATATCGGCGCCACCCCACGGGGCCGGGGCGCCGATCGTTCCCCAACCGGCGTTGACGTAGGACTTGTAGGCCTCGGGGAAACCGGGCGGGGTGACCACCCGGCCGTCCTCCAGGGTCGATCCCTCCACGTCCCCAACCCGGTTGAGGGGCGCCACCAGGTCGTGGACGAAGCGGGCGCACTCTTCGAGCAGCGACCCCACCACCTCCGGCTCGGCGTGCCGGAACGATTCGAGGCCGAGAACGTGATCGAGGTCGGCGATGTGCTCGAGGGCGAAGCGGACATCTCGAAGCGGGGCCACGTAGCCGGACATGGATCGCGATTCTAGGTCCGCGGGAGTCACTCTGAGCCCCGGCGTCCACCGGCCAGGGTCAAGAGCGGGCTCGGGTTCGACGGCACGGGCATTTCTCGCGTTCTACCAGGATGAGGCCGAATCTGTCCCACCCCCGGTGTACGTTGCCCACTGCCAAGCACCGACAACCGGTACATGAACTATGCCATTGGCCTTACCGGTCCGAGGGAACATCCGAGCTTCATGGAGCGAGAGCCGATGCCCGGCAACCATCCGGGCGTGGCCGACCACGCTCCGAACAGCAACGGCGGTGGAGGCGGGGGAGGGAGCCCGGTGCGAAGCACCGGATTCTCGCGACTTTGTGGGATGTGGGGGACTAGAGGCGGTCCAGGCCTTGGGCCAGGTCCTCGATCAGGTCCTCGACGTCCTCCAGGCCCACGGAGATGCGCACCATCCCGTCGGTTATGCCGACCCGGAGGCGTTCCGGCTTCTCCACGTCGGCGTGGGTCATGGTGACGGGATGGGTGATGATTGACTCCACCGACCCGAGGTTCTCGGCCAGGGTCCAGAGCCGGACCGATCCCATCAGTGACTTGGCGGCCTCCACGCCGCCCTCGACCTCGAAACATCCCATGGCGCCGTATCCGGAAGCCTGCTTGGTGGCCAGTTCGTGCTGTGGGAAAGAAGCCAGCCCCGGGTAGGAGACAGCCGTCACCTTGGGGTGACCTTCCAGGAACTCGGCCACGGCCATGGCGCTCGCCGACTGACGGTCCATGCGTTCGCTGAGGGTCTTGCTCCCCTGGAGCGTCAGCCAGGCCACCATCGGCGACATGATCAGGCCGGCGGCGTTCTGCACGAAGGCCACCGCCCCCGAGAGCTCATCCGTCCGGCAGACCACCACTCCGCCCACCGTGGCGTTGTGACCGTCGAAGTACTTGGTCGTGGAGTGCACCACCAGGTCGGCGCCGAGCTCGAGCGGGCGCTGGTAGTAGGGCGTGAGGAAGGTGTTGTCCACCGCGTGGGGGATACCAAGCGAGGTGGCGATCTCGGAGACTCCGGCGATGTCCGTGTACTTGAGGGTCGGGTTGGCCGGTGTCTCGGTGAAGATGAGCCTGGTCCGTTCGTTGACCGCGGCCCTCACCGCGTCGAGGTCGGACGTGTCGGCGAAGGTGAAGTCCACTCCGAACCGGGTGAACACCTTGGTGGCGAGGCGGTAGGTGCCCCCGTAGGCGACGTCGCTGACCACGGCGTGGTCCCCGGCGTTGAGCAGGGCCATGAAGACGGCGTTGGTGGCGGCCATACCGGACGAGAAAGCCGCTGAGCTGATCCCGCCCTCGAGCTTGGCGACTCGAGCCTGGAGCGCCGTGACGGTGGGATTGCCGGAACGGGAGTACGAGTAACCGGTCGCCATGTAGTCGTCCACGGACGGCTGCACGAACGTGGTCGCTTGATGGATGGGCGTGAGGATGGCGCCGCTGGCCGGATCAGGTGTCACTCCGGCATGTATCTGGTCTGTTCTGAACCCCATCGGTCTCCTTCGGGTCGGTGACAGGTTACCCCGACGTCCGGGATAGTCCGGCAGCGGGCCGGTACCATCGCCCGATGGCCCGCACGATCACGACCACCGAGATGCACACCGGTGGGGAGCCGGTCCGGATCGTGGAGTCCGGGTACCCGCTCATCCCGGGGGCCACCATCCTGGACAAGCGCCGCCACGTCCGCGCCGAGCTCGACCACCTGCGGACGGCTCTCATGCACGAACCGCGCGGCCACTTCGATATGTACGGGGTGATTCCCGTGGAGCCCGACCTTCCTGAAGCCGACCTCGCGGTGCTGTTCATGCACAACGAGGGTTACTCCACCATGTGCGGCCACGCCGTCATAGCGCTGGGAAGGTATGCGGTGGACAGGGGACTGGTTCCGACGGCAGAGCCCGAGACCAGGATGGTGATCCAGTGTCCATGCGGGCCGGTGGCGGTCCGCGTCGAGGTGGACGGAGGCAAAGCAGGCGCCGTCGGCTTCGAGAGCGTGCCCGCTTTCTCCCACTCCCTTGACCTTAAAGTAAATGTAGAAGGTTATGGTTCGGTCTCGTGCGACGTAGCGTACGGGGGCGCCTTCTACGCCGTGGCCGACGCCGCCCGCTTCGGGCTGGAGGTGCCGGGTTCCCCGGTCAGGGACCTGATTACCGCCGCCAATGCGTTGTCCGCAGCGGTGCGAGAGCGCGTCGAGCTGGCCCATCCGGACGCCGGTGACCTGGGTTATCTGTACGGCTCGATCCTGACCGACGGCCGGGACGACGAGCCTGTATCGGCCAACGTCTGCGTGTTCGCCGACTCCCAGGTGGATCGGAGCCCGACCGGATCGGGAGTGACTGCTCGGATGGCCCTCGGCCACGCTCGCCGGCAGGTGCGTCCGGGGGAGGAACGTGTTTTCGAGAGCGTCACCGGATCGACCATGACCGGACGGATCGTGGCGGAGCGCACGGTCGGTGATGTGCCGGCGGTCACGGTGGAAGTGTCCGGAAGGGCCTACTACACGGGCTCGGCCTCGTTCGTCATCGAGCCGGATGACCCCTTCCGGCACGGCTTCCTGGTGAGGTAGCGGGCGGCCCTAGACCCGGGTGAGCTCAGCTTCCAGATGAACCTGAAAGGGCTGGCCGACCGCGGCCATCCACAGGCGGTAGCGCATGGTGTCTCCCACCACCCTGATGCGACGTTCCACCCGGGAAACCTCGACCGCGGTGGGGCTCAGCCTGACGGCGCGGGACCGGAAGCACACCCGGTTGCCGGCGACTTCCCCGGTGTGGACCTCCACGATGCCGGTCATTTGGGCGATCACCAGCTCGGCGCCGTCCGCACCCCCGGGCCGTATGTAGCCCGACTCGGAGTGGAGTGGTTCGCCTGCTCGGGCTCGCCTGGTCCGCTGCCGGTAGGCGATGAAGGGCTTGCCGGGGCCTGGGGTGAAGACGGCTTCCTCGACATACTCGAAGGGTTCGATGGTGGGGTACCGGCCGGTGCCCCTACCCCTCCATGTCCCGACCAGGAAGGCCAGCGGGGCCAGGTCGGGGTGGGCTCGGCTCATTGAGGCGCCGGTACGCGACATGACACTCCGGTCCCCTTGAGGCCGCAGTAGCCGTTGGGGATCTTGGCCAGGTACTGCTGGTGGTAGTCCTCGGCGTAGTAGAAGGGGGGCGCCTCTCGGATCTCGGTGGTGACCGGCCCGAAGCCCCGGGCAGCCAGATCCCGCTCGTAGGCCTCCTTGGTCTGGGAGGCCAGCTCGCGCTGGGAGTCGGATGTCCAGTAGATCGCCGACCGGTACTGGGTGCCCCGGTCGTTTCCCTGGCGCATGCCCTGAGTCGGGTCGTGTTCCTCCCAGAACCGCTTCAACAGGTCTCCGTACGAGACGAGTTCCGGATCGAACACCACTATCACGGCCTCGGTGTGCCCCGTGTATCCGCTACAGACCTCCCGATAGGTCGGATTCGGGGTGAACCCACCCTGGTAACCGGCCGCGGTCGTGTACACGCCCGGAATCTGCCAGTAGATGCGCTCGACCCCCCAGAAGCAACCCATGCCGAAGTAGGCGACTTCCATGCCGTCCGGAAACGGCGGCACGATGGTCCGACCGTGCACGAAGTGGGGGCGCGGCTCCAAGACCGGGGCATCCCGGCCCGGCAGAGCCGACTCCGCCGAGGTCATCAGGTTCTTGGCAGTCCGGAACATCGAAACCAACCCTCGTCGACTACCCGGAATCCTACTCCCGAGCCGTTGCTACCCTGCCTCCCTAGCCTCGTGGTCCGGGGTCGGAATCGACTTGGAGGAGTGTACGGATGCGCGTCGGGGTGAACATATTCCTTACCGAATACTCGATCCAGCCGGTTCAACTGGGGGAGGAACTGGAGGCTCGGGGGTACGAGTCGCTCTGGGTGGCGGAACACAGCCATATCCCGACCAGCCGGATCACTCCGTGGGGAGGGCGGAAGGATGCCCCGCCGCTGCCGAAGGAGTACCGGTACACCTATGACTCGTTCGTGGCGCTGGCCGCGATCGCCGCGACCACCGATCGCCTGAAGGTCGGCACGGGCATCGCCCTGGTGGCGCAACGGGATCCGATCTGGCTGGCCAAGGAGGTGGCGTCGCTGGACATCATCTCCGAAGGACGTTTCGAGTTCGGGATCGGGTTCGGCTGGAACCGGGAGGAGATGGCCAGCCACGGCATCGATGCTCGGACGAGACACAGGTTGGTCCGGGAGAAGATCGCCCTGATGAAAGCCCTTTGGACCGAGGACCGGGCTTCCTACCGGGGAGAGATGATCAGCCTGGAGGAGAGTTGGGCATGGCCCAAGCCCTACCAGAAGCCGTATCCGCCCATCGTGATGGGTAGCGCAGGAGGCCCATTGGCGCTGGCGGCCGTGGCCGAGTACTGCGACGGCTGGATGCCCGTGTACCCGCAGAACCTGGCCGGGGACATCGCCACACTGCACGGGCTGCTGGAGAAGGCCGGGCGGGATCCGTCGGAAGTGGAGATCGGCGTCTACGGCTCGCAGCCGGACCCCGAGCTGTGGAAGGGGTACGAAGCCTTGGGGGTGTCCCGGGTGACTATCTTCCTGCCCCCCGCGCCCGCTGATGTCGTGGTGCCGCTACTTGATCAGCACCGTCACCTGATCGACAGCTAGCCCCCGCCCCGACCGGCCGCATTGCGGCCAGGCGTGAAGAGCCCTCGGTTCCGGGTGCCTGCTCGGTGACGCGCCTCCCGGATGGCGCCGGTCGACTCGCTCCGGGCCGGGGCAACCGGATGAAGCGGGTACGATATCGCGATTGCGAAGCGAGCCGACGAGGACGCGTAGGTGAGTTACCAGGGTTACGTAAGGGTCATCGGCGAGGGCGGGAACATCCTGGACGTGGTCGAGGCGTCGCTGGGTGCGATCGACCATCCGGGCCATCGTTGGGGAGGCACCATGATCGTGTGGAGCGGGGGCGCGCTCGACGGCAAGACCATGATGGTCGATCTCGAGGTCCCCGGCTCATTCCGGGCGCCCGCACTGATACTTCCGGGCCCGGTGTCGGGTAAGCAGCGCCAGGTGTCGGTGCTGGGTAGCGGGGATTCGCCCTTCGGCAGCTGACCCTGGATTGGATCAGGGCAGGATCCAGGCCTCCGAGCCGTCGCTCGAAGCCGCCGCGGCCAGGTTGCGGACGCTGTTGATCACCGCTCCGAGGAGGGCGAGGACGAGGGCGGCGTCGATCACGAGTACCGAGACGATCGGCAGCGTACTCACCAGGTTGGGAACCGCGGTGGCGGCCGTGTAGAGGATCACCAGCGTGGACCAGGTCATGATCGCCGCAACGATGAAGAAGACGGGCTTGGAAGCGCCCTCGGACCGACCGATCCCCTTGTAGATCAGGGGGGCCAGCACCGCCAGAATCCCGAAGGCGACCAGGGTGGCCTGCGTGCCCAGCCCCAGGAGCACCAGCACCAGGGCTAGCACGACCGCGATGCTCGACGACCAGCTTCCGGCAAAGGACCACTTCAGCGGGCCTACGGTGCCCGACCATCCGTCCCGGGAGTCGCGGACGGCGGCGTAGGCGATCAGGAGTGCCACCAGGCCGATGGCGATGATCATCCATTGCGGGTTCATGTGTTCCTCCCGTTCGCTCTGGCCGGCCCGGAGGTGGGTGCTCATCTGTCGCCGGCCGCGGGCTTGTGATCCGTCTCTTGGTAGTTAGGACTCTACGGTATGGCCGGGCGTTTCACTAGTAAATTTCGGGCCGAAAGCCCGGCCGGAGGTCGATCGGAGGCGCGGTTGAGACTCGCCGAGGTGGTAGCTACGTCGCAGAGGATCGCAGGTACCAGGGCGCGGCGCGCCAAGGTGGCCGGCCTGGCCGAACTCCTTGCCGGAGCGAGGCCTGACGAGATACGGATCCTGGTCGGGTTCCTGGCCGGCCGGCCGCGCCAGGGACGCATCGGTGTAGGCCCGGCCGCGCTGTGGGCGTCGAAGGTCGATCCCGCCCCGGAACCGATCCTCGACATCGTGGAGGTCGATCGGGTGATAGGTGCTTTCCCGGGGATCAAGGGCCCCGGGTCCCGGGCTCGCAGGACCGACCTGCTCGAGTCCCTGCTCGGTAGAGCCACCGCTGACGAGCAGGACTACCTGCGGCGGCTGCTCACCGGGGAACTCCGGCACGGAGCGCTCGAGGGCCTGATGATGGACGCGGTGGCGGCTGCTTCGGGTATCGATGCCGCGGTGGTGAGGCGGGCCGCCATGCTCGGCGGCGATCTCGGATCGATCGCCGTTCCGGCCCTCACGGAGGGTGAGGCCGCTCTGCGGGCGATGCGCATCGTTCCGCTGCGGCCGGTCCGGCCCATGCTGGCCTCGACCTCGGGGTCGGCCGCCGATGCGATGGAGTCGTCCGGGCGGGCGTCGGTGGAGTGGAAGCTCGACGGCGTCCGCATCCAGGCGCACCGGGCCGGTTCGGAGGTGGCGGTGTTCAGCCGGCGGCTCAACGACGTCACCGATCGGCTGCCGCTGGTGGCAGAGGTGGTATCCGGTCTTCCCGTCACGAGCGTGGTGCTCGACGGAGAGGTTCTGGCCCATGACGTCGAGGGCCGGCCGGAACGCTTCGAGCAGATCATGAGCCACTTCGGCACCCACGAGGACGGCGGGAGAAAACCGCTGTACCCGTACTTCTTCGACATCCTGCATCTCGATGGCGAGGACCTGATCGACCTCCCCCTCGGCCGGCGCATCTCCGTGCTCGACAACCTGGTCCCTGCCGGATGCCGGGTACCCAGGCTGGTGACCGACCGGGTCCTGGAAGCGGAGGGCGCTCTGTCGGAGGCCCGCCGGAGCCGCCACGAAGGGATCATGGTCAAGGCGATCGGCTCCACCTACCAAGCGGGCCGGAGGGGATCGGCCTGGCTCAAGGTCAAGCCGGCTTATCACCTCGACCTGGTGGTGCTGGCTGCCGAATGGGGCCACGGGCGCCGGACCGGGCGGCTCTCCAACCTGCACCTGGGCGCCAGGGACGTAGAGAGCGAAGAGTTCGTCATGGTGGGGAAGACCTTCAAGGGCCTGACCGATGCGATGCTCGCCTGGCAGACGGAACGGTTTCTCGAGATCGCGGTCCGCCGGGAACGCCGTGTCGTGTTCCTACGGCCGGAGGTGGTGGTCGAGATTGCCTTCGACGGCGTTCAGTCGAGCCCGGTGTATCCGGGCGGGGTTGCGCTCCGCTTCGCCCGCGTCAAGCAGTACCGGCCCGACAAGCCGCCCGACCAGGCCGACACCATCCAGCGGATCCGGCGGATATTCGAGGAGCGAGGCTGATTGCTGCGACCGGCATTGCACAGACAGACCACTAACGATTGATGCCGTAGGGGTCCGTATCGGCGGGCTCGGCCATCGAGATCAGCAGGGCGCTGACCAGGACCACCTGGGCCAGTAGCGCCGCACATCCGGCCAGGATCAGCCCGAGCGTGGCGGGGATGCGCACCAGTACGGGAATGACCGCCCCCACCACCCAGGCGAGTTGGAAGAGGGTCTCCGAATATGTGAACGTCCGGCCCCGTTCCTCGGGCCTGACGCTGGCGTGGAGGAGACCGTCGTATCCGAACTTGGCCGTACCCCAGGCGAGTCCGGCGAAGAAGGCCACGGCCGCCGCCGACCACACCCCGAACACATGGGCGCTGATGAACGCGGCGGCCGCCTCCAGGGCCAGGGCCGCCACCACCATCGGTTCCTCACGAAGGCGTCGAGCCAGGAACTGAGCCAGCAGCGATGCCACGCCGAAGCCGGCCCCGGCGGCGAGCAGCAGGCTGCCGAATCCCACGATTCCCGCCTCGTTGTCGCGGAACACGAAAGCCACCAGGAGGAGGAGGTAGCCGTTCAGGAGGCGGACGATGGCGGTGGCTATGCGGGCGTGGCGCACCGCCCGCCGGGAGGCGGGGGAGCGGGCGGCGCGGAACCCCTCCGCGTCCGGTTGCCGGGCGGCCGGCCTGAGGTCGACCCGCAGACCCATGGCGGCGATGCCCGACCAGGCGAAGACGCCGGCTGCCAGCACGAGGGCAGCCGTGTTCCCCACCAGGTTGATGGCGCCCAGCCCGATCGGGAGGATGGCGCCACCGGCGAGGATTCCGAGCCGGGCGAGGCGGGCGTTGGCCTCCACCAGATCGGCCGGGTTGGGTAGCGCGGTCGGCAGGATCGAGCTGCGGCTGATCCCGTAGATCCGGGACAGCACCAGGATCCCGAACACCATCGACAGCATCACTAGGTCGGTTTCCGCCCGCATCATGGCGATCACCAGCACCACCCGCCCCAATGACCCGACGGCCAGGCCGGCCCTGTGGCTGCGAGGCAGCCGGTGGACCAGCGAGCCGAGCAGGGGTCCGATCACGGCGAAGGGGGCCAGGGTGAGGAGAAGGAAAGCAACCACGTTGCCGCGAGCCTCGGTGGTGGGCACCGAGAAGAACAGCGTGTCGGCCAGCGCCAGGGCCACGAGGGCGTCCCCGGCCACGTTGGTGGCGTGGGAGATAGCCAGCCGCCGGAAGGCCCAGCCGTGCCGTGAGAACTGCTCCTCGATCTTGCGGCCCACGGCCCGGGTGGCGCGGGAAATCTTCGAGGGAGACCGGGGCTGCGGGTAGTCGGTGCTCACACCATTAACGTAGCCGCAAGCACGGGCGGATCGTCCCGCCGGTGCACGGCTCAGGAGTCGGACAATCCGGAACGAGGACATGAACTTAGACCAGTTGCAGAAGGTTAAGGAAGCGAAAGGGTTCATCGCGGCCTTGGACCAGAGCGGGGGTAGCTCACCCAAGGCGCTGGCGGGATACGGGGTACCGGAGGAGGCCTACTCGACCAGCGACGAGATGTTCGATCTGATCCACGACATGCGGACCCGGATCATCACCAGCCCAGGTTTCGGTGGGGACCGGATCTTGGGGGCCATCCTGTTCGCCGACACGATGCGCCGCCGGATCGAGGGTCTGGACACGGCGCGCTACCTGTGGGGAGAAAAGGGCGTGGTGCCCTTCCTGAAGGTGGACGAGGGCCTGGACGAAGAGCGGAACGGTGTCCAGCTCATGAAGCCGCTGACCGGCCTGGATGACCTGCTCGAGGAAGGTCGGCAGAGCGCCGTCTTCGGCACCAAGATGCGCTCGGTCATCAAGCTGGCCGACAGGGAGGGCATCGAGGCCAACGTGGAGCAGCAGTTCGAGGTGGGGGAGCGGATCCTGGCGGCCGGAATGGTCCCGATCCTCGAGCCCGAGGTGGACATCGACAGCCCGGAGAAGGCCGGAGCCGAGGACCTGCTGCTCGAGGCCATCCTGGCACGGCTGGGCAGGCTGGGAGACTCGGGCGTGATGCTCAAGCTGACCCTCCCGAGCCAGGACGACCTGTACCTGCGTCTGGTCGAGCATCCCAACGTGGTCCGGGTGGCGGCCCTCTCCGGCGGATACGATCACGTGGAGGCGTGCGAGCGCCTGGCCCGGCAGCGCGGCATGGTGGCGAGCTTCAGCCGGGCGCTCCTGGAGGGCTTGAGGGTGGACCAGTCCCGGGAGGAGTTCGATGCGGTGCTGGACCGGCTGGTGGGCAACGTGTTCGGAGCCTCGATCACGTAAGCGCATGGACGCGTCCTAGTCATGAAGCCCCTGGCTGACGTACGAGTCGTAGAGCTGGCCAACTGGATCGCCGGGCCCGCCGCAGGCGCGGTCCTGGCCGATCTGGGCGCCGATGTCATCAAGGTCGAGCCTCCGACCGGCGATCCGGTGCGCGGCTTCCTCCGTTCTCCCGAGGTCAGCGGTCCTGCCGCCGAGGTGGACTATCCCTTCACGGTGAGCAACCGAGGCAAGCGGTCCGTGACGCTGGCGGTCAACACGGAGGCAGGACGGGAGGCGTTGCTGGCGCTGGTCGGCTCCGCCGACGTGTTCCTCACCAACATGCTCAACTACCGACTGGTGAAGTACGGCCTGGAACCGTCCGACCTGCTGGAGGCGAACCCGAGGCTGGTGGTGGCCCGGGTGAGCGGGTACGGGAGCCGGGGGCCCGAAGCCCACCGGCCCGGCTTCGACATGACCGCCTTCTTCGCCCGCGGAGGCATGATCGACACCATGACGCCGCCCGATGGCGACGCTCCCAAGCCACCGACGGGACCCGGTGATCACGCCACCGCCATGGCGATGGTGGCGGCGATCCTGCTGGGTCTCCGGACCGCCGAGCGGACCGGCCGCGGCCAGGTGGTCGACACCAGCCTCCTCTCGATGGGGATCTGGACCATGGCCAGCATGCTGGCCGCCACCCTGGTGGACGGTCGGGACCGTGAGCACCGGTCGAGATCGTCCGAGGTCACGGCTCTGAACAACCGCTACCGGACATCGGATGGTCGGTGGCTGTTCCTGACCATGCCCGGGGGAGCGATGTGGGGACCTCTCTGTCGGGTGCTGGGCGTCGAGGACATGATCGAGGACGAGCGCTTCGCCGACGCCGACGCCCGCCGCGAGAACATGGCTCTGGTGGTCGAGCGCCTCGATCGAGCGTTCGAGACCAGGACACTGGGGGAGTGGGGGAGGATCCTCGACGAGGCGGGCCTGGTCTGGGGTCCGGCGTCGAGCCTGAGCGACGTGGCCTCGGACCGCCAAGCCGAAGTCCTGGGTCTCTACCCCGAGATCGAGCACCCTGCCGCGGGTACGTTCCGCACGGTGGCGACACCGTTCGAGATGGAGGGCGCCGACCTCCGCCCGACCGGCCCGGCCCCCGACCCGGGCGAGCACACCGAATCGGTACTGCGGGAGATGGGTTGGGACGAGCCCCGGATCGAGGCGGCGCGCCTAGGAGGCGCATTCGGTCCGCCTGAATGATGCCGGGGGTCTTCATCATGAAGCCAAGGCCGTGAAAAAACCGTCGCTAAACTGAGGGTGTGACAGAAGACGGCGGTACGGGCGCCGGACGCGGGCTCAGACAGTTGACCCTGCGGGACCGGCACGAAGCCCTCGGCGCCCGTTTCGCACCCTTCGCCGGCTGGGAGATGCCGCTCCAGTACCAGGGGATAGTCGGCGAGCACCATGCCGTGCGCGACAGGGTCGGTGTCTTCGATGTCTCCCACCTCGGCCGGGCCCTGGTGCAGGGTTCGCAGGCAGGCCCACTGCTCAGATCGGTCACCACGTTCGATGTGACCAGGCTGGTGCCGGGGAAGGCCCACTACTCGCTCTACTGCAACGAGGCCGGAGGTATCGATGATGACGTGTTCGTCTACCGGCTGGCCGGTGAGCGATGGGCGGTCGTCCACAACGCCTCCAATGCCGACCAGGATTTCGACCGGCTCCGGTCCGTGTTCGGCGACGACGCCTCCGAGATCACTGCCGACACCGCGATGCTCGCCGTACAGGGTCCGGACGCGATGTCGCTTCTCGGCAGCGTCCTCGGGGACGCCGTCGCAGGGCTCGAGATGCGGTCGTGCGTGGAGCTCGACTGGCGGGGTGGACAGGTCATGTTCGCCCGCACCGGCTACACGGGCGAGGACGGCGGCGAGTGCATCATCGGGGTCCGGCAGGCCGCGGCGCTTTGGGATGCCCTGATCGAGGGAGGGGCATCGCCGGCGGGTCTCGGGGCGCGGGACACGCTGCGCCTGGAGGCCGCGCTGCCCCTTTACGGCAATGATCTTGACGCCGCGACGAGCCCCTACGAGGCCGGCCTGGGCTTCGCGGTGACCCTCGATGACGGGGCGCCCTTCACGGGGCGCGAAGCCCTGGCCGAGGCCCGGGACCGACCCCGGACGCGGCGCCTCGCCCACCTCGTGGCGCGCAGGCGCGGTGTGCTGCGGACGGGTTATGCCGTTCACGCTCCGGATGGCGGCGACCCCGTGGCCCGCCTCACCAGCGGAAGTTTCAGCCCGAGCTTGCGTCTCGGCATCGGCATGGCCTACCTTCCCGTGGAGCTTGCGAAGACCGGCGCCCGGTTCGATGTCGACGTACGCGGGCGTATGCTCCCGGTCGAAGTCGTGCGCCGCCCGTTCTACCGAAAGTCGAGGGAGTGATGAAGGCCGACTACGAAGTTCCCGACAACCTCCTCTACACGGACGAGCACGAGTGGCTGCGCCGGGACGAGGAGAATCCGGACCAGGCCACGATCGGCATCACCGACTTCGCCCAGGACAACGTGGGAGACGTGGTGTACCTGGAGCTTCCCCCCGAGGGAGACAGCGTCTCCGCCGGTGAGACCTGCGGCGAGATCGAATCGGCCAAGACCGTCTCCGACCTCTACGCCCCGGTGGATGGCGTCGTGGTCGCCACCAACGGGGATCTCGAAGACCAGCCGGAGTTGGTCAACGACTCGCCCTACGGAGACGGCTGGATGATCCGTGTCCGCATGGCCGATGCGGCGCAGCTCGACGACCTGCTCGACGCCTCCGCCTATCGGGCGTTGATCGAGGAGCATTGAGACCCTGATGTCCTCACGGTCCTCCGGTTCCCCGCATCCCTATATCCCGGCCACGGGGGCAGATCGGGCGCGGATGCTGGAGCGGATCGGCGCCCCCGACGTGGGCGCCCTGTTCGCCGACCTGCCCGCAGCGATGCGGGATCCGGCGATCCACCTGCCGCCCGCGCTACCGGAGCCGGAGTTGATCGCGTTGATGGAGGAACTCGCCGGTGCCAATGCCGACCCGTGGCGACCCGACTTTCTGGGCGCCGGAGCGTACCGGCGTTCCATCCCGGTTATCACCGCATTCCTGATCGGGCGTTCCGAGTTCGCCACCTCCTACACGCCGTACCAGCCGGAGATCAGCCAGGGAACCCTGCAGGCCGCGTTCGAGTACCAGTCGGTCGTCTGCGAACTGACCGGGATGGACGTGTCCAACGCCGGGCTCTACGACGTGGCCAGCGCCACCGCCGAGGCCTGCCTGCTGGCGGCTCGTGTCACGAAGCGGAGGATCGTTGCACTGCTCGAACCGATCCACCCAGGAACCGTCGAAGTGGTTCGCGCCTACGCACGCGGCGCCGGGCTGCGCGTGGATACCGTCCCGTCGCCGGAAGCGATCGGAGAGGAGCATGCCTGCCTGGTAGCCCAGCAGCCGGACTTCCTGGGGACCATCGTGGACCTCGAACCGCTCGCCGCCGCCGCCCATGGCGTAGGGGCGCTGTTCGTGGCGGTCGCCGATCCGTTCGCGCTGGGCCTGCTGCGGGCGCCGGGCGATGCCGGCGCCGACATCGTGACCGGTGAGGGCCGTGACCTGGCGGGCCCTCCCAATTACGGCGGACCGTCCCTCGGGTTGTTCGCGGCGCGCACGAAGTACTTGAGGCAGATGCCGGGCCGCATCGTCGGACGGACCAGGGAACTCGCAGATGGAAACGGCAGGGGAGAGGAGCGCACCGGATACGTGCTCACATTGCAAGCCCGGGAGCAGTTCATCCGGCGGGAGCGGGCCACGTCGAACGTGTCCACCGCGCAGGCCCTGATAGCGGTCGCCTTCACCATCACCGTCCAGGCGCTCGGCCCGAACGGGATGCGCGAATCCGCCGTGCTCTGCTACCAGCGCGCCCACGACGCCGCCTCCCGCATCGCGGCGCTGCCCGGTTACGAGACGCCCGAGCGCGGGCCCTGGTTCCAGGAGTTCCTCGTTCGAGGGCCCATCCCTGCCGCCGAGTTGGCCGCTCGGCTGGCGGCGCGCGGCATCGGAGCGGGTCTCGATGTGTCGGCGCGGCCGGAGCCCGAGGCGCGCGATGCCCTGCTGTTCGCCGTGACGGAGGCGACGCCCGAGGCGCACGTGGACGCGTTGATCGGGGCCCTGGCGGAGATCGGGGGAGAGGCGTGAGCGGCTCCGGACCTGGCGTAGCGGACTTCGGAGCGCGCCTGAGCTTCGATCGCGGAGAACCGGGCCGTCGTGCGGTCGACGTGCCCTCGTGGGCGGGGGAGGAGGCTCCTCTGCCGGACGATCGCCTGCTGCGGGAATCCGTGCGGTTGCCCGAGCTCAGCCAGGGAGGGCTGGTGCGCTACTACACGGCCCTTTCGGCTCGGAACTACGGCATCGACTCGGGAACGTACCCGCTGGGCTCCTGCACCATGAAGTACAACCCGAAGGTCAACGACACGGTGGCGTCCCTCTTCGGGTTCGCACGAGCACATCCGCAGGCCCCGGCGGAGGACGTCCAGGGCACTCTGCGTATCCAATTGGAGTTGGGTAACGGTCTGGGAGAGCTCACCGGCCTTCCGAACGTGAGCCTCGCTCCCGCGGCGGGCGCGCACGGAGAGCTGGCGGGTGTCTTCATGGTGGCGCGCGCCCTCGAGGATCGGGGGGAGCTCGAGACCCGCCGCCGCATCCTCGTTCCGGACTCGGCCCACGGCACCAACCCGGCAACCGCGGCGATGGCCGGATTCAAGGTCACGCAGATCCCGACCGGCGCCGACGGCTCGCTCGACAGGGCCACTATCCAGCGAGAGCTCGACGAGACCGTGGCCGCCGTCATGGTCACCGCGCCGAACACCCTCGGGCTATGGGAACGCGGCATCGAGGAGGTCGCCGGACTCATCCACGACGCCGGTGGGTACCTGTACGGCGACGGAGCGAACTTCAACGCGATCATGGGCCGGGTGCGTTTCGGGGACCTGGGCTTCGATGTCGTCCACCTCAACCTCCACAAGAGCTTCAGCACCCCTCACGGTGGCGGAGGCCCTGGCGCCGGACCCGTATTGTGCTCCGAGGAGTTGGCCCCGTACCTGCCTACGCCGGTGGTCGAGGAAGACGATGACGGTCTCGTGCGCCTGGTCGCGCCCGAGCGCAGCATCGGACGGCTCCAGCAGTTCCAGGGCAACGCCGCCGTCCTGGTCCGGGCCTATGCGTACATGCGGGCACTGGGACTCGACGGCCTGCGCGCCGCCTCCGGCCAGGCCGTGCTCAACGCCAACTACGTACGCGCCCTGCTCCATGGCCACTACGACCTGCCGTACGACCGTCCGGTGCTGCACGAGGTGGTCTTCTCCGGCTCCCGCCAGCGCCGGGAGCTCGGGGTGCGAACCTACGACATCGCCAAGCGCCTGATCGACCACGGTTTCCATCCGCCCACGGTCTACTTCCCACTGATCGTCGAGGAGGCCCTGATGATCGAGCCCACCGAATCCGAGCCTCCCGAGGCGATCGAAGCGCTGGTAGAAGCCCTCATCTCGGTTGCGAAGGAAGCCGAGAGCGATCCCGACACGTTGCATCACGCTCCGTGGACCGCACCCATAGGCCGCCTGGACGAGGCCACCGCCGCCCGCCGCCCCGTGCTCCGCTGGCAAGAAGACAGCGAATAGCGCGACGAACTAGCGCTGCCTGAGTCCGCGCTCCGCGACTGGGTAGCCTGGGAGCGTGTACGCACACCGGATCCGATGGGAGTCCCGACGCTCGCCCATCCTGTCCACGCGGGGTGTGGTGGCCTCAAGCCAGCCGCTGGCCACCCTGGCCGGTATCTCGGTGTTGCAATCGGGCGGCAATGCAGCCGACGCCGCCGTTGCCGCCGCTGCGGCGCTGGCGGTGGTCGAACCGGGTTCCACGGGCATCGGCGGTGACTGCTTTGCCCTCGTCTATGACTCCGGCCGAGGTGTGGTCGACGCCGTCAACGGCAGCGGACGGAGCCCCAAGGCTCTGACACCGGAAATGGCCGGGGGACCGGTCGGCTTCGATCCACAGGGACCCCACGCGGTGACGGTGCCCGGCGCGGTCGCAGGCTGGGTGGACACCGTGGAGCGCTTCGGGCGGATGTCGATGGCTGAGGTGCTGGCACCGGCCATCGCGCTGGCCGAGGACGGGTTTCCGGTGACGCCGATCATCAGCGGCGGCTGGAAGGGGCAAGAAGACCTCTTGAGGGCCAGGGAACCTGCCGGCCACGATCTGCTGGTGGACGGCCGTGCTCCAGGGCCAGGCGAGGTGTGGAGAAACGCGTCCATCGCCCGGGTGATGCGCGCCGTGGCGGAGGGCGGCGCCGACGCGTTCTATAGCGGGTGGCCGGCGCGGGCCATCGTCGAGGCTGTGCAGATGAACGGTGGCTGCATGACGGCCGACGACATGCGAGATCACCGTTCATCCTTCGACAGCCCGATCTCAACCACCTACCGTGGCTACA
>VXRE01000030.1 GCA_009838635.1 Acidimicrobiia bacterium | reverse complement strand
TCGAGGCCCATGGTCTTCTTGCCCTCGATCCGGTACGGCTCCTTGAGGGTCGACATGTCGAACCAACCCATCTCGATTGTTCCCTCGCGCACGACGGCGCCGCAGTCGGTGATCAGGCCGTCAACCAAGTAGGCCCGGGCCCCGTAGTAGGCAGCCTCGTGCTGGTTGACGATCGGGGTATCGGCGGGCATGAAGACAAACGCTTCCATGCCGACTCGGGCTGCGTAGGCGGCCATCGCGCCGCCCGCATTGCCGGCCGTCGGGATGGCCACCCGTTCGACCCCGAGTTCGTTGGCCCGGCTGATCGCCACAGCGAGACCCCGGCTCTTGAACGAGCCGGTGGGGAGCTGGGACTCGTCCTTCACCCACAGGTCGTTCAGTCCGAGCGCGGCACCGAGCCGCTCGCACTTGAGCAGCGGTGTCATGCCCTCGCCGAGCGACGCGATCTTGGACTCGTCCTCGACGGGCAGGAGTTCCTTGTAGCGCCACATGGTCGGCGCCCGACCGGCGACCGCCTCGGGGGTCATGTTCGAGCGGACGGCTTCGAGGTCGTAGCGGACCCAGAGCGGCCGACCCTCGTGAAGAGTCTGAAGCTCGTCGTGGGGCAGTCGGGTGCCGTCGATGGCAGCCTCGAGGTGGGTTACGTAGCTCAGCGGCTTCCTCCTTGCGCTAGTGGGCGTTCGTGGGCGGGGTCGAACATGGGCTCCGCCCGCACCACTGCGGGGAGCGCACGCCGATCACGTCGATGGCCGGCTCTGTGCCGGGTTCGGCGTGCTCGGGGATAACTTAGCCCATGGCGATGCCGGTCTTCATCGTCGATGTACTCCAGTGATCGTCTCGTTCGGCCTCGTGCCGAAGTATTGCGTCCACGCGATCGAGCAGACTCCGAGTGCTCCTTCGCATGGTGTGCCGGCACTCCAGATCGCTGTGGCATTCCTGCGTACCAACTGTTCCGTGCGGTTCACGAGGTTCGACGACGAGGCTGTGTCGCGATCCATCGATCCGAATACGGCTCGGTAGGGAGTGGGACCGTAGAATCGGCTCCAGTGTCCACAGTAACGGCCGATCAGGTCCCCAGCCTCTCCGGGTGGCGTAACTACGTCCGGAACCTGTGGCGCTGGCGCGAGTTCGGGTGGTTCCTGGCCATGGGCAACCTCAAGGCCCGCAACGCCTCCACCTCCCTGGGGTTGGTCTGGTGGATGCTGAACCCCCTGATCATGGCCGCCGTCTACTTCCTGGTGTTCGGTCTGATCCTGGACGGGCGGCGCGGTGAGCCACAGTTCATCGCCTGGCTCCTGTCCGGCGTGTTCATCTTCAACTACACCGCCACCGCCATGACCTCGGGCGCCAACAGCATTCTCGCCAATCGGCGCCTCCTGGTGAACATCCGCTTCCCGCGCCTGATCCTGCCGATCTCCGCCATCATCGAGACCGGGGTCGGTTTCCTGATGTCGATCGCCGTGTATTACGTCATCGTCTGGCCGGCCGACGGCGTGTCGCCCGGCATCACCCTGCTGTGGCTACCGGTCGCCGTCGCCCTCCACACGGTCTTCAACCTGGGGCTGGCCGGTTGGACCGCTCGCCTCGCCATCCCGTTCCGGGACATCAACAACCTGATCCCGCACCTGACCAGGCTGTGGCTGTACCTGTCCCCGATCATCTGGCCTCTGACCTTCCTGCGGGATCGCGGTGGTCTGGTGGAGGACCTGGCGGTGCTGAACCCGATGTACGGGATCCTCTCGTTCTACCGGATGGTGCTCATGGGCAGGGACCTGGACACTGCGGCCTTCGTCCTGGCGTTGCTGTGGACGCTGGTGCTCGGCGGGGGCGGCATCCTCAGCTTCGTGCGGCACGAGGGCAACATGGTGCGGCACCTATGACGGCAGCGCGGTCGGGACAGGCCATCCGGGTCAGGGGGGTAGGGGTGCGGTACCGCGCCTATCTCGACCGTGCCTCGACCTGGCGGCGGGTCGTGGCCCGGCGCAGGCTCCGGCAGACCACCACGGTGGTGGCTCTCGACGAAGTCTCCTTCGAGGTGGAGTGGGGAGAGACCATGGGCCTGGTGGGGGACAACGGCGCCGGCAAGAGCACGCTCCTGCGTGTTATTGCCCGGACCATGCGCCCCGACGCGGGCTCGGTGGTGGTGAACGGTGAGACCTCCACGCTCCTCCAGCTCGGGGCGGGTTTCAACCATGAGCTCTCGGGACGGCGCAACGTCTACCTGAGCGGCCTGGCCCACGGCCTGGCCCGGGTCGAGGTGACCCGGCTGTTCGACGACATAGTGGACTATGCCGGGCTGGGCGAGGCCATCGACCGCCCGATCAAGTCCTACTCGTCGGGCATGGTGTCCCGGCTGGCCTTCTCGATCTCCATCCACCTGGCCCCCGACATCCTGCTGCTGGACGAGGTACTGGCGGTCGGCGACGCCGGCTTCCGGAAGAAGAGCCAGGCGGCGATGACACAACTGCTCGGGCAGGGTGGCGCGGTGATGGTGGCCAGCCACGGGCTCAGGGGTATGGCCGAAATGTGCGATCGGGTGCTGTGGCTGGAGCGGGGGAGGGTACGGGACCTGGGACCCGCCGAAGCGGTGATCGAGGCCTACGGCCGCGCCTCCCCGTCGGCGCCCCGGTGAGACCCGGACACCGTCAAGGCGCAAGGAGGGTGGTCAAGAGCACTCCGCCGGCCCCGGGCACCAGCTGGTTCCCGGTGGTGGGCAGCGGGCCAACCCGCCGTGCCGAGCATCCGTGGCGCAACCACACGGGGCGGCCCGACGCAGTGAGGGTGAACGTGGTGGTGACCCGCTAGGAGCCGGCCGTCAGCGCGGCGTTCCCGGAGGATCCTGACCGGGATCGTGGAACGCTCCGGATCCCGGATGTGTCTCCTCGGGCTCGGGCTCCCGAAGCGCTTGCCGCGTGGTGATGAGCTCGGCGGTCGCGGTCGATATCAGGTCACGCGCCAGGAGAACCAGCCGGTAGCCGCCCAGCACCACCACGGTCCGGGCCATCCCCTCGGCCTGGAGCACGGTGGCCATGGTCAGTTCGAACACGCCGATCCCCTGGGGCGCGAAGGGCGCCAGGAACCCGATCCCCCAGGTGAGGAGGAACCCGCCGACGACCAGCATGGTGCGGAACTCGTCAGCCGCCGGAAAGGCGCGCAGGTACAGCAGGAACGTCACCGCCGACCATCCCCAGAACACCACGTTGATCCCGATCAACCGGAGGTACCCGCGCCAGTCGAGGGTGAACTCGATGCCCCGACGGGCGGCCAGCCAGGCCATCACCCGGCCTCCTCCACCCGGCGCCGTGGCCACGATCAGGGCTGCGGCGACGAACACCATCCACGCGGCGCCTCCCGGGATGCCGCCCGAGAGACCGAGGACGGCCAGCCCGCTCATGAGCACCACGGTCAGGCTGGTGGCCATCTCGAGGATGGCGGTGGCGCTGAGCGGTCCCACGGGCAGGCCGGCGTTGCGCAACAGGGTGACCCTCCCGACGGCGAACCAGACCGCTCCGGGCACGTACCGCGCCAGGAGCGAGCGCGACGTCGCCACGGTGGCCTTGGAGAACAGGCGGGGAGTGCCGAGGCCGTGTCCCTGGATGCGCAGGCCCACCGTCCAGAACCAGGCGCCTATGAGGATCAGGAAGAAGCTGGAGGCCAGCGAGGCCACGATCAGCCCGGGGCGCGCATCGCCGAGCAGGGCTAGCACCTCGTCCGACTCCGTCCTCGCCACCCAGCCGATCAGGACCGCCAGACCGGCCAGGTAGGCGATGCGGAGGACCTTGAGCAGCCGGGCGGGCGCCGGTGTCTCGTTCACGGGATCAGCCCGTCGAGCACTCGGTCATCCTCGGCCGGGCGGGCCCGGAGCGCTTCTCCGGCGCCGTGCCGGGCTCGGTCAGGAGACGGCCGGCCTCGTCGAGAACCGGGAGGACGATGCTGATGTCCACGGGTGAGTCGGGCTGCACGATCCCGGAGTTTGCCCGTCCGAGCGTGTCGCGGCAAGCCGGACGCCGTCAGGCGGTCGTAAGCCACGGGCCCATGAAACCAGCCGGCGCAGTCCTAGGCTGCGGCGGGTGCGCACCCTTGCCTCCATCCGCCGTCTCGATCGAGCCTCGCGGGTGGCGGTGGCGGGTGGTGGGGTGCTCGTCGCCATCCTGGCCGTGGGGTGGTGGGAGCAGTTGTTCCTGCCCTTGGGCGCGAGTCACGACGGCCGGATCAACGCCCAGTTCGGCCTGCAAGTTCGCAACTTCCTGGAGAACGGCCTGTCCGGATCGGACTACCTGGCGTCCAGGGCGCCCTTCTCGGAGCAACCATACGTCCACCATCCACCATTACTGAACCTGGTGCACGCGCTGGTCGGCTCGTTCCTCGGTCAGGGCGAATGGCAGCTGCGCCTGATCGGCTATCTGGCCGGGCTGGCGACTGTGGTGGGCCTGCTGTGGCTGGCCCGCCGGCTCGAGCTGAGCGCCGGAGCGACGGTCCTGGCCATGGCGCTGGTGGCCGGCACACCCATGTTCTGGATCTATGCCCGGCTGGGTCTGGGCGTGTCGCTCATGGTCATCCTGCTCGGGCTCTGGGTCGGGCATCTGGGGCCATCCGGCACCGGACCTGCTCGTCTCCCCGGATCGGGCGGGCCGTCCGGTAGCGGCTCCACCCGCGTGGTTCTGGCCGTCGTGGCGGGTGCGGTGGCGTTCTCCTCGTGGACGGGTGCGTTGCTGGTGGCGGTGCTGGCCGGATGGGGACTCCTCCACCTAGGGTCCCGCAGCGTCGCCCGTTTGGTCGGCCTTACCGGCGCGGTGATGGTGCTGCTGACGTTGGTATGGGCGCTGACGGTGGGGGATGCGGCCGAGTTGGCCGCCCATGCCGCCGTCCGCCGCCAATGGCCGCCCTGGGATGCTCTGGTAGAGAACTATCGCTGGTTCTACGGAACGCTGTACCCCGCCTGGTTCCGGTGGCTGATCCTTCCGGCCATCGCCGCCGCCGTGGTCGACCGCCGCACCAGGTTGGCCTCGGGCGCGATCGTGATCGCCCTCGGGGTCTGGACGCTGGCCACCCCTGACGCCGCCTTCCTCCATGACTACTGGACCTACCCCCTCCTCGTGCCCGTCCTGCTCGGCCTAGCGGTCATCCTGGACAGACCACTAGGTACCGGAAAGCCGGGTGTCGGGAGCCGGATCGGGTGGAGGAATCCGGCGCGGGTACTGGGAGTGGCGGGCCTGGTCCTCTTGGCGGTGCTCGGATTCCGGGGCCTGGCTCCGTACCGGCAGGCCTACTTCGACGCTCCTTCCGACGCCGGTGGGCTGGTCGGGTCGGTGGGACCGGCGCCCGGTCAGGAGGTGGCGTGGGTGGCCGAAGGAGTCGATCCCCTCCCGGTCTGGGTGAGCTACTACTGGGACCTACCGGTCGCTGAGGTGCCGCTGGATGGCGAAGGCATCGGATCGGCAAGCGGCGCCGACCTGGTGCTGGTCCGGGTGGACCGGATACCGGTGGAGATCGGTGCGGTCGCGGAGCCGCTGGCCGAGCGGGGCCGCTACGCCCTGTTCAGCGCCGCGTCACTCGCTCGATAGCGGCGAATCGTGGTCGCATCCGGGAGGGTTTCCCCGGCATGGCGCGGGACGTAGGAGCCGGGCGGTTTCCACGTCTGCTCGTCACCATGCCGAAGCTGCACGGTGGGGCTCAACGTCATCGCGGTAGCAGCCGGGAGGCGGAGATGATCAGGAAATCGTCGTGGGCGGCAAGCGGGTCGCTCAACGCTCCCTCCGGGAAGAAGTCGGGCACCCTATCCGCTCTAAGGACCACCACATCGGACGCGTCCAGGTCTCCGAGATTGTCCTCGTCGAGGCGCATCACCCGCATGCGCAGGTGATAGGAGACCCATGTAGCGCTGGTCACCGGGGGTACCGACCATGCCAGGTCCGAGCCCGGCAGGTCCCCCACTTGCTCCAGCACGGTTCCCGCGGCGGCGGGATCGGTGATGTAACGCTCCCGTGTCGAGCCGCCGACCACCGCGACCAGTGTGCCCGCGATGACCACGGCCGCGACCACAGCAGGCAGCGGTCGCCAACGGCGGGGGAAGGACCGGCGGATCCAGTCGGCAAGAGCCGCGAAGCCGATGGTCACTGGCGCCAGCCACGGGAAGTTCCACAGCCTGTGCACCCAGGCGCCCTGCTGAACCCCGAACGTCAGCGCCGCAGCGACCGAGAGCGTTATGGCAGCGGGTACCCGCGTGCGTCGGTCGATCAGCCCGGCCAGGAGGCACGGCAACAGGAGAACGCGTAGCCACACCGGCACGAGCATCTCCTCGTTGGCGAAGCGCCACTGTCGCGCCAGGAACTCGCCGAAGGTGAAACCGAGCGACCCGTCGGCTCCTCCCCTCTGGTTGCTGGTGCGTATGGCCACCTGGTTCGCGAGATCCTCGACTCCGGCGCCGTTGAGCATCCACAGCGCCGTGACGCCGGCGCCTAGGGCCGTGCCCGCGGCGACCGCCGCGAGCAATCGTTGCCGGCGTCCCGACAACCGGCGCCACGACAACCACTGCACGCGCAGCCTCCGCTGCGGTGCGGCGACGGCCGCGCCGACGCTTTGCTGGGAGCCATCTGAAGGCGTCTCACCACCGTCGCCCCGGCCGACGGCAAACAGCCACAGCGTCACCAGCACCATGGCGGCTATCCCGATCCAGGACTGCATCGCGGCCAGCGCCGCGAGTCCGGCCACGACGAGCGTGTCTCGACCGCGCGGGTTGTCCCTTCGCATCGCCCACGACACCGCCGCGATGCCGGCCAGCAGCAGCGAGAAGCTGACGCTGATCCGCCCGTATACGTAGTAGAAGCCGGTGCTCGCCATTGCCGCCACAGCCAGCAAGGTCGGTCCCCAAGCCAGGTCTCGGCTGCGAAGCAGCGACGCCATGAACACCACCGTCGCCGCGCCCATCAGCAGACCAGGCACCCGCAGTGCGGCGGTGCTGTCTCCGAGAAGGGCCGTCGACACCACCGCCATGAGAACCTGGAGGGGCGGATGATGGGCGTATCTGACGGCGACGGGAGGTGGGTCGGCTCTGGGGGCTACGTCGTACACCGGGTTGACGTACGGCTCGACCACCGCGCCGAAGTACGAGTCCACGGCGCCCAGGTCCCAGAAGTTGCGTGCCTGAAGGCCGAACATGCCCAGTATGCGGCCGTCGTCGCTGTTGCCGAGAGGCAGGCCGAGATCGGGCAGCCAGACAGCCACGAGGGCGGCCGCGATCAGTGCCACCACAGTCCATCCGGACGAGAGTCGAGTTGCCAGGAGTCTCATGGCCGCTCTCAACTCGGGCCCTCCCCCGCGGTCAACCGGGCGACCCTAACAGGCCAGGGAGGAATGCTAGGCTGCGCCGCGTGAGTGCCTCAGACGGGTGCCTATCGGTGGTAATGCCCTGCTACAACGAGGTCGCTACCATCGACGAGATCGTCTCCAGGGTGCTTGCCAGTCGCTTCACCGGTGAGTTGATAGTGGTGGACGACGGTTCGACCGACGGAACGCAGGACCGGCTGTCCGGATACGAAGACCCTCGTGTCAGGGTTCTGCGACATCCCGAGAACCGCGGGAAAGGCGCCGCGGTGCGTCTGGGCTTCGCCGAGGCAAGCTGCGAGTTCGTGGTGATCCAGGATGCCGACCTCGAGTACGACCCCGGTGACTGGGACGCGCTGCTGGCGCCGCTGGCGCGCGGAGACGCCGACGTGGTGTACGGAGTCCGCACGCAGGAAGGCCCGGCGCATCGGGTGCCCTACTTCTGGCACATGATCGCCAACCGGATGCTGACCCTGCTGTCGAACATGCTCACCGGCGTGCGCCTGTCCGACGTGGCGACCTGCTACAAGGCGTTTCGCCTCGAGGTCATACGGGCCTTCGACCTGCGCGAGAACCGCTTCGGGATCGATACGGAGATCACAGCGAAGGTGGCCGCCGGCGGTTGGCGCATCTGGGAGACCGGCATCTCCTACACGAGCAGAAACTATGCCGAAGGCAAGAAGATCACCTGGAAAGACGGCGTTGCCGCCATCGTGTGCATCGTCCGCTACGGGATTTCCGTGCGTGTTCGCAAACTCGGGAGGCGCGCCTAACCGGGCCGCTCCGCCGCCACGCGGGTTGGTCGGTCCGACCCGCCCCTCGCTCCGGCAGTCTCAGCCGTCCACGCCATCGCTCCGGCCATCCACCCATTCGGCGAGAACTTCGAGAATCTCCTGAGACGGGCTTGCCTGCGGCAGCCGGGGAGCGCGTCGCCAGCGTTCGGGGTCTGCCAGGAACGCCTCCACCACTGCGGGGTCATAGCGGCTCAGCATGGCATTCTCACCGAGGCCGTCGGGCCGGTCGGTTCGGTTTCGCCACAGCAGTACGGGCACACCCAGAAGCGCGCACTCCTCCTGGATGGAGCCCCCGTCGGTGATCGCGAACGGCGCTCGTGCGAGCGCCCTCACGAACTCGGCGTGAGGGACCATCGGTAGAATCTCCACGCCGGAGGCCTCCAGGCCCGCTTGACCTGCGGATCCGAGCGCCCGCCGGGTGGGCTCATGCACGTACCAGCGCACCGGGGTCGTCTGCGCCAGCCGCGTGATCGCATGCACCAGCGCCTGTCTCCGCTGTCGCCGGTACAGGTTCTCCACTCGGTGCATGGTCACCACGGCGGGGCGTGTCCGGCGTGGAGATTCGCCCGGGCGAGTGCCTCCCGGCATGCTGGTCGTAGACGGCGTCGCACCTGCGGCGCCGGGCGCCAAGGCATCGCGGAGCGCATCGCTGACCGTGTTGGAGGATCCGGTGATGACCCGCCCTCTCACGCCGCGCTTGCGCAGGTCCTCGGCTGCCGTGCCGTCAGGCGCGAAGAGCAGGTCGGCGAGCCGGTCGACCGCAACCCGGATGATCTCCTCCGGAAAGGGGTGCAGCCACCGGTGGGTGCGAAGGCCCGCCTCCACATGCGCCAGTGCCAGCCCGGCGCGCTTCGCCATGAGCGCGCCGATCAGCGTGGTCGGCGTGTCGCCGTGAACCACGCAGATCCCCGGGAGCCCGCCGAAGACGGTTCGATCGAGCCGCCGGGGCAGCGCCAGCTTGCGACCGAGTCCTGCCGCCCACCACAGAGCCGCAGCCACCGAGTTGACGCTGCGCGTGCCTCCCATCGCGAAGTCGGGTTCGCGCAGGTTCAGCTCATCGCGGAACGACTCCGACCGGTCGGCGTGCTGGCCGGAGTCGATCAGACGGTAGGGGAGGCTGGCTGCCTCCATCCGCCACAGCAGCGGCGCCATCTTGATGTACTCGGCCCGGGTGCCGATGAAGACGTGGATCACGGCTCGGTGCCCTCCGAACGCTTCACCGGGCCCTCCTCGACCGGCATGCGCCTCGCCGCGAGGAACTCCGAGACGGCTGCGCCCAGCAGGTCGCGCAGCAGCAGCACCACCCGGAAGCCGAATATCAATATGCCGAGAGCCAGGGGGTCGGCTGCGCCGAGCAGTGACGGAAGGGTTACCTCTACCACGCCGATTCCATGGGGCGCGATCACAGAGAGGAATCGCAGCCCTCCCCAGGTGAGCACGAAGGCACCGGCGAGGCGCGCCGTCCCGAACCCGTCGGCGGACTCGAATGCGCGCATGTACAGGCAGAACACGGCGGCTGCGCAGGTCCAGTAGCAGGCCGATGCCGTGATCATGTGCAGGTAGCCCGGCCATGTGAACCCGCTGACCGGGGCCAGGCTGTCCAGGCCGCGTCGCCGAGCCACCGCCGCGACGGCACGTCCCGCCACCGATGGCGAGGCGGCCACGATTACCCCGACCGCGGCGACGATCGGGATTGCCAGGCCTCCGGGCAGCCCGCCGGCCCAGCCGAGCAGTAACAGGCCATAAGCCACCGAGACGGCGAGGCTCACCGCCATCTCGAGCGCTGCGGTAAGGGCTAGAGGCGGCCCCGGAATGCCGCGGCGCTGCATGAGAGCCACGCGGCTGATCGCGAACGTGACCATGAGCGGCACGTACCTGGCCGGAAGGGAACGAGCCGCGGTGACGGTCAGATCGAAGAAGAGTGGGCGCCGGCCGAGCATGCGCAGGCTCACGAGCCAGAAGTACGCACTCAGCGGTATCAGCACGAACCCTATCGCGAACGACGCCGCCATGAGCACATGCCTTGCGCCCGCGAGGTCTCCGAGAAGGTCGGCCACCTCCTCCCGGCGCGCCACCACCAGCACGGGCACGGCGGCCGCGAGCACGGCGAGGTATGCGATCCTCAGCCACCTCAGAAGGCGTCGCTGCCACGGGCGGCCTGTCATCCGGCTAGCGGCAAGATGGTCGCGGGTAGTTGCGACGGGGGCCGAGACGGGAGCCGACGGTTTGCCGCGTCTCATTCAACCGGGTGGGCGACGAGTCGGAGGGGCTGCCGAGATTTGCTCAACTTGACTCGACGCTCCGTCAGCAGGTCACTGGATCAGCTCAAGCAGATCGTCGAGCGCGGTGTCATTGATCCTCAGGCGCGCACGCAGCAAGCCACGCGCCTCGGCTGTCCGGTGCGACTTGGCCTGAGCCTCGTCCGCCGCGCCAATCAGCGTTTGGGGCTCGAAGCGCCCGGCGTCGAGCGGAGGCAGATCGACGAGCGAAGCCCAGCCTCCACCTTCGGCGGCGAGCGATCTCATTTTCGGAGAGTAGTCCAGCAGCACCGCCGCCTGATCGTTGAGCAGGGCTGCGATGGCGCCGTGGTAGCGCATGGTGACCACCAAGCGACGCTGGGCGACCTCGGCCAGCACGTTGCCGACGTTCGGGGTGACCAGCTCAGTGTCCGTCCTCATCCTCTCTCGCAGCGCCACGAGCATGGGGGTGTCCTGGCTGGGCTGAAAGGGCAGCAGCCGCAGCGTCATGCCGCTGCGCTCGGCCAGCGCGTCCAGTGATCGCGCGAGTTGTCCTATCCAAGGCCGCCAGGACGTGCGGGTCTTCGCCGCAGCGGTGCGGATGCCTCGGCGATTCGGGGGGCGCAGGATCACGCAGATCCTGTCCCCGGAATCGCTCCGAGAGAGCGTCGAGTCAGTCGGCCTCGGAGCGGGCGAGTCCGGCGGTCGGGCCGCGCCGGCCCGGCTCGAAACGAGCGCGGCGTCCCCCGCGAGCACCGGATCGGCGCCGATCGCCACGTCGGGCACGCCCCAGCCGCGCAGGCGCTGTGCGGAGGCGGCGTCTCTCGTCACGACGCGGCAGGCCCGGCGCATCTCCGAGACCGCCATCCGCCGGCCACCGGCGCCCCGGACGTGTCCCACCCCGAGGCCGATGGCTGCGACCACGGCGCGCTCTCGTCTGTGACTGGCCGGCGCCGACCGCCTGTAGGCGCGAAGGCGTGACATGTGAAACCAGATGTTCCACGGCGACGTCTCCGACTGCACCACACCTCCGGAGAGGACCATGGCGTGAGACCGGCGCAGCGACCGGCGCAGCGCCGTACCGCCCAGGGGCGAGCGATGAGGCACTGCCTCAACACCGTGGACCGCGGCAGTCCGCTCGGGATCGATTGACACCGCTATCGGCTCCACCCCCCGGGCACGTAGGGCGGCGGCCATGCAACTCAGGATCATCTCATCTCCCAGGTTGTCCGATCCGTACCAACCGGCCAGGGCGATCCTCAGGGCCATAGCAGGCGTGCCGGTGTGATCGCCGGCGAAGCGGTCCGTCGGTGAGGTCGGGACTGATGTGCTAGAGCGATATGGCTCTCTCCTTGGTGCGGCCAAGGTACCGGCCGTTCGGGGTGCTTCGGCACTCTGACAGTGACCGACCCGGATGTCGGTCCGCCCGGGTTCAAGGTCTGGAGTTCCCCGGTGGGCTGGATGCTCGGTTTGTGCGGCCGTGTGATGGTAGTAGTGGTCCTCGCACTCGTTTGGGAGGCTCCGCCGGCGGAGGGGACCACGTGGGTCATTCCCGGGAGACCGGCGCCACGCCGGGTGTCCGATCACCCGGGCGTTCCGGTTGTACGGTCCACGCGCATCTTGCAAAGCGGTTCGGCACGGTGACCTGGCCCTCACCCGGGCGGACCGGCTACCCGAGTACATGTCACTCTCCGAGGGATGCGTACGGGAGGACGGGCGCTACCGGTCTCTCGGGGGCGAGATGGATGGACCCCCTTGAGGAGCCACGGTCCCTGCTGCTACACGACTCCGGCGAATGCGAGATCACAGCCTTCCCGCACCTCGTCCGCCTGCCTGAGAAAGTAGGTGTCCCTCGCCTGCCAGGTGTGGCCCTGGTTGTGGCGGACGAGCATGTAACCCCTGCCGTGAGTCCGGTACGCCCTCCGCCCGCTCATCAGCACGTCCTCGATCAGGGCGCGGTCGACGCCGGCAGGCACCTCCCGCCAACCGAGGAGGGCGTCCAGATCATGCCGTGCGATCATCATCGCGCCACCGGCCAGGCTGGCCGAGCTGCGCTCCGATCGGTTCCTGAAGCGTTGGATGGTGCGGTCTGAGTCCTCGAGGTAGACGTACTCGGCGGCCTTCCCGACCAGGCAATCCATGGAGTACTCGTGGGCCAGCACCAGGTCCCACAAGTGTTCGGGTCCGTAGAAGTCGTCATCGTCGAACTTCGTGAGCAGCCTGCCTGTGGACTCGGCCACCGCCGCGTTGAGAACAGCTCCCAGTGGGACGTGGCCGGGCACGGGAACCACCCGGCACGGGCGGTCGATGGAGCCGACTATCTCCTCGACTACGGCGGGGTCGAAGCCCTCGCCATGCAAAGCCAGCACCAGCTCGACCTCCGGGTAGGTCTGGCCGGCTGCCGATTCGACCGAGGCGGCCAGCCGGTGGGGCCGCTTGGTGGCGAGGAGTACGGTGACCAGCGGTAGCGGAGGCCCGCGGTGATCCGTTCCGGCGAGGACCTGCCGCGCCCGGGCTCGCAGCGAATGGTCCCGCAGGGCACCGCGTCGCATGGCGATGCTCAGGGTTTCCCGCTGGTGGGAGCTCGCCCCTGCCACCAGTTCATCGGTCATGAGGGAGTAGAGCTCGGTCCCGAGGTAGGAGCCCAGTTGAGCGTCGGGTTCCGGGAGGCGTACCACGACGCCCGTTGCCGCCAGGGCCGCGAGCGTGGCTGCCCGAGAAGCGACGCCGTCGTGGATGTCGGCGGAGTCCTTGACGTGGTGGGCCCGGCTCAGCCTTCGGAGACGGTCCGGATCCAGGCTGCGGACGTGTCTGGGACCGAGGGTCGCAGGGGACGAGCCGTGGCTGTAGTTCCAACCGCGAGGGTTGAACTTCTCGGCGTCGAAGGCGGGCACGGAAGCCGACGCGTCGAGTTCGGAGAGCACTACCACCGTATCCAATTGGATGCCTTGACCCTGCTGGGGTGTGTCGGTGACCGCAACCTGCGTGGACGCGCCGACGGCCTTTCCGATCCGGGACGCGGTGGAGAAGACCGCCGAGGCCACGGGACCAACCGTGATCATCTCCGGGCCGAGCCGGTAGTGGGCCTGCTGACCTCGCCGGAGTCTCACGCCGGCCTCGCCCAGCCTCTTCTTCGTTATGACAGCGACGCTCCGCATCGCCCAGCCGTGGAACTGTCGGGCGTCGTCGAGGCTGCGAATCCCGGATGCCTCCCGCCAAACCGCCTTGATGATGTTGAGACATCGGCGGATGTTGCGACTGGCGAAGTGCTGCAGCTTGACCAGACGGCGCGCAGTGCGGCGCAAGAACCAGCGTCCCGATCCGATCCCACGGGCCAGCGATGATCTCTCTTTGGGGCCTGGCCGTGCGCTCACGACTCCGGTCTCATCCGGATCGAGCGGCTTGACAGCCTCGCATTCGGCAACGGTCAACCCGCGACGGGCTGCCCGGTGCAGTACCCAGGAGCGCACGATGCTGATCCCGGACGCGTAATCGATCGGGTTGGTGGACGCGGCCGGGCTGGAGCCCAGTTGTCCGCGCAGCAGTTCCACCGCGTCGGAGTTGACCTCGGCCTCAGCGGGGATGGTGATGTGGAACGAGGCTGCCGGGATCGCCTCGGCGGCGCCTCCCGGGCTTCCGAACCGCACGCGGGGGTCGCCGGCCAGCAGTCGCCTGAGCATCTCATGGTCCCGGGTGCGGGAGGAAGCGCCTCCGGCCGGCTCCTCGATCCACACGACCAGATCGTGAACACTCCCGGCCAGCAACTGCTCTACCGTCTCTAGACGGGCTATCTCGCGGGACGCGCCGGCGCGCACGGTCACTACATACTGCGGTACGGAGAAGCTACGGCCCGGAACGGCGCGTCTGAAGCCTTGATGGGCGATGAGCTGGGATATCTTGGCTCTCTGCAACTCCAGGCTGGCGGATTCGGCTTCGCTGGGCGTCGAGCCCTCTCCCTGGTGCCAGCACAGGGCCTTCCGGGCGGGGACCAGCACGCCACCCCGGGTGTAGGCGCGGTAGCCGAACTCGGTGTCCTCCGCGCCCCACTGCGTGAAGCTCTCGTCATAGCCCCCCACGGCCTCATAGAACTCTCGCGAGACACCGAGATTGCCACCCGTCACAATCCGGAATAGGTCATCGTCGTCCGAGGTGAGGTCGTTGGTCCGCGACATGTGGAACTCGATCCACTGCGGTCGTTGCGACTCCCGGTCGGCGAACAAATCGCCCAGAGAGCCGGACCGGCGCCGCACGGTGGCCGCGTCGATGCCGGTCACGTCGACGTGGGCTCTGAAGCCGAGTGTGAGGACATCGGAGGCGGCATGGTGCCAGCGTGAGTGCTCGAGGAGCCAGTCCGACTCCGGTAGCATGTCACAGTCGAGGAACACCAGGATGTCGTGGGCGGCCGCCCGAGCGCCCGTGTTGCGTGCTCGGGCCAATCCGAAGCCCAGGTCTTCCTGGTGGATCACCCGCACCTCCAGGGGGCTGCTCTCAGGCGGTTCCAGGGGAATGCGTGAGCCGTCATCGACGATCAATACCTCGAATAGATGCCGCGGGTAGCTCTGGCCCTCCAGCGCCGCCAGGGTCAACTCCAGCGACTCAGGGGCTTCGTAGTAGGTGACGATCACGCTCACCGCCAGCGTGGGTACGAATGTGCCGGCGGGACTGGTATCAAGGGTCGCCCAGTCGTTGCCGCGTACGTCGGCCGGGGGGACTGGAGGACTCATCCGACCTTTCGGTGAGCCATCAACACCCATGAACCGCGGCAAGGGAGAACCACAGGGTGGCCGGGCCTGCATCAAGGGCGAACACGGAGCCGCCAAGATAGCAGCAGACTCGTAACACGATCGATGTTGCAGGACCCATGACATTGTCTCGACCGTTCCCGGGCTCGAGACGGCGGGCGCTCACCCCGGCCATCACGCCACACCTGTGGCCGGCGATGTCGCCCATCTCGCCTGCCCTCCCAAACCTTCAACATCATCGAATTCCGTCCTACACTGGCCGGCGTGGTCAGAAGGGCATTGCTACTAGGAGTGTGCCGAAAAGTGTCCAGTTGGCCCGCTAGTACCCAACAAAACCCCAGGTCGAGGAGTCGCGGGCCGACCACCCCTGTCTCCTTCAGCATGCTCCTGGTGCTGGTGGCCGTCATCGGGATGGCGCTCCAGGCAGCGGCCCAGGAGAGGACCTTCACCTTCGAGGGTTCGGGCTGGGGCCACGGCGTGGGCATGGGCCAGTGGGGGGCCCGCGGCCAGGCCTTGGCGGACCCAGGGAAGCGTGGCGAGGACATCGCCGCGTACTACTACACCGGCTCGAGTCCCGCCGATCTGTCCGATCTCGACCTGCCGAGCGACCTGCTGACCACGCTGGACAACCCGCTCTGGATCAATATCGCCTCCGAGATCACCCTCCTGGAGTTCACCGCGGTCGGCGGGCCGCTGGATCTCTGCCTGGCAGATGACGGTGCAGGGCCGTGTCCCAAGCCGGAGCAGCCGCAGGAGGGGGAGCGCTGGGAGTTCCGCCGCATCGACGCGGGGGAGTGCGGTTTCTTCATGGCGGGCGAACTCCAGGGGACCACCGGGGATTGCCGGGCTTCGATCTCGTGGCCCGAAGCGGAGGGGATCCAGCTTCGATACGGCGAGGACCGGAGGAAGCCCTGCGTGGTGAGGGACTCGGAATGCGAGTACCGCCATGGCGCTATCAAGCTGCGGGACGATCCGGTCGAGGTCGGCTTTCACGTGCTGCTGACCATCGGCCTCGAGGACTATGTACGCGGAATCGCCGAGATATTCCCCTTCTGGAAGGAGCCCGGGGTCAACGAGGCCCAAGCGGTGGCGGCCCGTACCTACGCGGCCTTCAAGTTCCTGGCCCAGGAGGTGAACGACCGTCCGGCGGATCCCGATGCGGATCCGGGGATCAGCGCCTCCCGCAAGAACTCGTGCTGGTGCCACCTGTACGACAACACCCGCGACCAGGTGTACGCGGGCTGGTGGCGGGAGAATGGCCCCGATCAGGCAGCCTGGGTGGACGCGGCGGCCGCCACGGAGGGCCGGGTACTCACCTACTTCGGGCAGGGGTGGGAGCGCTTCACCAAGGGCGGCATCATCCAGGCGTTCTACTCCACCTCGACCGGGGGAGTCACCAACAGCAACCGCCACGGCTTCTTCACCGAGTGGGACGATCGGTCGGTCTCGGTGACCCAGTGGCCATACCTGCTACCGGTGGAAGATCCCTGGGACCTCGATCCGAGTCTGGACAACCCGGTCGCCTCGTGGCGCACCACCATCCCGGCGTCCTCGATCGCCGACCGGCTGGGTTGGGACGAGGTGACTGACGCCCGGCTGGTGTCGGGTCCCACCACCACCAGTCCGTCGCGGGTGCGGTTCGACGGGCGGAACGGGGGAAACGACGTCTCGACAACGGTTGCCGGAGCCTGGCTCCGCTACGGGCTCGGCCTCAGGTCGTCGGTCGTCCGGGCCATCGACGACCGGCCGGCGCCGTCCACCGGGGAGCCCGTGACTCCGGGCCAGGGTCTCGACGAGGAGGGGCAGGCGCCCGAACAGGACGAGATAGTGTTCGACGAGCTACCCCCGTTCCAAGACATCGCCGGCCACACTCACGAGCCGGCAATAGACACCCTCCGGCGGGCCGGGATCGCGGAGGGTTGCGATCACTACAGCCTCCGCTTCTGCCCGGATGACCAGGCCAACCGGCTGCAGGTAGCGGTCCTGTTGGCGAGGGCCGCCCGGCTCCCGAGGCCCGAGGAGCCCTATCGCATCAACTTCGCGGACGTGCCCGACTCCTTCCCGCACGCGAGCGAGATATACGCGCTGGCCGAGGCCGGGATCACGGTCGGATGCGCCGCCAACCGGTTCTGTCCGGATGCGCCCTTGACCCGGGACCAGATGGCCACGTTCCTGATGAGGGCATTGGATCTGGCGCCGCTCGACTCGTTTGGCGGGCGCAGGTTCGATGACGTTCCGGCGGGCAGTTTCCATAGCGGGGCTATCCACGCCATCGCGGCTGAAGGGATCACCGTCGGCTGCTCCAAGACCTCGTTCTGCCCCGAGCGGCCCCTCACCCGGGGCGAGATGGCCACCTTGCTAGCCAGGGCCTTCTACCCGGATGGCTGACGCCCTCCGGTAGGAACGAATAGGAAGCCGATCCCCCACGCCAGATGCATGGCCGGCATCACGGCTGGGAGGAGCCAAGCGGCGCGATCCCCGCGCCTGATCGTCTCCGAGAGCGTGGTGATCGCGATCAGCATCCCGTAGCCGGCCGGCGGTATCCACCAGAACGGCGCGCCGATCCCGGCGCCGATCGCCGAGGCGATCAACCCGATCACCAGAGCAGGCGCGGCTAGCTGCCGAGGGGCGAGCGCGCCCGGGTTGCGTGCCAGCATCACCCGTTTCCATCTGCCGTAGTCGAGATACTGCCTCCAAAGGGCGCGGAGGCTGGAACGGGGTCGGTAGGTGACCGCCAGCCGCGGGTCGAACCAGACGAGCTTCCCGGACTTCCGGAGCCGGTGGTTGAGCTCGAAGTCCTGGTTGCGAACCAGGGTCGGGTCGAAGCCCCCGACCTCATCGAGGGCTTGCCGGTCGAATACCCCCAGGTACACGGTATCCGCCGGCCCGGCTACCGAGGAGTACCTGAACCTGGCGGTACCCGCCGCGGCCGGCGAGTTCATGGCGATGGCAATCGCCCGCTGGAGGCCTGTGGCGCCCACGGCGTCCTGCCGCCCGCCCACGTTGGCCGCTCCGGTCTCCTCCAGCAGTCGGACCGCCAGCCGCACGTAGTCGGGGGCGAATTCGGCATGCCCGTCACACCGCACCAGGACCTGGCCCCCGGCCGCTCCGATGGCCCGGTTGAGACCTGGACCCACCCCTAGTTCGGGGTTGTCGACCAATTTCAGGCGGGAGTCCGCCGCGGCGCTCCTTTGCAGGATGGCGAGGGTCCCATCGGTGCTCCGCCCGTCTGCGACCACCACCTCGAAGGGGCCTTCATAGTCCTGGTTGAAGACGGCCGACAGGGTGGTCTCGATGTGCGCGGCCTCGTTGCGCACCGCCATGACCACAGAGACGCGGGGCAACTCGGGCAGTCGGACCTCCTTCTGGGCGGGGAGGGTACTTGAGAGTGTCCGGTTGGCCCGGATGCCGGCAACCCAGGTCGCGACATGGCGGGACGGCATCGGAGGTCCATCCCCGTCCTCTTCGGCCCCGGGGATGATTGTCGCAGGGTGCCGGTTCTTATACTGGCCACCCACCCCGCACTGATCGACGGCGCTCCCACGCCTGCGGTCTCTCGGATGGTGGACGGTAGACCGGATACGGAGGCCATGTTCGGGTCGGAGTTGGCATTCAGTCCCGAGGTGGTCCTGGCGATGTGGGCGGCAGGCGTGGCCGGTTCCGGTGCGGCCGTGGCCTACTGGCGTATCGTCGGGCCGGGGTTCCTTTGGCTGATCGCCGGCACGGTGCTTCTCATCGGCGGGGCCGCCTGGTACTTCGATCGGGGCGCCCTGGCGGCGGCGGCCCCCCTGGGTGGCGCGGGCGCCGCGCGCGTTGCCCGGCATAGTCGGGCGGGCCCCAACACCCGGGAGTCATCATCCGTGCTGTTCCTGGTGGGAGCTTCCGTGGCGGGCCTTCCCGTTCCTGCCATTACAGGGACGGCCGCGCTGGGGGGGATCACGGGCGAGATGTTGCTCGGGCACTGGTTCCTGGTGAGTCCGAGAATGCCCCGGTGGCCACTTCGCGCCCTGGCGGTGGTCGGCGGCGCGGCGATCGTGCTCGACTGGCTGGTACACCTGGCGCCGGGTATCCCGACGGCGACCCCGGCGGGTTCACTGATCGCGTCAGTGGCTCTGGCGGCCACCAGCCTCCTGCTCATGGCCGCCGTCTGGTTCGCGCTCGGCTACCCGTCGTATCCGGGGGTGATGGCGGCGACCGGTCTCAGCTACCTGGCGGTCCTGACCGCACTCGGATCGGTGATACTCGTCCGGGCGCTGGCAGCAGGTGTTCCACCCCTTTGACCCTGCAGAATCAGGGCTAGCATCCGCGTACGGAAGACTGGAGTCGTAGTTTGGATATCGAGTTCGTTGAATCGCAGGACGAGGCGGCGTCGCGCGCCGGCGTACTAGGTCTCGCCGCCAGGCCAGGCCTCGTCTGGCAAGGCGATGCTGACGGCTACGTCGCGTCGCTGGGCGCCGGCTTCGAGCGGGCACTCGGGCGGGCGGGGTTCAAGGGGGAGGCCGGCCAGAGTTGTTCCTATGACACCGGGTCGGAGCATCCGCACACGGTGGTGGCGCTGGGCGTAGGCGAGGCCCCGGACGCGGACGCCCTCCGTAGGGCCGCCGGGATACTCGGGCGCAAGGCGTCGAAGGAGGCTTCGGTAGCCACCACGCTGGCCTTCGGGGGGCAGGCGGCGCCTGTGGTGGAGGGATTCCTGCTCTCGCAGTACTCGTACGACCGTTTCAGGAGCAAGGCGGAGCCCGCCCGTACCGACTCCCTCCTGCTGGTGGGCACCGGGGAGAGGATCGACTGCGAAGCGGGCATGGTGGTCGCCGAAGCGGTCGGCTGGGCGCGTGATCTGGTCAACACGCCGGCTCAGGACAAGGCACCGCGGGAGATCCAACGCCGGGTGGCCGAACTGGCGGACGGTCTCGGACTGCGGCTCGAGACACGCGATGTCCCGGAGCTCGAGGAGGGCGGCTTCGGAGGGTTGCTGGGCGTGGCGGCCGGATCCGACCGGGACCCTTGCTTTGTGGAGTTGTGGTACGAGCCGGAGGGTTCCGAGACGTTCGTCGCGCTGGTGGGCAAGGGGATCACCTTCGACTCGGGCGGCCTCAGCATCAAGCCGGCTCGGGCCATGGAGACGATGAAGACCGACATGTCGGGGGCGGCCGCGGTGATCGGCGCCATGCAGGCTATCGCCCGGCTCCGGCTGCCCGTGAAGGTGCTCGGTCTGGCGCCGCTTACCGACAACATGCCCGGGCCCCGCGCGACCAAGCCGGGCGACGTGCTCACCACCCGCAACGGCAAGACCATCGAGGTACTCAACACCGATGCCGAGGGACGGTTGGTCCTGGCTGATGCCCTTGCCTACGCGGTCGAGCAGGGGCCGGATCTGATGGTGGACCTGGCCACCTTGACGGGCGCCTGCAAGGTAGCGCTCGGTGACACCATCGCCGGAGTGATGGGGAACGACGACTCCCTGATCGACCGGATCGAGAGGGCCGGTGACCAGGCAGGGGAACGCGTCTGGCACCTTCCCCTGCCCGAGGAGTACCGCCGCCTGCTCGACACCCCGATGGCCGACATGAAGAACATCGGCGGCCGCTGGGGCGGTGCGCTGACGGCCGCGTTGCTCTTGCAGGAGTTCGTGGGCGACGTTCCTTGGGCGCATCTCGACATCGCCGGTCCTGCCCGCTGGACTCGCAACGAGCACTACCAGACGAAGGGGGGTTCGGGCTTCGGGGTTCGCACCCTGGTCCAACTGGTGGCGGACCTGGCGGAGCAGGGCTTCGGCACCACGGAATGAGGAGGCTTCTGCTGGGGAATGGCGGTCGAGTGCTGCCTTCCGGGCGTGCACTCTGCCGGTCATCGGAGCACTCGCGATAGGGCGGTAGATGCGGCTCAGATTCCTCAGGGCTCAAGCACTGCTCGACTTGGTCACGCTCGTCGTGTCGATGCTGGTCGCCTCCGCAATCAGCTTCGACACCTTCTTCCCCTGGCAGTTCGAGCCGCAGATCTGGTCGCTTCTGATGATCATGCTCGCCGGCCTGGCGGGGGCCGAATGGGTGGGGTCACGGTTGCTGGT
>VXRE01000039.1 GCA_009838635.1 Acidimicrobiia bacterium | reverse complement strand
TGAGGCCGTCCTTGGCCGCCCGCGCCCCGGCCCCGCCGCACTGGAACAGGCTGAAGGTGAACCGGTCGTTCGACCGCCGGGGCCTCCCCCGCCAGATCGAGATCCAGATCGGGTCGGAGCCGGGCGCCATGAGCCGGTCCGGCAGGGCCTCCGCCAGCGCCCCGAACACGACCCCCGGCAGGAAATGGCCGATGATGTGCCGGGACGCCACCGCGGCCGGCTCCAGGCAGTTGAGGATCGACCCGGGAGGGGCGGACACGTGCACCGGACGGAAGGCCCCGTCGTTGTGGGGGACATCGGGGCTGATGGCCGCCTTCATCGCGAAAGACGCATAGGCGTGGGTGTAGTTGAAGACCACGTTGATCCCCCGGACGCTCTCCGGCGACGAACCGGCGAAGTCGATGAGGATGTCCTCGTCCTCGATGGTCACTCTCGCCTTGATCAGGATCGGTTCCTCGAAGCCATCGCTCCAGGTCTCGTGCTCGTGGACGCCGTTGGGAATCTCCCGGATGGCGCTGCGCATCGCCTCCTCCGAGCGGGCGATGATCTCATTGGAGAGGGGATCGATCGTGTCGAGGTCGAACTCCTCCATGAAGCTGAGCAGTGCCCTGGCGCCGACGTCGTTGCAGGAGGTCTGGGCATACAGATCGCCCACCGTCTCGTCAGGGGTGCGGACGTTGGCACGGACGATCGAGATCAGGTCCTGGTTGATGGCGCCCCGGTCGTACAGCTTCATGATGGGGATGCGCAGACCCTCCTCGTACACCTCCCGGGCCTCGGCTGACAGGATCCGCCCGCCGATGTCGGCCGCGTGGCAGGTGTTGGCGAAGTAGGCCACCTCGATGCCGTTCTTGAAGACCGGCGTCAACACCGTTATGTCATTGATCTGGCCAGCGGTCATCCAGGGATCGTTGGTGAGCAATACGTCGCCGGGGCTCAGGCTGCCCGGGGGGTACTCCTTCAGGAAGTGGCGCACGCCCGTCGCCATGGCGTTGATGTGCCCGGGAGTCCCGGTGACCGACTGCGCCATCATCCAACCGTTGGTGTCGAAGACCCCGCAGGCCAGGTCCTGGGTCTCTCGCACGATGGTGCTGAAGGCCGTGCGCTGCAAAGCCACCTGCTGCTCGTTGACGACTGAGAGAACCCGGCTCCAGAGCACCTCGATGAGGACCGGATCCAACCGCGTCCGGGTGGTCATGCTCCCCCTCCCAGCGATACGACAATGTTGAGCCGGTCGTCCACGCGCATCCGGCCATCCGTGCCGATGATGGCCGTGGACTCCCGCTCCTCGATGATCGCCGGCCCGGCCATTGTCGAGCCGGGACCCAGCCGGTAGCGGTCGTAGACCGGCGTGTTGACGAATCCCCCCGCCGACGGGAAGAAGGCCGGGCGTTCACCCTTGCGGGCCGCCTCCGCATCGCCGGTCACGTCCTCCCTGACCGCCTCGACAGGCATGGGCCGTGGTCCCCGGCTCACCACTCGCCAGGTGAGTGCCTCCAGCCCCACCGGAGGCCCCTCCCGGCCGTAGAGGCTCTGGTAGACCCGGTCGAACTCCTCGTATATCGTCGGGCGCTGGCGGACCGTCAGCGTCCCGTCGGGGATCGGAACCCGTATCTCGTGGCCCTGGCCCACGTAGCGAATGTCAGCTGTCCTGGTGTGAGTGATCTCGTCCGGGCCGGCACCCGACTCGACGAGAAGGCCGGTCCCTTCCCGCTCCATCTCCTCGAAGATGCCGTTCACCTCACCCCAATCCAGCTCGTCCAGCCTTCCGTAGTAGGACCGCACGAAGTCGAAGGCGAGGGGCGCCACCAGGAGCCCCATGGCGCTGGTAACCCCGGCGCCGTAGGGCAGCACCAACTCGGTACTACCGAGCAATTCGGCGACACCGTAGCCATGGACCGGTCCCGCGCCTCCGAAGGCGACCACCGGCAAGGCTCTAGGGTTCTTCCCCCGCTCCACGACGTGGACCCGGGCGGCGTTCGCCATGGCCTCGTTGACGACCTGGTGAACCCCCCAGGCGGCCTCGGGCACCGACATCCCCAGCCGATCGCCGATTCCTCGAGCGATGGAGGCCTCGGCGGCGGCCACATCCAGACTCATAGCGCCGCCGAGGAAGTAATCGGGGTCCAGATAGCCGAGAACGAGATCGGCGTCCGTGACCGTGGGAGAGTTCCCGCCCCGGGAGTAACAGACCGGTCCGGGATCGGCGCCTGCCGAATCAGGACCCACCTTCAGTAGCCCCAGGGAGTCGACCCGGGCGATGGACCCCCCACCCGCACCGATCTCGATCATCTCTATGACCGGAACCTTCACCGGCAGACCGGAGCCCTTCTTGAAGCGGTAGCGGCGGTCCACCTCGAAGTCGTGGGTGACCAGCGGCTCGCCCCCGTCCACCACGCTCAGCTTGGCGGTGGTGCCCCCCATGTCGAAGGACAGCAACGAGTCACGGCCCATGGCCGTCCCTACCGCCGCCGCCGCCAGCGCTCCGGCGGCCGGGCCGGACTCGAGGAGTCGGATCGGGAACCGGACGCAGGTGTCGAGGGTGGCCACACCGCCGCTCGATAGCATCACGAACAGTTGCCCCTCGAAGCCGATCCTCTCCAGGCGGCGGCGGAGTCCGTGCAGATAGTCCTCGACCAGCGGCTGGACATAGACATTGGCGATGGTCGTAGTGGCGCGCTCGAACTCCCCGATCTCGGGAACGACCTCCGAGGAGATCGAGACCCGCATCTCCGGCGCGTTTTCTTTGACCACGCCGCGGGCCCGTTCCTCGGACTCGGGATTGGCGAAGGAGTGGAGGAAGCAGATGGCTACCGCGTCCACACCGGCGCCGGCCAATTCACCGACCAGGCGCTCCACGTAGTCCTCGCCGAGTTCGGTGGCCTGCGTGCCGTCCGTCAAGGTTCGCTCCGGCACATCGAAACGGAGATGGCGGGGCACCAGCGGCCTGGGATGCTCCAGATTCAGGTCGTAAAGCTCGTAGCGATGCTCGCGGCCGATCTCTATGGAGTCCCTGAACCCCGATGTGGTGAGGAGGGCCGTACGGGCCCCCTTGCGCTCGATGATCGCATTGGTGACCAGGGTGGTCCCGTGGACCAGATGCCGGATCGAAGGGCCGGAGCAACCGGAACGATCGAGGGTTCGTGCCAGCACCTCCTCGACCCCACGTGAGGGATCGGGAGTGGTGAGCACCTTGCCGATCTCGACCTCGCCGTTATGGCCGATCATCATCAGGTCGGTGAAGGTGCCGCCGATGTCGACACCAATCCGCAAATCGTTACCTACTGATCCGACCATTCGACGCCTTTGATACGACTTGGACCCGGCGGGATACGATGGTTATCGTTGGGTTTAACATAGAAACGTTATTTAGATGATCGCTACATCCTGCAGCTGCTCTTGGCATCTGACGATACATGCATAGAAGAAAGAACAGAACGAAACCAGTTGCCGACTTGGACATCCCCACCTACTATATCGCCGGACGAGGCATCCCAAGCGGGAGGAGTTGCTTGTGCCCAAGTCAATGGACCGGAGAGAGTTTCTAAGGCGTAGCGGTCTCATGATCGGGGTGGGCGCGGTTGCTCCGACCGTACTGGCGGCCTGCGGAGGGGATGACACCCCGGCCACCACCGCAGCCCCTGCCACCACCGCAGCCCCGGCCGTAGCGGAGGAGACCACCACCACCGCAATGATGGAAGAGGCACCGGCGGAGTTCGAGAGCATCACCCTCTCGCAGGTGGGTGGCTGGATCTCGCTCGACAACAACCGGACCACCGGCGGCGCGCTCGCCTCGGGCCAGCACACCTTCGAGGGTTTGCTGATCAAGCTTCCGGATCGGTCGCTGATTCCGGGCCTGGCAGCCGAGATGCCCCAGCAGGTCGATGGCACCACCTATAGCGTGAAGGTAAGGACGGACCGGACGTTCACCGACGGCTCGCCGATCAAGGCGTCCGACATCGCGTACGGATTCTCCCGGCTGGATCCGGAGAAGGAATTGGGTTCGCCCTTCACGGCTTACATCTCCTTCATCGAATCGGTAGAGGTCGTGGCCGATGACGAGCTACGGATCAACCTCACCCAGCGGATGCCCGAGGACGTCCTGTTCCAGCGGATCTCCGGCATCAATGCTTACCCGGAGGCGGTGGTGGAGGCTATGGGCGGCGAGGAGTACTCCTTCGCGCCGACTCCCTCCTCGGGTTCCATGATGGTCGATGGCCCGTTCGACACCGAGATAAACACGTTCAAGCGGTACGAAGGGTACGAGGGTCCCATGCCTTTGGCGGCCAAGGACATCACCTACCTGGTCATCCCCGAACTGTCGGGCCGGATCGCCCAGGCCGAGGCAGGCCAGGTGCAGATCTTTGACGGCGTGTCCCCGCAGCTCTACAGGGCTATCGAGGACTCGCCGAACCTTGAACTGGGTGTTGCTCGCGAGACCACGTTCCTGGAGATGATCTTCTTCAACACCACCAAGCCCCCCTTCGACGATCAGCGGGTGCGCCAGGCAGTGATGTACTCCATCGACGCGCCGCAGTTGATCGACATCGGCTTGGCCGGCGAAGGTCGGATCGCCCGCTCGCCGCTCCCTCCGGAGAGCGACCGGTACCGGGAACCGCAGATGCAGTACAACTACGACCCCGAGAAGTCGAAGGAACTGCTCAAGGAAGCCGGATACGACCCGGACAACGAGCCGTTGCAGTTCCAGCTCGGTGTCGTCGAGTGGGCGTACGTCTACCCGCAGGCGCCTCTGCTCGCTCAGACGATGCAGCTGGGTGGTTTCGACCCGCTGCTGCTGGTGGACTCGATCGACGCCCGCTGGGTATCCGACATCATGCGGCCCGAAGACGGCGGCCCCGCCCGGTACGACGCCTGGGTGGCCACCATCGGTTTCGAGGTGTTCACCTACGACCCGGACAACCTGTTCCGCGGCTGGTGGGGCGGCTGGGCAGAGAACGCCAGCTTCGCGACGGAAAACGTGCCGTCTACGCTGAACGACCTTCTCGACCAGGCGTTGGAGGAGCCGGACTTCGACAAGCAGAACGATCTGTACGCGGCGGCCAACGAGATACTCGTCACCGAGGCCGGTGCGGTTCCGATCCTGTTCCAGCCCATAGCCCACGCCTGGCACAAGTCGGTGGCCGGCTACCAGATGCCTCAGACGCTGGGCATGACGCTGTTCGGCGTGCATCCGTCCGGCGAGTAGCCGGTCGGCTCGGCGGATCGAGTAGCAACCGAGCCGATACCGGGTTGGTATCGGTAGAGGCCGGTAGGGCCTGATGGGAGCCGTGGGCAGGCTTGTCCTGCAACGTCTTCTCCAAGCCCTACCGGTCATCATCGGCATCACGTTCTACGTGTTCGTGATGCTGGAGTTCTCTCCGGTCGACGCTCGCTACGCGGGCCTGGGGCTGTATGCCAGCGACGAGGCGCGCGAGCAGCTCGCCGAGGAGTTCGGGCTCAACGATCCCGTGCTCATCCGCTACGGGCGGTACGTCGGAGACCTGTCACAGGGCGACTTCGGCTTAAGCGTCTACGGCGACCGGCCCGTCCTGACCATCCTGGGCGAGGGCATCGGCATCTCGCTATCGGTCGCGGCGCTCGCGTTGTTCCTCGCCACCTTGATCGCCTTCGTGCTGGGGGTGAGCTCCGCCTATTTCGCGGGCAGCTGGTGGGACTCCACGGTCAGGGCGGTGACGCTGGGGGTGCTCTCGATGCCGATCTTCTGGTTGGCTCTGCTATTGATCCTGACATTCGCCCTGGCCAACCCAATAGGGTTCACGTGGTTCCCCGCGGGGAGTTGGGTGCCATTCAGCGAGGACAAGATCGGGTGGCTGAGGGCACTCACCCTCCCCTCCTTATCGATAGCCCTCCCCGTGGGCGGGTTCCTGACCCGCGTGGTGCGTTCTTCGGTGCTGGACGAGTTGGAGAAGGACTACGTACGCACCGCGCGAGGGATGGGACTGCGGGACCGGGTGATCGTGCGCAAGAACGTGCTCCGCAACGCGCTGGTGGCCCCGTTAACCGTGCTCGGGTTGCAGGCCGGCTACATCCTGGGCGGCGTGGTGCTGGTCGAGCGGGTCTTCAACCTCCGCGGCCTGGGCTGGAAGATGATCGATTCCGCCACGACCGGCGACTTCAACATCGTGACCGGGATCGCGATGGTGGGCGCGTTGATGTTCGTCCTCTCCAACCTGGCCGCCGACGTCGCGTTCATCATCTTCAAGCCGAGCGCCCGCGAGAGTTCGTGACGTGAGCGAAGCGCGCGAGCCCAGCCCCGAGCACCGGCCTCGGATCCGGTTCGGCCCCAAGTCGGTGGAGGCGGCGATGAAGGCCGCTCCCGCCGGTCCGGTGAAGATGGGGAGGCTGCCGTTCCGGGCCAAACTCGGATTGGCCTGGGTCGTGTTCGTCATAATCGTGGCGATCTTCGCCCACTGGCTGTCTCCGTACGACCCCTACATGGTGGGTTTGACCTCACCCAACACGGCACCCGACTGGCCGGAGCACATCTTCGGCTCCGACGAGATCGCCCGCGACATCCTGTCCAGGGTGATCCACGGGTCGAGGATGTCGGCCCTCGTGGCCGTCCTGACCCCCGTGCTGGCCCTCATTCTGGGGGGAACGATCGGGATGGTGGCCGCCTCCACGTCCCGGAATCGGAAACTCAGATGGATCAACGATGTCCTGATGCGCCTGGTGGACATACAGTTCGCGTTCCCGGCCGTGGTGCTGGCGGTGGTGGTGTCTTCGGCGTTCGGCCAGTCGTTCCGTACCCTGCTGCTGGTCCTGACCGTCGTCTACACACCGATCATGGCCCGCTACATCCGCGCCGCGGTCCTCGACCAGTTGGGCGAGGACTACGTCGCCGCCCTCCGGGCTATGGGGAGTTCGCAAGTCCGCATCCTGCTGCGCCACGTGTCCCTGAACATCGCCACGCCACTTCTGGTGTTCTTCACGCTGGTGGCGGCGGACGCGGTCATTCTTGAAGCCTCCATCAGCTTCCTCGGAGCAGGTCTTCCTCCCCCCGCTCCCACCTGGGGGAATCTCGTGTACGGCGGATCCCAGTACCTGATAGCAGGCACCTGGTGGTACACGACCTTCCCCGGCCTCGCCATCTTCCTCACGGTGCTGGCCCTCAATACGGTGGCGGAGAGCATGGCGGACCGCCTCGGCGGCAGACGGCACCTGCTGGGGCAGTGATGAGCGCAGTGGCGGGTGATCCGATCCTGGAGGTCGAGGACCTCAACATCCATATCCGGCATGCCTACGGGAACACACCGGTCGTGTCGGGGGTGTCGTTCTCGGTCCTGGAGGGCGAGAACCTGGGAATCGTGGGCGAGTCCGGGTGCGGCAAGACGCTCACCGGTCTGTCCGTAATCGGCCTGCTACCGCGCCTGGTGGAGGCCACGGGTTCCATCCGTTGGAAGGGCCAGGATGTGCTCCGGCTGTCTCCCACGGAGCGCCGCAACCTGATGGGCCGGGAGATCGGCATGGTGTACCAGGACCCGCTGATGAGCCTGAACCCCGGAATGACGGTCAGGGCGCAACTGCGGCAGGCGCTCCGGCTCGACGGTGACCACAGGGGTGAGCGCATGTACGAGTTGCTGGAGTTGGTACACCTACCCAACCCCAAAGCCATATCCGCCGCCTACCCGTTCCAACTGTCCGGCGGGCAGCGCCAGCGGGTCTTGATCGCCATGGCGCTGGCCCGGCGGCCATCCATCCTGATCGGAGACGAGCCCACCACCGCCCTCGACGAGACCGTCCAGGCCCAGATCGTGGAACTGTTGAGATCGCTGCAGGCCGAGTTGTCCTTCACGACCATCCTCATCACCCACAATCTGGCCCTGGTAAAAGAACTGTGCGAGCGCACCATGGTCATGTACGCCGGGCAGCTGGTCGAGGTGGCGCACACCGAGGAACTGGTCCGCGACCCCCGGCACCCGTACGCGGCGGGTCTGCTGGGTTCGATCGTCAGCCTGGAAGCGAAGGAGCGGCCCGCCCGCTCGATCGACGGGGTGGTCCCGAGTCCCCTCGAGTTCTCTCCCGGCTGCCGGTTCGTCGAGCGCTGCCTCAACGCCGGCGATCCGTGCGCTCAGACTCCCCCTCCCCTGGAGTCCGCCGGGGACCGCCACGACCTGGCCTGTTACTTCCCCGTCGGAGGAAACGCGGGGGCCGTGGGATGACATCCGCACCCGCTCCCGCCATCACCACCCCTGCGGGCCGAGAGGGCGCGACCACGGGCCCTGAGGTCCTGCTCCGGCTGGAGAACCTCGTCCACCACTACCGGGCTCCGAGACGGCAGAAGGTCCACGCGGTGGAGGATCTCTCATTGACGGTGGCGCCCGGCGAGGCTCTCGGACTGGTAGGCGAGTCGGGATGCGGCAAGTCCACGGTGGCCCGCTGCGTGGTCGGGCTGATCCGACCCACCGGTGGGCGGATCATCTACGACGGGACCGATGTGTGGGCCGAGCCGACCAGGTGGCGCCGCCGCCACTTCGCTCGCCAGGTTGCAATCGTCTTCCAGGATCCCACCTCGAGCCTCAATCCCCGCCTGAAAGTGAGGGAAACGCTGGCCGACCCGCTGATCATCCACGAAGTCGGCGGCAAGGCGGCGCGCAACGCACGGGTGCAAGAGCTACTCGACATGGTGCACCTTCCTCGGGATGCGGCGGACAAGCTCCCCTCGGAGCTGTCAGGAGGCCAGCGCCAGCGAGTGGCGATCGCCCGCGCCCTCTCGCTGAACCCTTCCCTGCTGGTGGCTGACGAGCCGACTTCGGCCCTAGATGTCAGCGTCCAGAACCAGATCCTCAACCTGCTGGCGGAACTGCGCGATGCCCTCAACCTCTCGATGATCCTGATCAGTCACAACATCCAGGCGGTCTCCTGGCTGGTCGATCGCGTGGCGGTGATGTACCTGGGTCGCAAGGTGGAGGAAGGCCCGGTCGCCGAGGTGACGGACAACCGGCTCCATCCGTACACCCGGGCCCTGCTCTCGGCCAGCCCGATGATCACGAAGAGCAGCGAACGGATCATCCTGGAAGGCACCCTTCCGAACCCCCGACATCCTCCGAGCGGATGCCCCTTCCGGACCCGCTGCTGGAAGGCAGACGAGGTCTGCGAGGGCGAGTTTCCTCCTGCTGACATCCCGGTGGAGGGCCACGAGGTGCACTGTTACTACCCCGAAGAGCCGGTTGATGGGGCGCTAGGCGGATGAAGGTCGACCGGCCGCTCATCGTCGCGCCCTGCCGGTTTGAGTGGGCCCCTGTCGCGATTCCCGACAATGTGGAGCCCGGCAAGGTACGGATCCGCACCCTGGTCAGCCTGATCAGCCCGGGTACCGAACTACGCCTGTACCGCGGGGAGCCCATGGTCGAGGAGGTGTGGGACAGCTTTGCCGACATCGATGCGGCCACCACCGAGGGTATGGGAGTGGCACCCGAATACCGCATCACCGCCCGCAACCAGCCCTCGGGCGCCAAGTACCCGGTCAACTGCGGGTACAACCTGGTCGGCGAGGTGGTCGAGGTCGGCGAGGGGGTACGCTCGCTGGCCGAGGGTGACCGGGTCTTCGCCCTGGCCAGGCACCAACCCATCTTCGACGCCCGGGAATGGCAAGCCATCAAGGTTCCGGAAGGCGTTCCTACTGAGGCCGGTCCCTTCGCCTACCTTCCGACGCTGGGGCTGCACGCCCTCCGCCGCGGCGGTTTCACCCCAGGCCTCAACGTGGCGGTGATCGGCCTCGGCCTGATCGGCTTCGGCGCCGCGCTGGTGGCCGACGCCATCGGCGCCTACCTGGCGTGTCTCGAGATCAGCCCTGCCCGACGCCGGCGGGCGGCAGCCGCACTACCCGGAGCGCTGGTCCTGGACCCCACCGAGGACGGCTTCGAGGACGCGCTCATGGAGCGCTTCCAGCCGTTCGGGATCGACGTGGTGGTCGAGGCGGCAGTCGGTCCGGCCCCGCTCGACCTGGGCATGCGCATCCTCGACGACCAGGGCCGCATGGTGGCCATCGCCCTACACCCCGAGGATGTGGGACCCCTCCTGTCGGCCGACTTCTACAACAAGCAAGCCTCGATCCTCGGTACCAGCAACGCTCCGTATCAGGATCCCGCCGAACGCCTCAGCCGCTTCACCTGCGCCGCCAATATCGAGTTCCTGCTCGAACTCCACTCGAAGGGAAGGCTCCACCTGGAGGCCATGCACACCGACACTTATCCCGCCGCGGAGATAGATGTCGCATTCGCCGACCTCGATGCGGCCGAGCGCGACATGATCGGTGTCCTACTCGACTGGCGCTGAACCGCCGCCAACCAACACACCACCCTCCTGCGTCACGAGTCCGCCCAGGCGAGGAGGCGGCGGGGAGTGTCGATCATCCAGATGTCCAGCAACTCCCGGTCGATGCCCATCTGGTCCATCAGCCCGGGAACGATCGTGGGGATATAGGCGTATCCGTAACCCCCATGGGAGGTGAACTGGACCCTGGTGCAGACGTCGTGGCTGATGAGCACGCGATCCGCGTAGCCTCTCTCCGACCAGTCGGCCAACACGGCCAGCCGTTGCGGGTCGGTCGGGCAGTGGATGTAATGGTCGACGGGTAGCCATACGGAGCCGAAGAAGTCGAACTCCACGCTGATGCCCCGGTCCATCGCCCGCTCGTGCCGGGTGAGATCGCGGATGTCGAAGTCCATGTGGCAGAAGGCGGTCTTCCCGTAGATCGGCTCGTACTCGTCGAAGACCGCCAGCGCATCGTCGACGACCGGAACGTTCATCAGGTGGACCCATAGAGGGGCGCCCGTGGCCCGCTGGGCCAGGACCGCCGCCTCCAGGACCTTCAACTCGGCGGGACGAACCGGCTCGAAGAGCCCGATCTCACCGATCACCCCGGTACGGATCCCGGTGTCACCGATCCCTTCCGTCAGCTCGCGGACCATCAGCTCGGCCAGCTCCTCCCTGGAGGCCTGAAGGGCCCACGGACGCTGATGGTGGGCGAGGTACTGGCCCGTTCCCGATATCACGTTGACGCCGGTGAACTCGGACACCTCGACCATCCTCTCGGGGTTCCTCCCGATGGGCTCGGTGGTCAACTCGACCAGCGTGTCGATGCCGGCATCGGCTGCCTTCTTCAGCTCCAGCGCCTGCCCGCAGCTGCTGTCGAGGTGGATGTTGTTGGCGTTCGTCATCAAGTCGGAGCGGATCTCGCCCAGCCGGTCGATAGTGATGGGCCGGTAGGCCTCCTCGCCGCTCGCCGGATAGGCATAGGTCATGGTGGCGAAGAGATGCTCGTGGGGAAGCGTGCGACCGATACGGTCGGCCGGGACGAGGCCGGTGACCGAAACCGCGTTCTTCATGGTTGAACCTCCTGACGTCGATCGGCTTAAGTTGACCTGTGCCTGCGACCTCCGTCACACGTCCGGCCGGACCGCCCCGTTGACTCCGCTCAGGCCTCCGTCGAGAGCCAGCACCGCTCCGGTCATGAAGCCCGACGCGTCCGAGCACAGGTAGCTGACCAGATGTGCCACCTCCCCGGGTGTGCCGGCCCGGCCGACGGGCAGGACCTCGTAGTAGGCCGGATCCGGCGGCGTGTCGGAGAGCATCGGAGTGTCTATGGCCCCTGGCGCGATCGTGTTGACCGTGATCCCGTAGGGCCCGAGCTCGGCCGCCAGCGCCCGCCCCAGCCCTTCGATGCCGGCCTTGCCCGCGCAGTAGGCGGCGTGACCGGCTATGACCGAGCCGGCCCCGATCGACGACCACAGGATGATCCGCCCCCCGCGGCCTTCCTCGATCATCTGGCGGGTGGCGGCGCTGGCGCAGTGGACCACCCCCATCAGGTTCACGTCGAAGATCCGGGCGGTCTCCTCGGGATCGCGGAGATGGGAGAGAACCCCCGGCGGGTAGATCGCCGCCGCGGCGGCCAGCACGTAGGCCCGGCCCAGGTCGGCTTCGATCTCGGCGAATGCCGCCGCCACGGCTTCCGCATCCGAAACGTCCACCTGGAAGCCGCGGCAGCGGGCTCCCGTATCCGAAATCTCGTCCACCAGTCTGGCGAGCCCTGTGGTGTCTACATCGAGCGCTGCCACGAGAGCGCCCTCTCCGGCCAGCAGCCGGGACGTGGCGCGGCCCTGACCCGATGCGGCGCCCGTGACGACCGCCACCCGCCCGGAAACTCCCATGGTCGATCTCCTTCCGGCGGTCTGCCCTGCGAACGGTACGGCTAGACCGCCCGACACACCGCCAGCCTAACCCTGGTGAGAGACGGTGCGGGGCTGCGGACAGTGGCTGAGAGAGCGTCACTGGTATCCTCCCCGGAGCACCGGTCACCAACACCGTGGGAGTACGCGTGCCCGTAGACCTGGACAGATCATCCACCACCGCGCTTGTCGAGGTGGCGCTGAGCGTGGGGTTCGAGGAGTTCCACCGCATGCTGCGTTACGAACTGGACGATCTGCGGGACCAGAAGTACGCCGAGCTGTTCCCTAACGAAGAGGAGAAGGCCCCTCACAAACCGTTCATCGAGGAACCCGACGGTGGGTTGGCCGCTCTACCTTCCGCCAGTCCGATAACGAACATCCGCCGGTGGTTCAGCAGCGAGGACGGAGCCGGTCTGGTACAGGTCCAGCGCAACTGGTTCGCCCGCAACTGGCGAGCCACCCTCGAGAGCACCAGCAACGGAGCGGTCACCCCCTATCCGGGTTATGCGTCGGTGCGCTCCGACTTCGCGGAGTCTCTGCAAGGCCTCGTCGACTTCGTGACAGACGCCGATCTGGGCGAGTTCAAGCCGCTCCAGTGCGAGGTCTCCTACCGTTTCCAGTTGAGGTCGGCGGGTCTGTGGGACGGTCCGGGCGGGCTGGACCGGGTGGTACGCATGTTCTCGGCAAACCGGGGCTCGTACCTGCCGGACCTGGAGGCGATGCGGATCATCACCCAGTACCCCATGACGGACGAGTCGGGGAAACGCTTGGGACGTTTGTACGGGAGGATCGAGACCGGCGCCGGAGAGGACGGATCGGACTTCCTGATCCTGACGATGTTCGCCCGCGGGACACCGGACGGCCATCGCACCGAGGACGTGTACGCCCTTCAGGACGACGGGCAGCGGTGGATCGTGAACGGACTGCGTGAGCTCCTGACTCAGGAGGCTCTGGCCTGGTACAACCTGGATTGAGGCATCGGGATCCGGAGACTCAGGCCTGCGCCCATGACCCACGTCCTATCCTGGTTCTGACCATGGTTCAGGAGGTTGGTTAGTGGAGATCGTAGGTTATGCCGACAGGTTGAGGGCCCAGCCTGGTGAGACGGTTGCCTTCAAGGTCAGTTGCCGGGCCCCGAGCTTCCGGGCCCAGCTCGTCCGCCTCATCCACGGCGACGAGAATCCGGACGGGCCGGGATCAAAGATCGACGATCTCGACTCGGCTGCCAACGGCGAGTATCCGGGGAGGGTGCAGGAACTCCATCCTGGCTCATTCGTCGTGGTACGCGACGATCCCCGCCTTCAGCTGGACGGGAGCTTCACCATCCAGGCGTGGATCTATCCCACCACCGTGGGCAAGGGCCCCCAGGGGGTGGTCACCAAGTGGGACTGCGACACGGACACCGGCTACGGGCTGTTCGTGGACGGGGAGGGCGCCGTGTCCCTCCGCATCGGTGACGGCAAGACCGTAGACGCAGTCAGCTCCGGCGTGGCCATGCGGGATGCCAAGTGGTACTTCGCCGCCGGCGTCTACGACGCGGATGAGGGCTCCATGCGTGTCTACCAGACCCCGCTCGATCACTGGCCGCTACAGGACACCGCTGCTGAGGCCGAAGCGGTCGCAGCAGGTGGGTCCGGCCAGTCGGGCACCGGCCTCGTCATCGGCGGCTGCAGCCGCGGTCCCGAGAACGTCCCTGGCACGGTCGGCGGTCTTTACAACGGCAAGATCGACAACCCCACCATCATCGGGCGCGCGCTCGCACCGGACGAGATCGCCGCGCTGAGGGAGGACCGCTCCTCCTTGGCGGAGGACGGGGACCTGATCGCCGCCTGGGACTTCGGCCGTGACTTCTCGACCGCCACCGTCACCGACAGCTCCCCCAACGGACTCCACGGGAAGGCCCTGAACATGCCGGTTCGGGCCGTCACGGGTCACAGCTGGACCGGGCGGGAGGTGAACTTCCAGCGCGCGCCGGAGCAGTACGCCGCCATCCGGTTCAACGATGACGACTTGGACGATGCCCGGTGGGAAACCGACTTCGAGTATGTCGTGCCCGAGGATCTGAAGAGCGCCATGTACGCCTTCCGGCTCACCACCGACGACGCCGAGGACTACGTCCCCTTCGCGGTCAGGCCCAGGACCGGGGAGCCGACGGCCCGGATCGCTTTCCTGCTCGGCACCTATACCTTCCTGGCCTATGCCAACGAGCACATGGCCAACAACCCGGTGCTCATCGAGTATCTCGACGGCAAGGGGATGGAGGTCCCGTATCCGGTCCTGCCGCACGAGCACTACACGGATGACAACAAGTTGGGCGGCCTCTACGACCTGCACACCGACGGGAGCGGCATCTGCTACTCGTCGAGCCGCAAGCCCATCCTCAACTTCAGGCCGAACAACAAGCAGCGGACGGTCGGGGCCGGCATGGGCGGGCCGGTGCTGCTGTCGGCCGACCTTCACCAGATGGACTGGATGGAGAGCCAGGGATTCGAGTTCGACCTGATCACCGACGAGGACGTCCACTTCGACGGCTTGGACCTGCTGTCCGGCTACAAGGTGGTGATGTCCGACGCCCATCCCGAGTACTGGACCGAGGACATGCTCATCGCGCTGGAGGACTACCTGAACGCCGGCGGCCGCTTCATGTACCTGGGGGGCAACGGCCTCTACTGGGTCACCTCGGTCGATCCCGCGCGTCCCCACGTGATCGAGGTGCGCCGCTGGAACGGTACCGGGTCGTGGCGCACCGAACATGCGGAGAGCCATCACAGCACCACCGGCGAACCCGGCGGTCTGTGGAGATTCCGCGGCTGGGCGCCGCAGAGGCTGGCGGGGGTAGGCATGACCGCCCAGGGCGGGATCGGCGTCAACTCTGCTTACCGCCGTCTCCCGGACAGCTTCGATCCGAGAGCCGCCTTCATCTTCGAGGGGATCGGCGACGACGAGTTGATCGGTGACTTCGACACCCTCAACCTGGGGTGGGGAGCGGCCGGCTACGAGATCGACCGTGCCGATACCGCGCTGGGGACACCGCCGCACGCCCTGGTCGTAGCGACAGCGACGGACTTCGACGACCACTTCCATCATGTCGTGGAGGAGGTCATGCATATGAACTCCGAGCAGACCGGCACCACCAACGATCAGGTCCGGGCCGATATGGTGTACTTCGAGTACCCCAATGGCGGCGCGGTCTTCACGACCGGATCGATCGCCTGGAGCGCCTGCCTCTCCTACAACGACTACGACAACAACGTGTCACGGATCACCGCCAACGTGTTGCGGAAGTTCGCCTCCGACGATCCCCTACCTAACAGACCCTAAGCGAAGACGGGCACTTACCTACTAGGTCAGACTGGACGGACCGCGCTCTTTCGGCGCCTTACCGCGCAGATGACACGGTTCCGCTTCATGGGCCGGTGTAGTCCCGTTGATCCACCACAGTGGTGTAGTCGGCTTGGTCGAGCCAGTGGCACCATATCCTCTGGCTCCTGATTGCGAGACGCCTCGAGGTGACCGTACTGGCTCGACCATGCGGCTACTTCGGCTTTTGCTGAGCCCAGCGTGATGACGGCCTCCAAGGCCGGCTTGAGATCTGTGTCTGCCGACATCAGAATCCCAACGTCGTATTCTCTCCGAGCAGCCATGAGCACGAAGTCGACCGCCATCGCAACATCTATGCCCTTTTCTTCCGGCTTCTGGCGTGGCCAACCGTACGGATACCGCAGAGGTCGAGCGTAAACCTGGACGCCGGCCAGTTTCGACCAAGAGGCGATCTGGCGCATACATGCTCCGTACCCCTTCGGATCCTTCGTCGAGTGTGGAACCCCTCTGTATATTCGGACGCCAGCGAGGGTCCGGTCGTATGGACTCCGATCTATGATCAAACGCCCTAGCGCAAGCGGGTCGACTTGCCCCTCCCAATGCGGAATGCCGCTGGTGAAGGATAAGACACCTGCCGTGCCGACATGTATACGTTCTGGTAGTCCACGAATAGGACAACCCGATCTGACATGTGCGACCCCACTGATCTCGCAGATTCCATAGATAATCCCCGCCAGTTCGGATCCGAAGACCCGGACGGCGGGGAGCATTGACTGCAATATATCACATCCTATGACGTCTATCAACCCGTGCTGCAGCCCCCGCGAGACTCCACATCGGTACGACGGCGCTCGCTGATCGGGTAGACGGCGCAGCCGCCGCTTCGAGGGGAACCGGCAGCCGTCGGGGCTTTGGTGTAGCTTGCAGGCTATGACTACCTGGCTCGAAAAAAGACCCGGCCCCGCCCGGACCCGGCCCAACGTCCGTATCCCGATGCGGGACGGCGTCGAGCTTTCCGCCGACCTGTTCTATCCGGAGTCGGACGGTCCCGCCCCGGTGATCGTCAAGTACTACCCGTACCGCAAGGACGACCTGCTGCGAGGTCTGACGGTGGACCGCGCCAACTACTACGCAGCCCACGGGTACATCACCGCCCTTCTGGACGTCCGGGGAACCGGCGCATCGGCGGGGGCGTGCGACCGGATGCTTCGCCTGCAGGAATGGGAGGACGGCTACGACGCGGTGGAGTGGTTGGCCGCCCAGCCATGGTGCACCGGGGCGGTGGGCATGACCGGAGTCTCGTACGGCGGGTACTCGGCCCTGCTTACCGCCGCCCAGGCGCCACCCAGCCTCAAGGCCATCGCCCCCATCTACGCCGGATGGGACCTCTACGAGAACAGCCATCCGGGAGGGATGTGGCAGACCTCCATCTGGACCGGCGCCTACAACGCCATGATGACCGCTCTGTCAGGGGCGCCGCCGGCGGCCGATCCGGAGGGCGCGTGGCTGGCGATCTGGGAGGAGCACCTCGCCGCCAACCAGCCCTGGCTCGAGTCCTGGATGCGCAACCCGGTGGACGGTCCGGTGTGGCATGAAGGCTCGGTCCGCTACGGACTCGAGAACATCCGGGCCGCCACCTTCATCTTCGGCGGGTGGCATGACATCTTCGTCTCCGACCCGTTCTACATGTACATGGGCCTGCGCCCGGAGGTGCCCAAGAAGCTGATGATGGGTCCCTACCTCCATATCGCCCCCAACATCGGGGCGCCCGGAGAACGGTTCGACCACCTCCACGAGATCGTGCGCTGGTTCGACCAGCACCTCAAGGGAGAGGATACCGGTATCGCGGACGAACCTCCCGTCAGCCTCTGGGTGCGTGGCTATGACCGCCCCCAGGCCCGCCGGGAGGGGGCCGGCGGATTCTGGCGTTCGGAGGCGGAGTGGCCCCTCGCCCGGGCCAATGACGAAACCCTCTACCTCCGGCCCGATGGGCGGTTGGACGGCACCCCGCCGCCGGAAGGCGAAGAGGACCGCGTCTCATATGCCTACGACCCGGCTGTGGGCATCTCGACCATGGGTCTGATAACGGGGTTCGGCGCCGACGTCGGCCTCCCCATCGACCAGCGTCGTGATGCCGCGGGGTCGGTGGTCCTCCTCGGGGAGCCACTCGAAGCGGACTGCGAGGTGACCGGCTTCCCCGAGGCCACCCTCTTCGTATCCTCGACCGCCGAGATCACCGCCTTCTCCGTGAAGCTGGTCGACGTGCATCCCGACGGTCCCTGGGCGCTCGTGTCCAGGGCGATCAAGAACGCCGCCCAGCGCAACTCCAGGACGGACCCCGAGCCCCTCGTGCCCGGCCAGGTCACAGAGATCACCGTAGAGTTGGAGGCCGTCTCCTACCGGTTCGAAGCAGGCCACCGGATCGGCGTCATGGTCTCCAGCTCGGACTTCCCGCTGGTCTGGCCCCTCCCGCACAACGCCGTCAACACCATCCACATGGACGCGGACCACCCGTCCCGGATCAGCCTCCCGGTCGTGAACCGTCCCGACTCCGGTCTCCCTCCTCCTGACTACCGGCCGGCCCAACCCCTGCCCGATCCGCTGGGAACCGCCGAGCCGACGCGATGGGACCTGGTGGAGGACCTGGCCGGCACCGAGGTGAGCGTGGTGATCTCGATGGGGGGCGACTCCACCAACGACAACGGCGCACGGATCTGTACCCGAACGGACTTCAAGGCCACCACCGACCGGGCCGACCCGGCCAGTTCGAGCGTCGAGGCCGGATTCCGCTTCGATGTCGACCACGGAGCTTCCAGAACAGAGGTCAGAAGCTCCACCCGCGTGGTGGGTAGCTCCGACTCCTTCCAAGCCGTCACTGCGCTGGAGATCCGGACCGACGGCATGCCCCACTTCTCCCGCACCTGGCACACCTCGGTCCCGAGAGGCTCTCTGTGATCACGTAGCGGACGTACGCGGGGCCAAACGATGCGCCGAATCACCCACTACAAGTTCCACAAGACGGTGATCTTCCTGTTCGCCACGGCCGCCGTGATGTTCGCCTCGTCGTCCGGGGCATCGGCACAGTCCGATGAGCCCGACAAGCCGGCCCGGCCGGTGGATGTTCGCGTGGTCAGACAGACGGACGGATCGGTGACCGTGGCCTGGGATGTGCCCTCGGGCCGGCCGAAAGCAGACGGCTACACGGTCGTTTACCGCCTCTCGGCTGCGGAGCCGGGCGCCCAACCAGCAGAAGCACGATGGTGGTCGTACCAGCACGAGAGCCGAGTAGGTCCGGACAACCGGCAGGCTCGGGTGCGAGACCTGACCAACGGGGTCTGGTATGAGCTGACCGTGATCGCGCAATACGGTGACGATCAATGGGAGTGGTCCGACGATTCCGTACTGGCGCGGGCGGGTGAGGCGGCACCTGAGGTACGGCCGCCGGATGCGCCTGCCGCAGCAACGGTGAGCGCAGAGGAACCCGGCTCGGTGACCGTGGAATGGGAACCCCCCGTCGATGATGGCGGTGCTCCGGTAGACGGCTACGAGGTCTGGTACCTACTCGAAGAGGATCGCTCGACGCAGACCCACGAGGAAGCCGACGAGGTGCTGTGGACCAGGGCAGGGAACGGCCTGGGTCCGGACGCACGTGGATACCGGATCACGGGCCTCGTCGACTACAAGTTGTACAACGTGATAGTCGCGGCGGTCAACGAGGCCGGTCGCGGGCAGTTCGGTTACGCATGGGGAACCGCCAACGGTGATGACCACGACCCGTTGGGCTTGATCGCAGATCACCGGTTCGCCCGGTCGTACTCACTCGGCACCGACACCTGGGAAGTGTGGGTATGCGACGTTTCGGACGGCGACCTGCCGGTCGATGCTGCGGATACAGCCACGCTGTTGAACCGGGAGATTACCCCGTACTTCTCGTGGCTGTCCGGCGGCCGGTACCGACCCGAATTCGTAGCCGGCGGCGTTGTTCAGGCCGACCTCACCCACGAGTCACAGCACGCCGGCGACTACGAGTGCGAGGACCGGGTGGCGGAAGTCTCCGAAGGCGGCACGCAGGGAGCGGTAATCGTTCTCGATAAGGACGAGGCCGTCAGCTCGGGAGGCGCCGGCCGGCGACCCGGTTCCGATGTCGATGGCACGTTGACGGTATCGGCCGGGACGTTCCCCGACAACGGCCGTGCCATCCGGCTTTCGGCAGAGACTGTGCTGCCCGTCTCGGCTTACTGTTCCGACTGCCGACACCCGAACCACGTCTACCTGGATGTCGTGGCTCATGAGCTGGGTCACGCGTTGGACTGGCCCCACTCGTTCGGCGGCAACCGCCCGGAGACCCGTGAAGCGCTCCGCGACATCGGCATATACGTCGATGAGTACGACAACCCGATGGACATGATCAGTGGTAGCCCACCCGGGTGGGAGCTACGAAGGAATGGGCTGGTGGCCGGCACCATTGCGGTCAACAGGTACGCGGCGGGCTGGATAGACCCCGACGACGTGGCCGTCCACGAGGGTGGAATCGCCAGCTACGTCCTGGCGCCGATCGGCATCGCCGGCACCCAGATGCTGGTCCTACCGACCGGCGACTCCGGTCACTTCATCTCATTGGGTGCTCGTGCGGCCGCGGGCTATGACGCCGGCATTCCGGCCACGGGGGTGGAGGTCTACCGGGTCGACCAGCGCGCCTCTGCCTGCAGTCCCGAGTCCCCGGCGAATCCGGATCGGCTCAAATGCACCGGTAGCGGCCGGCGAACCCAGCAGGTCCCGCCGCCCCCGGACAGTGATCAAGAGATCGACGAACTGACCGACCACGTGTACGGTCCGGGTGATCAGCTGACAGTCGGGGGACTCAGGGTCGAGGTCACCGACCGGGTCGGCGACCGGTTCCGGGTATGGGTCGGCAACCCCTATGCCGGGACGTTCGCGGACGACGAGAACAACATACACGAGGAGAACATCGATTTCCTCGCCGACCGGGGCATCACCAGCGGTTGCAATCGCGAGCTGAAACTGTACTGCCCCGACCGGCCGGTCACGCGAGCCCAGATGGCCACGTTCCTGATACTCGCTCTAGGCGAGACCGGCGCCTCGCCATCGGGACCGTCGCGCTTCACCGACGTGCCCGACGACTCCTGGTACAGGCCCTACGTGGAACGCTTGGCCGAGCTGGAGATCAGCGTCGGCTACCCCGACGGGACGTTCCGGCCGAAGGAACACGTGACGCGAGCCCAGATGGCCTTGTTCCTCACCAGCGCCTTCGACGGACTGGCCCCGGTGGAAGCACCCACCGGGGTCTTCGACGACGTTCCCGCCGACGTGTCGTACGCCGCAGCGGTGGAAGGCATCCTGGCCGCCGGCGTTACACAAGGTTGCACGAGGACGCCGGTCCGCAACTACTGCCCGAACGAACCTGTACGCCGCGACCATCTCGCCACGCTCCTTGCCCGTGCCCTCCAGGCTTCCCTCTGATCGGAGCTCGTCACTCCTCGGTTCCTCCGCAGATGTTCCCGGTATCGCCGGGGGCTTCGTAGAATCTGCGGCGTATGGACCCCGCTGACCAGGCGTCATCCCCGCACAGCACCGGGGAGAGAAACGGCCGACCAGGCCGCCGAGCCCGAAGTCGAGGGCCTGCCGGATTCCGGGTCGCGCTGGGTTCGGCACTGTTGGCAGCCGCGGCCACAACCACCGCCCTATGGCTGGCGGGCGCCTTCGACCGGGAGATCGTACGGATTACCGAGGTCGTCGAAGTAAGGGAAGTCGTTCAAGGCGCGGCTCCGCAAGACACTCCGGCTCAACCCGACCTAACCACCGCCTCCACCGGTCCGACGGCTTCCGACGATGCCGAGCCGTCGCCATCGGAGGAGGTCACCACCCCGGCCACCGGGCCGGAAACCCCTCCATCCGTCACGACAGCTCCTGTGTTCGCCCCGGCCGACCTGGTGGCGGTCGTGGCGTCCCGGGCCATTCCGTCGATCGTGACCGTCCAGAACCTCGATGAGGCACAGGACCGCGCCGGTTCGGGAAGCGGCGTGGTGATCAGCTCCGACGGCTTCATAATCACCAACCACCACGTGATCGAAGGCGCGGACACCCTGAGGGTGATCATGTCGGACGGCCTGTCCTAACCGGCGGCACTGGTCGGCAGC
>VXRE01000143.1 GCA_009838635.1 Acidimicrobiia bacterium | reverse complement strand
GCTCGATGCGGCTGCGGGTGTCGTGGGAGTCTGTGGCTCTGCCGGGGCGGCCTCTTCACCGTCGTAGCAGCACGACGCGGCCAACACTGCGAACACCGCCACGATTGCGATCACGTCTCTCATTCGTACCATCGGAGCCTCCCTAATACCTTCTCCGTCTCAGGTCTTCCGTTCCTCCAGGTCCGGGTTACCCGTTCACCGCGAACCTTCCGTCCGCCCGGCCAACTTGTCGACGGGCATCTTTGCTAAAACCTTGATATCAACTGCAGTGTCCACATCTCCGCCATACACTCTCGTCCTGCGGAACTCCCTCAGAACGCGGCGGGAGGATATGAACAGGAACAGCCCGCCCAGCAGGCACAGGAACGCCCCGGGCCCGCTGACGAAACCGGGGTCGGACACGCGCACCAGCGAAGCGATCCATCCGGCGGCTACGAGCGTGGTTCCCGCCCCGAGGGCGGAGACCGCGACGCTCCACCTCCAACGCCACCGTTCGTCGCCGGCGAACAGCCCGGCCGCCGGCAGGGTGAGGACCAGGCCCGCCACTCCCAGACCGAGCGCCAGGTAGCCGAGTCCGGGTCCCGCTTCCTCGAAGCCGTTGGCCTTGGCCGGATCCTGCCGCTGGGCCGCCGCAACCAGGGACCCGATCGTGGCCGCGTTGATCGCCGCCTTGGTCGGGTCGTCCCGGCCCTCCTGCTCGAGCCGTTCGATCTCGGCCGCCAGCTCCGGTGTGATGACCGAAGACGCCCGCCGATCGATCGACCAGGATGACAGGCCCGCCGCGGCCAGCAACCCCACGATCCCCACCGCCACACCGATGCGGGCAAATGAGATACCGACCGGGAGCGCCCGGACCGGGCTGTACGGGGCTCTCCGGATCCAGAGCGACGCGCCGGACACCGCGACCATCCCGCCGGCCAGCGCCGCCCACACCCCGGCACCGTCCTGGTAGGAGGCCCGCCCGGAGGCTGGGTCCAGCCACAGGTAGGCGACGGCCGCCACCAGCAGGCCCACCGCAGCCATCAACGCGCCGTCAGCCCCGAACCAGCGGGCCACCCGACCGGGCCTGGTCAGAGTGGTGAGGGTGGCGCCCACCAGCAAGAGGCTCATCGCCAGCACGGCGACGCCGAAGAAGGTGCCGCCCTCGGCGGCCAACCCACCGAAGGCCTGACCGGGGAGGCTCAGGTCCTGCTCCCGACCGTAGCCCGATATCAGACCCGAGTCCCTTCCCCAAGGAAGGAACAACGAGACCAGGGCCACCACCGTCCCGGCCAGCACGATCAGCACCGCCGCCCGCTCCGACGTTCCCACCGGTGCCTCGGTCCCCCCGTCAACCGCCTCGACCACGACCTTCCCGGCTCCTGCCCCCGCCAGCAACACCTCCGGATCCCGCCGATGCTTCCAGGCACGCCGGATCCGTCCGAACAGGTTGCCTGCGTCCTCGCTGTCCCGCTGGGAGATACGATCCAGGACGACCGCCACGATGAACAACGCCAAACCGGACGACGCAGCCAGCGGGACGTCGACATTCACCACCGCCCGGAACACCAGCAACCCGAGGCCGCCCGCTCCCATGATCGCCGCCATGCCCACCATCGAGATCGACAGCAGCAGGGTCTGGTTGAGCCCGGTCATGATCGCCGACCGGGCCAGCGGGATCTGGACGTCCCACAGCACTCGCCACTCCGACGCCCCGTACGCTCGCGCTGCCTCCACCACGTCGGCGGGAACCTGGCGGATACCCAGGTTGGTGAGACGTATCAGGGGCGGGAGAGCGAATATCATCGTCACCATCGCGGCCGGTTCCTGGCCGATCCCCCAGAAGAAGATGAACGGGATCATGTAGACGAAGGCGTGGACCACCTGCATCGCGTCCAGGGCGGGCCGGATCGCGTTCCACACCCCGTCGACCCGCCCGCACAGGACTCCCAGCGGCACGCCTATGACCGCGCAGATCAGCACCGCCACGATTATCAGCCCCAACGTGAGGACGGTCTCGTGCCAGATGGCGGCGCCGAGCATCCCGCACGCAGCCAGCGCAACCGCCACTGAGATGCCCACCACGAGGTTGCGCATCAGGGTGCCCACCACCAGGAACACCAGGCAGACCGCGATCCACGGCATGTCGGCTATCTCCCACCACGGATGATGCTCGGGGCCGTTCACGAAGTTGCGGAACAGGAACGAGAAGGGCCACTCGATAGCGTCCAGGATCCCGCCGAGGTTGGCGACGCTCCAGGACACCATCTCGTCGATCCACGATCCGAAGGGGATCTGCCAGGAGTCGAATACGTTGTTGTCCCAGAATGGAGTGTCGTCGCTCATAATGGCGTGTCGTCGTTCATAACGGAAGACCTGCGACAGGTTCTGCGGTTTGTATCACTATGTATATCAGAGGCGGGGGCCGCATGCCGCTACGAGGGCCTTCTAAAAGCCACCGACCAGGATCAACACTTCGGACGGGTGATGATTCTCCGCCTCCCCGACACTTGCCGGGGCCGGCGGAGTCCTGGCGTTCTTGATGGTGGGGGTCTAGGCTACTAGTAGGGGATCAGTAGCTCTTG
>VXRE01000127.1 GCA_009838635.1 Acidimicrobiia bacterium | reverse complement strand
CCTACCTACCGGGCAGGTGATTGACGGCTCCGCCCCAACCCGCGAACTCCTCGATCCTCTGCGCAGCCTTCCCCTGCCCCCCGCGCGCCCGGCGGCAGGCGAGGACCTGAGGCGGCTGCCCGGCGGCGTGGGCAATACCACCCACGGGGAGGCGGTGGTCCGGGGGGTCGGCTACGCCCTCGGGATGAAGGCGATCGGCTTCTCGGGAGGCGTGGACGACATCTCCACCGCGCGGGTGTCGGTCTCGGTCGTAGGCGGCCGGCCCGTGGCGGAGGTCTACAGCGCCGCCTCGGAGTGCGGGCAGGGCATCGTGGCGGTCCAGGCCCAGATAGTGCGCACCGAACTGGGCATCGACTCGGTGACGGTCCGGCCCGCCGACACCGACATCGGGGACGCCGGCTCGTCGGCGGCCTCCCGCCAGACCTGGATGACCGGGGGAGCGGTCGAGGGCGCCTGCCACGGCGTGCGCGACCTGATCCTCGAGCGGGCCGCGCGGCGCCTCGGTTGCTCTCCGCGAGACCTCGCTCTCACCCCCCACGGGGTCACGGTTCCCGGCAAGGGGGAGGCTCTCGTTGGTCTTGCCGACATCCTCGGCCGTGAAACGATCGAGCACACGTTCGTGTACCACCACCGGCCTACCGAGCCCATCGACGACGTCCGGGGCCAGGGCAACGCCCACATCGCCTTCGCCTACGCCGCCCACCGGGCGGTGGTCGACGTGGACACCGAGCTGGGTCTGGTCCGGGTGGTCGAGCTGGCCACCGCCCAGGATGTGGGGAGAGCCATGAACCCCCAGGCCGTCGAGGGCCAGATCGAAGGCGGTTCCGCCCAGGGTCTCGGCCTCGCCCTGCTGGAGGAGGTCCAGGTCGAGGACGGCTTCGTGAAGAACGCTTCCTTCACCGACTACCTGGTCCCGACCATCCTCGACATGCCTCCCATGAACGTCCGGCTCTTCGAGTTCCCCCATCCCGACTCCCCATACGGGCTCAACGGGGTAGGGGAGCCGCCCACGCTGTCCTCTACCCCGGCCATCGTCAACGCCCTGCGCAACGCCACTGGCCTCGACCTACCGCGAGTCCCGGTCCGGCCAACCGATCTGATCGACTCCCTGCAAGGCGACGGATCACGGAAAGAGTAGGTCGACGCGACCTACGTTATCCCGAGTCTCTCGAAGCCCCTATCCACGGAGGATTAGGGCTAGCCGATATCCGGGAGCGGGTTGTGCCATCGCAGGCCGGGGAAGCGGGCGAAGTCGCCGTCGTTGGAGTGGACCTGGGCTTGGTGTTCGATGGCCAGCGCGGCGATGTGGGCGTCGGTTACGAGGTTCCCGCCCACGCCGACGGCGGCCAGCAAGTTGCGGAAGATGGCGAGGTGCTGAGTACCCGGATTCAACGGCGCGACGCTGGGTGAGTGGAACCACTCGGCAACAAGGTCGGCCGCGTGTTCGGGCGCCGCCGGGTCGCGCAGCACGGCAGGGTGGGTAAGCAGCCGCACGAACCCTGCCGCCACGAGCCAAGGAACCCCTACTCGCTCGGTTCCGTTCACCAGGTCCTCCCACCACCGGCGTGCCGGCTCGTGCAGCGGCGCGCCATCGGCGTGCGCGTACACGAGCAGATTCAGGTCTGGGACGATCACTGCGCCTGTGGGCCGGGGAATCCGCTGACCTCGAGCGAGTCGTTGAGTTGGTTGAGTCGCATCGGATCGACGCCGGGCCTGAACCCGCTCGAGTGGGGACTGACTTGGTAGCGCGGCCCGGTCTCGACGAGCGCGGGAGATAGGCCCCGTCTCAAGGTGTCGTTGACGACCTGCTTGAACGGCTGGTCTGTGCGCTGGGCCTGTTCCTTGAGGGCATCGGCCAGATCGTCATCAAGAGTCAGAGTCGTACGCATGTAGACATCATAACATCAGTATCAAGTGATGCCATGATGTTAGATAGGGGGAAGCCGGATGCCCTCCATTCATCGCTAGGACCCGGCTCCGGTTCGGGGACTTGGACTCTGAGTACAGGCTTCTCTAGCGGCGGAGCAGTTGCTTGATCCGCCGGGCGGCTGGGGTCCATAGCCACTCGGGTTCGGTGTAGCGGCGGTGGTCCTCGCCGGGCAAGCCCATGGGGTCGTAGTAGCTCTTGCCGGAGTTCTTGCGCAGGTAGTTCGTCCGCCTCAGCACCTTCAGGGAGGCATAGATCGTCCCCTTGTGAGTCCAGCCCTGCCGCAGGTAGTTCCAGTTGTCGGGCGCCAGGTGCTGCGCCGCGGTGAAGTGCCGCCAAGCGCGCTCGCCATCGCCCACCGCCTCGAAGTGCAATGCCAGCTTGAACGTCGCCTCTGCCAGGCGCAGGTCGTCATCGACGGGCTTGAGCCGCTCGGCGAGTTCCTCGCTCGACCAGACGTGGCGGCTGTCGGCTCCCTTCTCGATCCAGTCGCGAGTCGCCTCGGCAAATGCGTCGTCGCCCACGCGAACCTTGCCGAGGCCGAACCTGATCGTCGTCTCGGCCGGGTACGTCCCTTCGTTGCTGCGAACGATGCGTCCGTCCTCGTCGATCCTCGCGGCCGACGGCACGCTCCCCCAGCCGAACAGCGCGCTGTTCTGGTGCGTCGGGTAGACGACG
>VXRE01000050.1 GCA_009838635.1 Acidimicrobiia bacterium | reverse complement strand
TCGGGTACGAATGAGGAACTCCCGGAACAGGGCACTAGCCGTCTGCGTTGAGGGTTCTCAGCGTGGCTACGGAATGCATGGCAAGCACGGCGATCAGCATCAGGCCTCCCACCAGGGTGGCACCGTGCGGCGCCTCTCCTACCGCTATCCAGACCCAGAGGGCGCCCAACACGGTCTGTAGCAGCAGGAGCAGGGCCACCTCGGGCGCCGGGATGTACCTGGGTCCGGTGGCGATGAGGCCGAACGCCACCGGCACTATGAGGAGGCCGACCAGCACCAGCATGACCCAATCCCACGGGTCGGCCGAGCCCGGGCTGGCGGCCGGTAGACCGATCAGGCCGGCCAGGCCGGCTCCGAGGGCTACCGCCGGGACCAGGTTCAGGGATGGCCGGGACCGGAGCACCACCAGCGTCCCGCCGATCGCTATGGCCGCTACCAGACCAGCAAGGGTGCCAAGCAGGTCTCCCGTGACCAGCGAGCCCACCAGGATCACCAGCGTCGCGACAGTCGCTCCGCCGATGGCGAGCCAGGTCCGTCGCGGGACCGCCTCCCGCAGCACGATGCGGGTGAGCAACGCGGCGAACAGCGGGCTCAGGCTGATCATCAGCAGGGTGTTCGCCACCGAGGTATGGGTGATCGAGTAGATGAACATCACGTTGTCCAGGGCGAACAGCAGGGCCGCGATCACTCCGGCCAGGCCCATCGCGTGCAGCTGACCCCGCCAGCCTTTTCTTTCCATTACCAGGAAGAACACGAAAAGCCCCGGCGCCGACAGAACCCCGCGCACGAACACCAGCGTCCATGCGTCCACGTCCATCAACCGGATCGGGACACCCTGGACGCTCAGGATGATGACCCCGGCGGACGTGATCAACAGACCCTTGGCCGGATCGGAGAGACGGGAGAACCTACCCGGAATCGTGAACCTCCCGGTCGGTGTGGCCGGCGGCCCGGCCGAGGCTTCTTAGGGTCGAAATGGAGTGCGCCGCCAGCACCCCGATTAACACGACCCCGCCCACCACGGTAGCCATGCTGGGAACCTCCCCGACGGCCACCCACACCGCGAACGCGCCGAGCACCGTCTCGAGCAACAGGAGGAGGGCGACCTCGGCGGCCGGGATGTACCTGGGCCCGGTGGCGATCAGGCCGAAGGCCACCGGCACGAGGAACAGGCCCAGGGCGATGAGGTACACCCAGTCCTGGGGACTCGCCGAGGACGGGCTGGAGGCGGGCAGGCCGACCAGAGCCCCCAGCGCCGATCCGAGCGCCACGGCAGGGATCAGGTTGAGGTGCGGGCGCGCCCGGAGCACCACCAGCGTCCCGCCGAGCGCCACCGCCGCCACGAGACCTGCGAGGGTGCCCGGAAGGTCGCCCTCCACGAGGGAGCCGAGCATGATGATCGAGGTGGCCACAGCTCCGCCTGCGATCGCCAGCCAGGTGCGCCTCGGGACCGTCTCGCGCAGCACCATGCGGGTGAACAACGCGGCGAACAACGGGCTGAGGCTGATCAGGAGGAACGTGTTCGCCACCGAAGTGTGGGTGATCGAATAGATGAAGCCTACGTTGTCGATCGCGAACAGGACCGCGGCGAGAAGGCCCGCCATCCCCATCGACCGCAGCTGGTCCCACCACCCGCGCCTCTCCATCACCAGGAAGAACACGAAGAGGCCGGGGGCCGCCAGGACTCCCCGCAGGAACAGCAGCGTCCAGGAATCGACCTCGATCAACCGGATCAGGACCCCTTCGCCGCTGAGGATCAGGACGCCGACCGTTGTGATCAACAACCCGAACGCGGGGCGGGAAAGACCACCGACCCTCTGCCGATCCAGATCGTTCCGGGTCCCACCCCCTCCTTATCCGTGCGTGCGGTTTGTAGCGGGTCGTAGCCGGATCGGATGGCAACCGACCCCGGAGACGGCGACCGTCTCGACTCCCCACCAGCCCGCCGCTGACATATTTCGGCGACATTTGATCGTTAGAACCGGAGCCACATGATCCTCGCGAAAGGTGGTGAAGGGGATGGATCGCAAGGCACGGAAGACCAGGATCCTGGGGGTGGCTCTCGGGGTCGTACTCAGCGCCGGGCTGTTGATCGGCTGTACGGCCGGCTCCGAGGGACCGGAGGGCCAGGACCTCGCCGGCAGCGAGATGAGCGACACGGGGGAAGGCACCGAAGGCAGCGGTGAGCACGGCGGCGGCGAAAGCTCAGGCGAGGGACGCGAATCCGGCGGCGAACATGGGTCCGGTGAGGGCGACGGCGAGCACGGCCCCGGCGACGGTGAGCATGGGCCCGAAGGCGAAGGAAGCGGCGAGGGCTCCGAAGGCGGTTCCGAGGCCAACGAGCGCGCCATGTCAAGCCCGATCGTGCCCCTCGACCAGGAGTGGGAGGGCGTGCTGGGAGGATTGGCCGTCACGGCCCGTTACGACCGGGCCACCCACACCGTCTACACGACGGCCCGCAACACCCTCTCCCACGTACTTTGCTATGTGCAGACCGAACCTCACATTAAGTCCGGAACGAGGACCGTGGGGGAACTCGGTCCGGGCGTGATGGAGCACCTGGGCCCAGGAGAGGTAGCTACGTCCGGCTTGGCGGTTGCCGACGAACCATCGCTCGCCGGGGTCTCCTACGACGGGTTGGTCACCCATATGGAGGTTTTCGACTGCGGCGGCGCCGGTCCGGTCCCTCACTCGGCCGAAGGTGGTGAGGGCGGAAGCGAAGGAGCCGGTGGCGAGGGTCACGGTCCCGAAGGTGAAGGCGGCAGTGAGGGCGGTGGTGAACACGGCTCCGGCGGTGAAGAAGGCAGCGCAGCCATGTTGGGAGTGGGTCAGCCCTTCGACCAGGTTCGCGGCGGCGCCCGGCTGATCCTCAGGTATCACCCTCCCAGCAACTCGTTCAGGGGTACCGTGGAGAACACCACCAACGGTGTCCTCACCCGGGTCAGGGTCGAGGTGCACCTGTCGAACGGGACGGAACTCGGTCCGACGGTTCCGGTGGACATGGCGCCGGGCGAGGTGTCGCCGGTGAACATGGCGGCCACGCAGGAGCCGTTCACCGGATGGATACCTCACGCCGAGGTCGGCAGCGGCGAGCATGGCGCCGAAGGCGAAGGCGGACACGGCGCCGAAGGTGAGGGAGAGCACGGCGCCGGTGGCGAAGGCGGCGGTGAACACGGCGGCGGCAACGAGGGCGCGGGAGAACACGGCGGCGGCTAGAGGGGAAGGAGGCTGGAGCTAACCGGTGAGCGGCAATGTGCTGATAATCGAGGACAACGAGAGGATCGCCGACTGGGTCCGCGTGTACTTCGAGCGGGCCGGGTTCTCCGCCGAGGTCGCCCATGACGGCGAGTCCGGCCTGGCCCTGGCCCGTCGCCTGTTTCCGGACCTGGTGATCCTCGATCTCATGCTCCCCCGCCTCGACGGCGTGGAGCTCTGCCGGATCCTGCGTAGCGAGTCGGACGTCCCCATAATCATGCTGACCGCCCGGGAAACGCCGGCCGAGCGGATCATCGGGCTGGAGAGCGGTTCCGACGACTACATCGTCAAGCCTTTCGACCCGGAGGAGGTGGTCGCCCGGGCCCACGCCGTGCTCCGTCGCGTCAGGGACAGGGTCCAGCAGGTGCTGACACGCGGCCCCATCACACTCAACGAGACCACCCGCAGCGTCACGGTCGATGGCGAGCCCGTAGCCCTCACCCAGGGCCAGATCGCCCTGCTGTCGACCTTCATGCGCCATCCCAACCAGGTGCTCACCCGCTACCAGCTGATCTGCCAGGCCTTCGGCTACGACTTCGACGGGTACGACCGCGCCATCGACAGCCAGGTCGCCCGGCTGCGCAAGAAGCTCGGCCAGGACGGCAGCCGGCCGATCGAGACCGTCTACGGCGCCGGCTACAGGTTCGTGGTGGAGGACGATTGATGTCGCTCCGCTCGCGGATTATGGGCTCGATCGTCCTGGTCATCGTGCTGACGATCGTGGTCGGCGTCGGCATCGCCTACTACACCACCCAGGCACGCCTCGATGTCTTCGTGGACCGGATAGGCAGGGAGGAGGCGAGCCGGCTGGCCCGCAACCTGGGCCGGGAATACGCCGCCGCCGGTGGTTGGGAGACGGTCGAGCGGCCGCTGTCGGAGGCCGGATACATCATCGATGGACCCCCGCCGAGTGAGGGCTCCGGAGAAGGCGAGCATGGGTCCGAGGAGTCCTTCCACCACGATCCGGTACGGGTGGTCGTCACGGATGCCGATGGACGGGTGGTCAGGGACACCCTGTCCGAATTGGCGCCCGGAACCCTTGCGCCCGATCTGGCAGGACGGAGCGAGACGGTGTTCGATCCGACAGGAGGCCTATCCGTGGGCCGGGTGTACGTGGACGTAGGCCATGACTTCCTGTCGACCGAGTCCCACGGGTTCCTCAACACGGTCTTGTCCATAATCCTGGCAGGCGGTGCGCTGACCGCCGCCGTCGGCATCCTGCTGGCCGCCTGGCTGTCGAAGCGGATCACGGCGCCGGTGACGGCGCTGACGGAGGCGACCCAGGCGATCGCCCAGGGGGACACGACCAGGCTCCCCGTCACCTCGTCGGACGAGCTGGGAAGGATGAGCGCCGCCTTCAACCGGATGACCTCGGCCCTGGAGTCCCAGCGCAAGCTCCGCCGGCGCCTGATAAGCGATGTCTCCCACGAACTCAACACCCCGCTCAGCGTCATCCAGCTGGAGGCGCAGGGACTCCGGGACGGCCTCCAGACGCCCGAGGACGCCGCCGACCACATCATCGGCGAGGTGGACCGGCTGCGCGGCCTGGTCACCGATCTGGACTGGCTCGCCGAGACCGACCATGGAGAGCTGCGGGTCACCTTCCAGCCATGCTCGGTCCGCGAGTTTCTGGGCGCTGAGGTGGATCGTTGGCGGCCGCGGTTCCAGGCCCGGCAGGTCGAGTTGTCGCTGCGGGCGTCTCCCGACCTCCCGCAGGTCGACATGGACCGGGTTCGCATGAGCCAGGCGCTGGGGAACGTCTTGAGCAACGCCGCCCGGTGCACCGAGGCCGGTGGCAGGGTTGCAATCGAAGCAGGAACTGAGAGTAACGGTTGGCTGGACATTGTAATTATCGATAACGGGATCGGGATCTACGCCGACGACCTGCCCCACGTCTTCGACCGCTTTTACCGAACCGATAGTTCGCGGAGCCGCGGGATAGGAGGCACCGGTCTGGGACTGTCGATCACCAGGGCCGTCATCCTGGCCCATGGAGGCACGGTCACCGTGACGAGCGACGGACCCGGACGGGGAACCACCGTGACCGTTCGCCTCCCCGCGAATGGCCCGGAGCCAGGCCGGACTGAACCATCGCCGGTCTCCGGCCCGGGCTGACCGGCGACCGGCTACGAACCGCCTGCCGTAACCTTCTCCTTGGGGCAATCCTCTTCAACACAGGCGGGCTAGAGCGAGGGGTAATGCAACCAACGGGGACAGGGGAACCGGTCTGCGGGGCCGCCCACCAGCCAGATGAGGAAGCCCCCGTTTCTGGGAGGCTTCCTGCTACTTCTTCGTACTGTCCGTGTTGGTTGGTGTGTCTGCCATTGTGATGACAGGCTCGGTGCGGGTCTCTCCCATTAACCACCTCCTACAGACCTGATGGCATGGTCTCAGAGCGCGGAGAAACTCGATCACTCTCGTACCTTATGCTGATCAACGTGATCAACTACCGGCCTCAGGATCCGTTCCGCCCGACTGTCCGGAGGCCCGTCTCTAGCTAGGACTCGGGGCCGAGGTACCGGCCGTGCCAGGCGAGGATGTGCTCGAAACGCTCCACCCGGTGGCGGGGCGCCCCGCTACGGCTCAGCTCGTGTCCCTCGTCGGGGAAGCGGATCATCTCCACGTCGATTCCCTTGCGGAGGAGCGCCGTGAACAGCTGCTCGGCCTGGCCGATCGGGCAACGGAGGTCGTCCTCCGAATGGATGATGAGCGTCGGGGTGGTGATGTCGCCGGCGGTGGCGAGCGGGCTGGCCTCCCACAGCGCCTGATGATCCGCGGCGGTGGCGGGGTGCAGGTACAGGCCCGCGAAGTCACGGTTGATGTCGGACGTGCCGCCGAACGACTCCCAGTCGATCAGGGCCCGCTCGACCACCGCCGAGCGGTACCGCCGGTCGCGGGCGATGGTCCATGCAGTGAGGAAGCCCCCGTAGGAACCCCCCATGATCCCCATGCGGGAGGGATCGAGGCGCGTGTCACGGCGCAGGGCTTCGTCGACCGCCGCGGTGATGTCCTCCACGTCCACTTTGCCCCAGCCGTCACCGGTCACCGCCCGGAGCCAGTCGTGGCCGCGGCCTTCCGAACCGCGCGGGTTGCATGCCACCACGGCGTAGCCGGCCGAGACGTAGACCTGGAACTCGTCGAAGAAGTAGAACCCGTACTCCGAGGCGGGGCCTCCGTGGATGTTGAGCAGCACGGGGAAGGGGCCGTCGCCCTCGGGCACGTAGAGCCAGGTGTCCACCTCGACGCCCGGAGCGCTCTCGACCTTGAAGCTGTCCGGGCCGACCAGTCCGCCGGAGTCACGCATCTCCCGGTTGAAGTCGGTCAGGCGCCGTTCCTCCCCGCCGGGGGTCAGCTCGTAGAGCTCGCCCGGACAGGTGGGGTCGGTGGCGGTGAAGGCCAGCCTTCCGGATGCGGCCCTCGAGAGGCCCGTGATGTAGCGGTCGCCGCCCAGCACCGTCCGCACGCCGCCGCCGGGGCCGAAGGCGACCACCGAAGCCCGGCCGCGGTCCGCTATCGAGGCCAGGAAACCGTCCTCCAGCCAGATCGGTCTCTCCAGGGCGCCGGAGGTGAGCAGGTCGTTGAGACTCCGGTCCAGGTGCCCGGTGATGTCGGCGGGAGGTTCGTCGAGCCTCCACAGGGAGAAGACGTACGGGTAGTCCGGCGCGGGGTCGCCGATGCCGTACAGGTTGCCCGACGGGTCGTAGTCGACAGAGTAGAAGCCGGACCGCCGGGCCCGCACCGTCTCCGCGCCCCCGCCCACCTCCACCTCGACCACCTCGGAACCGCTCTCGAGAGACCGCGGGTTGTCGCGTCTGGTCACCATGGCCACCCTGGTTCCGTCCGGGGACCAGGCCGGCCCCGACTCGTGCTCGTCGGAGCAACCCACCCGGCGTGGAGGTGTCTCGCCGCCAGGATCGACCAGGTACGCGTAGGTCCGGCGGTCGTGCCGCCAGCCCCGGTCGTCCAGCCGGACGTCGAAGCCGGTGACCCTCCGGGGCCTCCGTGACCGTTCGTCCTCGTCCAGTCCGGCCCACTCCCCGTACCACTGGGTGCCCGTAACGAGGATCGAGCCGCCGTCGGGCGACCAGGACGGCGCGCCGGCGCCCAGTTCGAAGTCGGTGATCACGCGTGCTTCCCCGCCGTCGGAGGGCATGACCGCCAGCTGGGTGGGGTCCTTCTCTTCCTTGCCTTTCCTCACGAAGACGAGCGTGCCGCCGTCGGGCGACCACCGCGGCGAAGAGTCATTGGACCCGTGGGTGAGCCGGCGGGCCTCACCGTCCCAGAGCCAGATTGCTGACCTGTACAGGTCCTTCTCCAGGTCGATGGTGGTCACGACGAAGGCGATCCGGTGGCCGTCCGGGTGGATCTGCGGATCGGACACCGATGTGATGAGGGCGAGTTCGGAAGGTTTCATGGCTGGCGAGGGTAGCTGTCAGGGCGGTGTACCTCACCCCGCCTGGGGGTCGTGGAGCTCGGCGGCGACGTCCACGAACGGCATATCCGCGTCGGAGGGGCACTCACGGCCGGAGGCCTGCCAGATCCTGACCAGCATGGTGGCGACCTGGGCCCTGGTGAGGTGTTGGTCGGGTGAGTAGGTGCTCGGGGAGGTGCCGGCGGTGACGCCGAGCGCGTAGAGACAGACGATTTCGAGGGCAAGCTGACCACTTCGAAGTGGGCGAAGCCAGCCAAGTGCTCCCAAGACACCGCCCTGCGCGACGTAACAGCCCTGGTAGACCGCAGACTCCTCGTCCGAAGCTCCGCCCGGGGTCGCAGCACCCACTACACCCTCGACTCCCTCCACTCCGGTTGAGCCGCTACGCCTCCCTGTAGCATGCGGCGAGGTAACGGGACACCCGAGACCCGTCTCGGGAACCGGCGGCCCCATGGGAACCGGCAGGATGTCGGGCAAACGGAGGCGATTCGTGCGAAGGGATCTGGAGTTGCTCCGCGGAGCCATCGACATGCACGCCCACAGCGCTCCCTCCCTTTTTCCCCGCCCCATCACGGACCATGACCTCGGCCGCCTGGCACTCGACTACGGGATGCGCGGTTTCGTCATGAAGGACCATGACAGCGCCACATTCCACCGCGCCGCTCACCTCAAACGCTCCGAACCCGGCATCGACCCGATCGGCGCCATCGTGCTGAACCGCTCGGTCGGTGGCATCGACCCGCACGTGGTGGAGGCCGCCCTCCAGTACGGGGCCAGGGTGGTCTGGATGCCCACCAACCACTCGAAACACCACGATGACTACTTCGGGACCCCGGACTACCCACAACTTGGCCGCCGGCAGCCGCAACTCCCGGGTCCGGGTGTCACCGTCCTAGACGGGAACGGCGGCCTCACCGCCGCCGCCAGGACGGTGATCCGGCTGGTGGCCGACACGGGCGCATGCCTGTGCACGGGCCATCTCAGCCTCGAGGAGACCCGCCTGGTGGTCGCGGAGGCCAACCGGGTGGGGCTCGAGAGACTGCTGGTCACCCACGTGAACCTGAGCTTGACCAAGTACGACCTCGACGTCCAGCGGGAGCTGGTCGCAGGCGGCGCCTACCTCGAGATCGTCGCCGTCACCTGCGTGTCGGAGTTGTTCGGCGAGCAGACCCCGGCGGAGCTGGCTCCGATCATCGAAGCCCATGCCGGAGAGCGGCTGATCCTCAGCTCGGACCTGGGCCAGGCCTCGGGACCGCCGCATCCGGAAGGGATGCGGATGCTTCTCCGCTCGCTTCTTGACGAGGGTGTGGACTACGGCGCCCTGGAGAAGATGACCAAGGAGAACCCGGCGTTCCTGACCGGCCTGGGTTGAGGGGATACCTTTCTCGGGGCGGGACCGTGACCTACCGGGACAGCACGGCTAGCGGGCGCTTCCAAGTAGCATCGGGAGGGCCGCAGCCGGGGAGATCGGGTATGGAGCGGAGCGAGGCCGAGACGGTATTGAGCACGGTCGAGGAGCGGTTGGACTCGGATCCCGCGGCTGGGCTGGCGGGATCGGGCTTCTGGAAGGTCGTCTCCGCCGCCAAGCAGACCCCGGACCTGGCGATGGAGTTCGCCCAGCGGATCGCCGCCATCGATCGCAATGCCTTCGAACGGTGGGCACTGCTCACCGTCCCCCTAGTAGTGGGCACCATCGCCGCCGTGGTCGTAACCGTGGCGGGGCTGGTGCTGGTAGGCCTGGCCTACAGCACGTCCGACCCGTTGAACGGCTTGCTCCTGCTGGCCGGGACCGGAGTCCTGCTAGTGACCACCCACGGCCTGGCCCACCTGGTGGTAGGGCGTCTGGCGGGGATACGCTTCACCCACTGGTTCATAGGCACCATCGCCCAACCGCAACCGGGCGTCAAGACCGACTACGCCACCTACCTGACCACCGCCGCCCGGAGGAGAGCCTGGATGCACGCCTCCGGCGCCCTGATGACCAAGGTCCTGCCCTTCGCCCTCCTCCCCGCCGCCCTGATCGCCGGAGTCCCCGCCTGGGCCACGATCCTCCTGGTGGTCATAGGCGTGGTATCGATCATCACCGACATCCTCTGGTCCACAAAGGTAGGTGACTGGAAGAAGTACCGCCGCGAGATGTCCTTCACCAAGCCCTAACCCCTACCCGCGAAACGCCGGCGCGGCCACACCACGGTTGCCGCGAACCTAAGGCTCAGGACGTACTCCACCGCGCCCCGAACCTAAGGCACAGAACGCGCTCTACCGCGCTGTGAACCTAAGGTTCCGGAACCACACCCAACCGGTCCACCAACCTAAGGCTCAGGGTGTGATACACCGCGTCACGAACCTAAGGTTCATGCCGTCGCGCAGGGCGCCACGAACCTGAGGATCAGGGCGTCATATATGGCGTCCTGTGCATCAAGTTCGAAACCCACACCGAACCTCAGGATCAGGGCGTCATATATGGCGTCCTGTGCATCAAGAACCGAGAACCCCGGCAAAACCCGCGAAAAATCGGGCAAACTCGCGAAAATCCGGTGCTCCGCACCGGGCCCTCCCCCGCCACCACCTGTCCTGCTTTGGAGCGTGGTGGGCCATGCCCGGCTGGCTGCCGGGAGATCGGCCTCCGCTCCGTAGAGCCTGTATGTTCCCATCGGGCCGGCCGAACCGATCGGTATGCGTGTCGGCCGGTGTAGGTGCTTGGCGACAGGCAACGTATCGCGGGCGTGTGACACATTCAGCCTTCACCTCTTGTTTTTCTTGGGCCGGATCATCTCCGGATGGGTCACGGTGTCCCGGCAGGCCTCATGGAGCGGGTACGGAGCGAGCCTGTGGAGTCATGGCCGCTCGCCACCCCGGCTGCGGACGGCCAGGTGGGCAGGAGGTGGCTGGCCCTCGCCCTCGGCGCCTTGCTGAGTGATCGACGCCTGGACGGCCAGTTGGTCGGCTACGTCGTTCCACTGGTTGCCCCCGTGTCCCTTCACCCAGCGGAAGCTGATCGGCCTGGACCGGTAGAGATCGACCAGCGGCTCCCAGAGGTCACGGTTCGCCACCGGCTGCTTCTTGGTGTTGGTCCAGCCGCGGGCCAGCCATCCCTTCCACCAACCCTGCCGGAAGCAGTTCACTACGTACGTCGAGTCGCTGACGACCTCCACGGCGCCTTCGATGGTCCGCACCGCGTCAAGGGCGGCCGCCAGCTCCATGCGCTGGTTGGTGGTGTGTGGGGCCGCGCCGCTCCGGTACCGGCCGCCCGGGATCACCCAGGCCCATCCTCCCGGTCCGGGATTCCCGGAACAGGCCCCGTCGGTGTACACGACCGTGCGCTCCGGTGGCCGCGCTCCCCTGTCTCCATCGGGTCCGCGCGAGGACCTGGTCCGATTGCTCTGATCGGGTCTGGTGCTGCGTCCGGCCACGGTGCTGCTTCCGGCCACGCCTCGAATCCTCCGGTCTCGTCCTGGTCGGGCACCATGATGGCATCGACCCGACAGAATCCGGTGCTCCGTCCCGGATCGAGGCCAGGGCACCCAAAGAACCGCCGTGCCGACTTTCCGGTCCGGCCTGCGGCCGGGTAGCGTCGGGCACAGCAGGCAGGAAGGCAAGGAAGGACGGTATGGACCTCAACGGAGCTGTGGCGGTCGTGACCGGAGGGGCTTCGGGCCTCGGGGCGGCTGCCGCCCGGGCGCTGGCCGCCGAAGGCGCGAGGGTGGCGATCCTCGACGTCAACGACGACCTCGGCGGAGCGGTCGCCGACGAGTTGGGCGGCATCTTCGTCCGCTGTGACGTGACCAGCGAGGATGACATGGTGGCCGGGGTCGACGCGGCCGCCCGGCTGGGCGAGATACGCGTGGTCGTCAACTGCGCCGGGATCGGACCGCCCTGCCGGACTCTCGCCCGCGACGGAACCCCCCACTCGCTGGCCCAGTTCCGCAAGGTGATCGACATCAACCTGGTCGGTACTTTCAACACGATCCGGGTCGCCGCCTCCGCGATGATGGGGAACGAGCCGGACGAGAACAACGACCGGGGCGCCATCATCAACACGGCCTCGGTGGCCGCCTACGACGGCCAGATCGGCCAGGCCGCCTACTCGGCCTCCAAGGGCGGGATCGTGGGGATGACCCTACCGATCGCCCGGGATCTCTCGGTCCTCGGGATCCGGGTCAGCACCATCGCCCCCGGGATCATCGACACCCCCCTACTGGCCGGCCTGCCCGAGCCGGCCAAGGAGTCGCTGGGCCGCCAGGTGCTCCACCCCAAGCGCCTAGGCCGTCCCGACGAGTACGCCAAGGTGGTGATGTTCCTGGTGACCCACCGGTACATGAACGGCGAGACCATCCGCATGGACGGCGGGATCAGGATGGGCCCCAAGTAGGACCCGAGTAGGGACGTGCCGGTGCCTATGCGGAAGCGATATCTAGGCTGAACGCTCTCAGCAAGGAGAATCGACCAACGTGACCCAGGAAGATGCTGATTACATGGCGCGGCGTGGATCACGCACCGGCCACATAGCACTACTCATCGACGGCGACAATGCGCAACCCTCTCTCATAGAGGACATCCTGGCCGAGGTCGCCAAGTACGGCATCGTGACGACCCGGCGCATCTACGGGGACTGGACCCTGCCTCAGATGTCCTCCTGGAAGAAGGGTCTGCAGACCTATGCCATCCAACCGATCCAGCAGTTCCGGTACACGGTGGGCAAGAACGCTACCGATAGTGCTCTGATCATCGATGCGATGGACCTGCTGCATGCCGGATCCGTTGACGGCTTCTGCATAGTCTCCAGCGACAGCGACTACACCCGCCTGGCTACACGAATCCGCGAACAGGGTCTGTTCGTCATGGGCATAGGCCAGAGGCAGACGCCGAACTCCCTGGTCAACGCATGTGAGGTATTCGTCTACACCGAGAACCTCAACGCCCCCGAGCAGTCTTCGGCGAGCCAGGTCACATCGCAGGAGCCCTCGAAGTGGATCGTGACCGCGAGGCGAGCCATAGAGGCTGTTCTGGACGAGGACGGTTGGGCCAACATTGGGGCGGTCGGCAGCCAGATAAGGAAGCTGGATCCTGCGTTCGACTACCGCAGCTACGGGCACTCACGGCTGTCCCCCCTCATCAAGTCCCGGCCCGACAAGTTCAGGACAGAAGAGCGACTGCTCGGCGGGCACAAGCAGATCTACATCAGAAACAGGTGAGCCGGGTCAGTTGGTTCGCAGACCCTTCCGGTGCCCGACCGGCGCCCGCTCACGACCTTCCCTCCCCCACCGGAGACCGACCGGCCGCTAGTCCAATCCGTCCACCAGCCTCTGGTACTTGCTGGTGGAGAAGCGGCTTGTCGTCTGCTCCACCCGGTTGCCGTGCTTGTCGACCAGCATCACCTCGGACGTGTACGAGTTAGGACCCTTGTAGTGTCGCCATACGGCATTTGAGCCGTCCCAGAGGTTGGTGAACGTGAGCCGGTACGTGCTGACGAACCTCTGGCCCCTGTCCAGATCGTTCCATGTTTCCGGGTTGATGCCCACCACGGTGACCTTGTCTGCATTCTCTCGAGCGAACCGCTCGACTTCCGGGGCATGCCCCTTACAAGTGGGTCACCACTCGGCCCAGAACCAGAACATGACCGCCTTGTCGCCGGTGAACAGCGACCGGAGCTCCACGGTGTCGCCGGTGGAAACGTCGGTCAGGCTGACATCTGGGACATCGTCGCTGATCCCTGCCTCCTCTTGCTGTTTCAGCAATGCCCGGTGCAGGAAGGTGGCCATCTCGCCCCGTTTGACGGGTTGGCCGGGGCAGTAGCGGAGCGGATCGTCCGCGCAGCCGGCGGTGACGCCAGCCGCGAACAGGGCGTCGATGTCGGCTTGGTGCGTGCTGCCCACGTCCACGTCAGTGAACCCGGCCGACGACTCGGCGGGTTCGAGATCGAAGGCGCGGACCAGGAAGGTGGCCATCTGGGCCCGGGTGACGGTGTCGTCCGGGCAGTAGCGGAGCGGGTTGAGCTTGCACCCGACGGTGATCTCCCGGTCGGCGAGTTCCTCTGCGTAACGTGACCACCACGAGGCGGCGTCGACGTCCGCGAAGCGGGAGGACCCGGTCGTGGTGACCTCGCCACCGAGCGCCCGGATCAGCCAGACGGCCATCACCCACCGCTTCATCGGGTCGCCGGGACAGAAGAGGCCGTCCTCGCAAAGGGTGTCCTCGAACAGGCCCATCTCCGCGAGGGCGTTGATGGCAGGCTCGTGCACGTCGCCCTCCGGCACGTCGGAGAACCCCCCGGCGGCATCGGTGGTGGCCGGCGCCGGGGCAGTCACGGCGACCACCAGCGCCAGCGCGACCAACCCCACCAGGGGCGGCCGGCGCCGGCTGAGGGAGGCGGAATGCTCGGCTGCTGTCACTGATTCTCCCCGGTCTTCGGGACCCGGCTCATGATACTTCCCACCGGCCCCAATTGACCCGAGGGCGGATCCGGCCGAGGTTTTCGAACGCAGGGCGCACAACGCCTCCGAGCCTCCGTGACCGCCGATCCCGGCTCCTGCCGGTGCAACCATCGGTCCTGACTCTCCACGGTGGCGATAGACTCCCGGCGATGGGGAGGATGGTGGTGATCAGGCACACCCACGAGTCCCTGGGCAGGCTGGCCGAGCGCCTGGAGCATGCCGGGATGGAGTGGGAGGAGATCCTTGTCATCGACGGCGACCCGCTGCCGCGGGCCGATGACGTGGACGTCCTGGTGATGACGGGCGGCCGCATGGGCGCCTACGACACGGACGAGTTTCCCTACCTGGTCGACGAGATGCGCCTGGTGCGCGAGCTGGTGGAGCGGGACGTCCCCGTGCTGGGGATTTGCCTCGGATCCCAGTTGCTGGCCGCTGCTCTCGGCGGCCGGGCCTATCTGGCCGACCGTCCCGAGGTCGGCGCGGTCCCGGTGAAGCTCACCGAGGCCGGTTACCAACACCCGGTGGTGTCGAAAGTGGCCGGACGGAGGGTGTTCGAGATGCACCAGGACACGTTCGACCTGCCTCCCGGCAGCGTGCTGCTGGCCCGGTCCGACCGGTTTCCCCAAGCCTTCGAACTGGGATCGACGCTGGCCATCCAGTTCCATCCCGAGGCCCACAACTCCGCGGCCAACAAGTGGGCCAACCACGGCGCCCGCTGGATGGTGGAGCGGGCGGGCAGCAACCCGGAGGAGTTCGCGGCCGGCATGGAGGACGCCCGGGCGGAGCTGAACGAGGGTTCCTACCAGCTGTTCGACGCGTGGATCGCCGGCCTGGGCGGGTAAGGGAAGGACACGCCCTGTAGGCCGATCCGCCGGGCCGGTGCCGTCAGGACGTGATGCGGGAGGGCCACCAGTTCCACCGGCCCAGCAGGGACACCACTGCCGGAACTATCAGGGTGCGGGTGATGAAGGTGTCCATCAGCACCCCGATCGCCACCCCGAACCCGAGTTGCAACAGATCCTGGAGCGGCAGGGTCATCAGCGCGGAGAAGGTGCCGGCGAGGATGAGCCCGGCGGAGGTGATGACCGGCCCGGTGCGCGCCAGGGCATGGCGGGTCGCCTCCCGGAGCGGGGCCGTCCGGGCCTCCTCGCGGATGCGCGACATGAGATAGATGTTGTAGTCGACGCTCAGCGCGTTCAGGAACACGAAGAGGAAGAACGGGACGGCGGGACCCAGCCCGGTGTGACCGGCCAGGACGATGAACACCACCACCACGAGCCCGAGCGTCGCGAAGTAGGTGAAGGCGATCGTCGCCATCAGGTAGAGCGGGGCGATGAGCGACCGCAGCAGCAGGGCCAGGACCACGCCGATGGCCAGGAGGATCAGGGGAAGCACCACCACCGAGTCCCTGTTGCCCGCCGTGCGGGTGTCGTAGGCCTCGGCCGTGTCCCCGCCCACCAGCACGCTCCCGGCGGCCAGGCCCAGGGCCGAAGCCTCCTGCCGGGCGAGGGCCCGCAACTCGGGCACCGCATCCAGGGCCTCCCCGGAGAAGGGTTCCTCCACGAGCACCACGTCTAGGCGGCCCGCTCCCCCATCGGCGGAAACGAACCGCCGACCGCTCCCCTCCGGCAGTTGGGAGATGCCCGGCCCCTCTATGCCCAGCGGTCTGCTGGGACCGGAGACGTCGGCCACGGCCGGGTGGCCGGCGAGCTCCAGCGTGAGGAGGTCCAGCTGCTCGAGCACGGCAGGATCGAGGGCTCCGGCGCCGGGAGGCAGGGAGACGTAGACCTGGGTGGGAGAAAGCTCGCCGGCCGGGAACCCGCCCCGCAACAACTCGAAGCTGCGGACCGACTCCGTATTCGATGGCAGCCGGTCGAGCTGGTCGTAGTTGGCCCGGAACGGGACCAGGCCCGCCACCAGCACCGCCAGGCCCACCCCCGTCACGACCAGGGTCAGGACCGGCCTGCCGAGAACGACCCCGCCGATCCGGCCGTAGACGCTGCGCCGCCAGTCGGTCTGCTCCGCGGCGCCGGCCTGCAGGCGGGGCTGCGCGGGCCAGAAGGCGCGCCGGCCGAAGATAGTCAGCACCGCCGGAATGAGGGTCAGGGCGGCCAGCATCATCAGCGCCACCGCCAGCGCAATGATGGGGCCGAGCGCCTGGTAGGAGCGGAGCGTGGCGAGTCCGAGCGCCGCGCAGGCGACCAGGATCGTCGCCCCGGCCGAGGCAACCGCGCCGCCGACGCCGCGCATGGTCAGCCTCATCGCCTCGTGGCGGTCGTCATGGCGCGTCAGCTCCTCGCGGAAACGCGCCGACACGAACAGCACGTAGTCGGTGCCGGTGCCAAAGAGGACCACCGTCATGATGCCGGTCGTCTGCCCGGAGATCGGGATCCCGAAGCGGAGGGCGTACCAGGCCGCTATGGCCCCGGCCACCTGGAAGACCAGCCCCACCCCCAGCAACGGGATGGCGGCCATGACCGGAGAGCGGTAGATGATCACCAGCAGCACCAGCACCAGCAGGACGGTCACCACGAGGAGCAGTGTGTCGATCTGCGTGAACACCCCGACCAGGTCGACGATGAGGCCTCCGGGCCCGCCCACGGCGACCTCGACGCCGCCCATATCGAACGCCGCCGATCGGTCCCGGATCGCCTCGACCGTGTCGAAGAAGGCCGGGTCGGCAGGCTCGCCTGCCACCTCCGCAAAGACGTACATGGTGGTGCCGTCGGGCGACACCAGACCCGTCCGCTGACCCATGACCGGGTCGGGGCTGAGAACCTGGCCCACGTTGTCCGGCGCCGCCGGACCGGACAGCCAGGCGGCCAGCTCGGCCGCCGCCGCGTAGGCGCCAGGCCCCAGGCCCTCGGACTCCCGGAACACGATCAGGACCGGGGTGCCGGTCGCCGGGAAACGCTCCTGCGCGAACCGGTACGCCCGGGTGGCCTCGGCGTCCCTGGGCAGGAAGAGAGCCTGCTCGTTCTCGTTGGCGTCCGCCAGCATCGGGAGCTGCGAGATCAGCGCGCCGGCGGCGACCAGCCAGACAACGAGCGTCACCCACTTGCCGCGGCGGCTGCAGGCGAAATCGGTGAGGCGGCCGAGCACTACCGGTCCCCCAGGGGCACTCCGGCCGGGCGGCGGCCGAGGCTGGTGGTTCCGGCGCTCATCACCGAACGATGCTAACGAGGCCCCCGGAACTCGTCCCTGCTGCCGGCGGGGAAGCGAGCGCACCTGCCGGCTCCGGGTGGGTCAGTCGGGGATCCAGGATTCGGTCTCGATGCCGAGACCGTCGGCGACCCGGTTGGCGTACGCGTAGTAGCCGACCACCTCGACGATGTCGAGGATGTCACGATCGGAGAAACCGGCCGATCGCAGGTCCTCTACATCAGCTTCGTCCATCGCGCCGGGCGTCTTCGTCAGCTTGACGGCGAACCTCAGCATCGACCGCCGCTCGCGCGACAGGTCCGCAGTGGTCCAGTCACGTTCGATCGCCTCGACCAGCTCATCGTCCTTGATCAGGCGGCGCAGACCGCGCCGGTGGTGGACCACTCAGTAGTGGCAGTCGTTCTCGAGGCTCACCACCAGGGCGATGATCTCGCGCTCGACCTTGCGGAGCGTCGCGGTGCCGGCCATCGCCGACTCGTAGAGAGCCAGATGCGCAGCCATGCCGCGGGGGTTGAGCGAGTGCACGGCCATGATGTTGTCAACCCGCCTGTACGCGGGATCGACGACCCGTGGATAGAGCTCGCCGAGTTCACCATCCCAGGAATCGTCGGGAACGACCTCGATACGCGCCATCTATCCAGCGTTCCACACCACCCGACACTTCGCAAGTCCGTGACGACCGGCTGTCAGACGGTGGGTGGACCCCTCCCGTTCAACTGGCCTCGGTGTGTCCGGATCCGGTCCGGAGGTTCACCCGACTCCGCACTCCTCGGACAGACGCGACAGTCGAGTCGCAGGGCTCAGGACAGGTCGAAGCGGTCGAGGTTCATGACCTTGCTCCACGCCGCGACGAAGTCCTCCACGAACTTCTTCCCGGCGTCGTCCGAACCATAAACCTCAGCTATAGCTCGAAGCTGGGAGTTGGAGCCGAACACGAGGTCCACCGCGCTGGCCGTCCACTTCGCCCCGCCCGTCGCGCGGTCACGGCCCTCGTAGACGTGGTCGGTCTCCGACGCCTGCCACTCGGTGTCCATGTCGAGCAGGTTGGCGAAGAAGTCGTTGGTCAGCGCCCCCACCCGGTCGGTGAGCACGCCGAGCGAGGACCCGGCGGAGTTGGCGCCCAGCACGCGGAGGCCGCCGACCAGGACCGTCATCTCCGGCGCGGTCAGCGACAGCAGGCTGGCCCGGTCGATGAGCAGCGTCTCGGGCCGGCGCCCGTCACCGTTGCGCCGGTAGTTCCGGAACCCGTCGGCGGTCGGCTCGAGAACGGCGAACGAATCGGCATCCGTCTGTTCCGCCGAGGCGTCGGTACGGCCCGGCGAGAAGGGAACCTCGATGTCGTGGCCGGCGTTGCGAGCCGCCGCCTCGACGGCGGCACACCCGCCCAAGACGACCAGGTCGGCGAGTGACACCCGCTTGCCGCCGCTCTGGGAGGCGTTGAACTCGCTCCGGATCTCATCGAGGGTCGCCAGCACGGTCGCCAGATCCGACGGGTCGTTGGCCTCCCAGTCCCTCTGGGGGGCCAGCCGGATGCGGGCACCGTTCGCGCCCCCGCGCATGTCGCTGTCGCGGAACGTCGACGCCGAGGCCCAGGCGGTCGAGACCAGCCTGGAGATGGAGAGCCCTGAGTCCAGGATCCTGGCCTTGAGAGCGGCGATGTCGGCGTCACCCACCAGTTCGTGGTCGACGGCGGGAACGGGGTCCTGCCAGATCATCTGCTCATCCGGGACCTCCGGGCCCAGATACCTGGTCACGGGTCCCATGTCGCGATGGGTGAGCTTGTACCAGGCCCTGGCGAACGCGTCGGCCAGCTCGTCCGGGCTCTCCAGGAAGCGCCGCGAGATGGGCTCGTAGACGGGGTCCATGCGGAGCGACAGGTCCGTGGTCAGCATCACGGGAACGTGCCGCTTCGACGGGTCGTGAGCATCCGGCACCGTCCCGGTTGCCGCCCCGTTGGCGGGAATCCACTGCCACGCACCCGCCGGGCTCTGCGAGAGCTCCCAGTCGTAGCCGAACAGGATCTCGAAGAAGGAGCTGTCCCAGGTCACCGGGGTGGGAGTCCAGGCACCCTCAAGCCCGCTCGTGATCGAGTCCCCCGCCTTCCCGCTGCCGAACGCGTTCGCCCAGCCCAGGCCCTGCTCGTCCAGGGAGGCGCCCTCCGGCTCGGGGCCGACGTACCGGCCCGCATCGGCGGCGCCGTGGGTCTTCCCGAAGGTGTGCCCTCCAGCGATCAGCGCAACCGTCTCGGTGTCGTCCATGGCCATGCGGCTGAAGGTCTCCCGGATGTCCCTCGCCGCCGCCAGCGGGTCGGGCCGACCGTTCGGTCCTTCTGGGTTCACGTAGATCAAGCCCATCTGCACCGCGCCGAGCGGGTTGGCCAGTTCCCGGTCGCCGCTGTAGCGCTCATCGTCCAGCCACCCGGTCTCGGGTCCCCAGTCGATGTCCTCCTCGGGCTCCCACACGTCCTCGCGGCCGCCGCCGAAGCCGAAGGTCTCGAAGCCCATCGACTCCAGCGCCACGTTGCCGGCGAGGATCATCAGGTCGGCCCAGGAGATCTTGCGGCCGTACTTCTGCTTGACCGGCCAGAGCAGCCGGCGCGCCTTGTCCAGGTTGGAGTTGTCAGGCCAGCTGTTGAGCGGAGCGAAGCGATGCGTGCCCGATCCGCCCCCACCGCGCCCGTCGAAGGTCCGGTAGGTGCCGGCGCTGTGCCAGGCCATCCGGATGATCAGAGGCCCGTAGTGGCCGTAGTCGGCTGGCCACCAGTCCTGCGAGTCGGTCATCACCTCCTCGAGGTCGGCCTTCACCGCCGCGAGGTCGAGGCTGTTGAACGCCTCGGCGTAGTCGAACCCGTCGCCCATGGGATCGATCAGAGGCGAGTTCTTGTTCAGCGTCCGCAGGTTCACCTGCTCAGGCCACCAGTGGTGATTAGCCAGCGAGCCCATCGTGGCGGGCATCTGGGGCGACACCGGACACTTGGCAGCCGATGCCTCCTGGTCGACGGTGCTGATGTCTTCAACGGTCATCTGTAATCCTCGGTTCCTCGGTCGGTCGATCGTGTGCCTGCCAATCTAGACGGGCAGTTCCAACGAGTCGGACCGGTCATGCCTCGGCGCGGCGGAGTTCGTCGCGGAGTCCTTCGATCTCATCCTGGGTGGCGACGTCCCCCTCGGCGATGGCGGCCCGGCCTAGTTCAATAGCTTGGAGGGCGGTCGGTTCGGAGAGAATGGAGACAGTCTCTTCGATCGCTTGATCTTGGAGGATGCCGGAGAACAGGTTCTCCCCGCATCCGTCTCCGTCGCCTGGGAGGGGAAGGACCTCGGTCTCGAAGTTGGCCTCCTCCATGAGGGACACCCAGGTAGCCAGCGGGAAGAGTCCGGTCACATGGAGGTCGGTCTCCACCCGCCGACCGCCTCGCTCGGTGATCGTGTAGGTGATCCAGGACTCGATGGTGGTGTCGGTCGGATCGGGGTCGGTCAGCCGCTCCTCGACCTTCACCTCGGGGTCGCCGGGCCGGGATGGCGGCGGGATGTCCCAGCGCAAGACCTTGCCTTCCTGGAAGGACTCCGCCACCAGGTCGGGCGCCACAAGGAGCAGGCCGCCCGGTCGGAGGTGGGCCCGCGCGGTGGCGAAGGCCGCGCTCAGGTCGTCCTCGGTCAGCATGTAGGCCACGGCATCGTGGATCAGAACCGCGTCGAACACCTTGCCCAAGCGCACCGTCCGCATGTCTCCTACGTGATGCTCCACGTCGGGGTTCAACCGGCGGGAGTGCTCCAGCATCTCCGGGGACAGGTCCACGGCTCTGGCCTCGAAGTCGGAGGTGAGATGCGACAGGTTATGGCCGCCGCCCACACCGAACTCGAGGATGCGATGGCGCCCCCCGCCCAGCCGGGCCCGGATGGCGTCCCTCCAGTGGCCGGCCTCCTCAGCGTAGTCCTCCGGGGGGCTGACGAGCGGCCACAAATAGGCCAGGTCGGAGTAGAGGCGCCGGCTATCTGCCATGGCCCGTTCCGGCCTATCCGGTCGTGCTGCGCCGAGCCAGCGAGGTTGTCCAAGCCGTACCCTCGGCCCGGGCCACGGCACACAGTTCGGTCATCCGCCCGGCGGCTTGCTGCGCGTCACGCTCGCCGGTGGCGAGCTCGCGCCAGATGGCCCGGCCTCCCAGGAACCCCGACGCCCCCGCCGCGCAGGCCACCCGCACCTGGTCGCGGAACAGTGCGAAGTCGCTGCCCTCGGAAAGGATGACCCAGGGAACCGGGCTCAGCCGGTCGACGTCGGCGCAAGCCTCGGCCCATTCCTCGGGATCGCGCCGGCCGGCCTCCGGCATGACCGGGAACTGCAGCTTCAGCACTTCGGCGCCCAGCGGGCCCAACCGTCTCACCCCCTCCAGCACGGCCTGGGTGCGGTCCCCGGGATCCTCGTACAGCGCCAGCGGCTCGCAGAAGAGGGGGAGCCCGGCAGCCCGGCACTGGCCCACCACATCCTCCACGAAATGCTCCGCCGCCGACATGTCCCCGTCCGGGTCGTAGTACACGGAGATCTTGACGGCGTCAACTCCCATCTCGGCCGCCCGCTCCGCGCTCCAGCCGGGGAGGAGGCGAGGGGCCGTGCGCACGTCGGAGTAGTCCCCGTCCTCGATCCCGAGTATCAGGCCCAGGCCCTCCGGGCGGCCACCAGCAGTCGACCCCATGGCCAGCAGGTAGCCGGGGTCGATTAGGACCGCCCCGCTGATCGGCCCGAGCGCCGCGATGATCGGTTGCTTGGCGGCGCTGATATCCCTGGCGGTCATGCTGTCGGGTTGGTCCGGACGCACAGTCTGGGCGAACGAACCCACGTGGTCGATCGCCAGGACGGTGAAGAGACCGTCCCCCGTAGCGACCCGCGCCAGACGCTCCGAGCGCTCCCCCGACCGGCTATCGGAGGACGTAGTCATGCCACACGTCTCCCGCAACGAGCCGATGATCCTGCCTTCATAGCGTCCGCTACCCCCTCATCAAGTAACGACAGGCAAGGAATCTAGTGCCCTGATTCGACCGTTAGTGATCCACGCCCGAGACGAAGAGAACGCGAAAAACGCCGGAACACGCCCCCAC
>VXRE01000044.1 GCA_009838635.1 Acidimicrobiia bacterium | reverse complement strand
CCCACCCAGGAGAGTTCGTTGAAGTCCACGTCCTCCGGGTCGAGCCGCTCCGCCAGGATCGTGTTGGTGGGGCGGTTGCCCTCGAAGGTCCGGTGCGGCACCTGGAAGGGCTCCATGCCCTCGGCGGCCGCCTCCTCCCCGGTCTTGCCGAAGGCCAGCGCCTCGGTCTGGGCGAACAGGTTCGCCATCAGCAGGTCGTGGTGGTTCCCCAGGGGATTGAGGGTCCGGCAGAAGCCGATGAAGTCGCAGGGGATGAGCTTCGTTCCCTGGTGGATCAACTGGTAGTAGGCGTGCTGTCCGTTGGTCCCGGGCTGTCCCCAGATGATCGGACCGGTCTGGTAGTCCACGCCCTCGCCGTCCAGGGTAACGTGCTTGCCGTTGCTCTCCATGTCGAGCTGCTGGCAGTAGGCGCTCAGGCGCCACAGGTACTGGTCGTAGGGCAGGATGGAATGGGTCTCGGCGCCGAAGAAGTTGTTGTACCAGATGCCCAGGAGGCCCATCAGCACCGGCAGGTTCTCCTCGAAGGGGGTGTCGCGGAAGTGCTCGTCCATGGCGTGGAGGCCGCCGAGCATGGCGCGGAAGTTGTCCGGCCCGACCGCGATCATCAGCGACAGGCCGATGGCCGAGTCGTAGGAATAGCGGCCTCCGACCCAGTCCCAGAAACCGAACATGTTGTCGGTGTCGATGCCGAAGCGCCGCACCTCGTCGTGGTTGGTGGACACCGCCACGAAGTGGCTGGCCACGGCGGCCTCGTCCTTGAGCGTGGCGAGGCACCATTCCCGCGCCGTGTGGGCGTTCTGGAGCGTCTCCAGGGTGGTGAAGGTCTTCGAGCTTACGATGAACAGGGTCTCTGCCGGGTCCAGGCCCTGGACGGTCTCGGCGAAGTCGGTGCCGTCCACGTTGGAGACGAAGCCCAGGCTGAGGGAGCGGTCGCTGTAATGGCGCAGCGCTTCGTAGGCCATCACCGGCCCTAGGTCCGATCCGCCAATGCCGATGTTGACCACGTTGCGGATGCGCTTCCCCGTGTACCCTTTCCACTCGCCCGAGCGGACCCGGTCGGCGAAGGACGACATACGGTCGAGGACACCGTGCACCTCGGGCACTACGTCCTCGCCGTCCACCACGATTTGCTGGTCGCGCGGAGCCCGTAGGGCCACGTGCAGCACCGGCCGCCCCTCGGTGACGTTGATCCGCTCGCCGCCGAACATGGCGTCGATGCGTTCCCGGAGGCCGGTGGCCTGCGCTAGTTCCAGCAGCAGGCCCAGGGTCTCGTCGGTGATGCGGTTCTTGGAGTAGTCGAGATAGAGGCCGGCGCCTTCGACAGCGAAGCGCTCTCCGCGCGTCGCGTCTTCGGCGAACAGCGCGCGCAGTTGCACGTCTTTGATCTTGTCGTAGTGCTCGGCGAGGTCCTGCCACGCCGGCAGCTTGGTCAGGCGATGAGTGGCGATGACGGCTCCTCCTCTTTCAGTCTCCGCGGTTCAACGTCACGGAGACGTCGCCCTTGGTCACCCGTACGTGTCCCAGGTCGCTCTTCCTGGCCAGTTGCTCCACAAGCGCCACCAGCGGCGGGGTGGTGCTCACGTACGCCTGGGGCGGCGCAGCCGCGCGCATCTGGGCGATCTCGTCCTCGCTCAGGAGCCAGCGCAGCAGCAATTCTTCGTCAGAAACCCCGTCGCCTCCCAAACGGGCGCGCATCTCGGAGAGGGGCGTCTCTTCCGGCTCCTGCGCCGCGATCTCCCTGGCCCTGGGCCGGTCGAGGATCTTGTCCTTGACGTTGGGGTCCATGAGCCGGCCGCCTTCCTCGCCGGCGCGCCCCAGGGCGTAGCGGATCACCTGGTCGGTGACCTCCTTGTAACGGTCGCCGACGATGACGTTGAGCGCCGCCTGGCTGCCCACGAACTGGGACAGGGGCGTCACCATGATGGGGTAGCCGAACTCGGCGCGTACCTGGATGGATTCCTCAAGGGCCTGCGGGAACCGGTTTCCGAGGCGTACCTTGTCGAGCTGGTGCTGGAGGTTGGACAGCATGCCGCCGGGGACCTGGTGCTGGTACTGGGCGTAGTCGTACTCCACCGGCTTGCCGATGGGGAACCCTTCGCGCTTGGCGATGGTCATGAAGTGCTCGGATACGGGCTCGAGCACCGACTCATCCACCAGCGGGTTGTAGCCCAGCGCCCGGGCGTTGCGGGCGACGTTGAAGACCGAGGGGTTGGAGGAGCTGTCCGCCAGCGGCGGCACCGCGGTGTTGACGCTGCGGATCCCCAGGTCCATGGCCTCCAGGCAGCACAGCGGCCCCAGGCCGGTGGTGCAGTGGGTGTAGATCTCGATGGTCAACCAATAACCCCTTGCCTACATCACCGGCACCAGCGTGCGCATGCGCTCCGGCGTGAGCAGGCCGCCGGGGTCCTTGAGGCAGATTAGCGGGACCTCCAACGAGGCCGCCTCGCGGGTCTTCTGTGCGAAGTACTCGTCGGTGTGCTTGGGGGACACCGAGTAGATCATGTTGATGATGGGCTTGATGCCCACCTCCCGCGACACCTTCACCTTCCGTGTCCAGCCCGCCAAGTCGTTCCATTCCTCGGAGATGCGCGCCTCGCGGATGCCGGTGGCGGCCATGCGTTCCATGAACAGCCGGTTCATG
>VXRE01000021.1:18703-23629 GCA_009838635.1 Acidimicrobiia bacterium | reverse complement strand
AGCCCGTACCGCGTAGAGTGTATCACTCGATAGTTGCTGGTCTCTGGTTGCTAGTTTCTAGTCAGTAAACATCGATAGAGGATCATTAACAACTACCACTGTTCTACCGCCAGCTGTTTCACAAGTTCGCCTCGTCTCGGCGCGACGGATGACTCGGACAGCCCACGGACACCGGAAAGACCTAATCTAAGACAACCTATCGCAGATAACTAGCACCTAGCTATTAGCAACTAATCAAGCTAGCCTGCCGCCCGATGCCGAGCGGGGATACCAGGGTCATGCGCAAGTTCCATGCCTCCAAAGGGTTGGCGGCAGCAGTCCTGCTGGCGATGGCTGCTTACGCGTGCGGGGGCTCGGGTGGTCCGGGTGATACGGCCGCTACGACTCCGGCGACCACCCAGGCGCCAACGACGGATGGCCAGACAACGTCGACATCCGCCCCTCCCTCCACGGGAGCCGGGGAGACATCCGGGTCACCGGACACCGCGGCGCCGCCGGCCGGCTTCACCTACAAGGTCGCCATCTTCAGCAACCCGACCACCGACAATCCGTGGGCCTACTTCGACACGGAGCCGGACGTGTGGAACCAGTACACCCTGGCCGGGACCCTCCCGTCCCTGTACGGGTCCGCCTTCCCGACCTTCGCCATCGTTCCCGTTCTGGCTGCGGATGCAGAGCCCCCGCAGGGCGCCGCTGACGGCGACCGCTGGGTGATCGATGTGACCATGCGCCCCGGGGCCGAATGGAGCGACAGATCACCGATCACAGCCCACGACGTCGCCTTCACATTCAATGCCGTGAAGGACCTGGAGATGGGTGGCAACTGGCTCGCCGCCCTTCCCATGGCCCGCCCGGACGATCCCCAGACCGAGGAGGACGACACCTACGACGGCCTGATCTCGGTGGAGGCGCTGGACGACCGCACGGTGCGTTACACCTGGAGCGCCCGGCCCGGGCTGGCGCAGTGGCAGTTCGGAGCGGCCCAGTCCCCGATCTTCCCGGAGTCGTTCTGGGGCCCGCACGTCGAGGCCGCCGACGAGGCCGCCGATCTCTACGCCGTATCGGGAGTAGCGGCGCCCTCGGGCGGATCGATGATCTACGACCGCCGGGAGCCGGGCGCATTCGTCCGGACCGAGGCCAATCATGGCGTGTTCGGCAGGGGCGACGTCGTGACCAGCTACTCGACCGGAGGCACCACCAGTGAAGGCGCGGCCTCCTGGGAAGTGGGGGACACGTCAGGAGAGGTACTGGCGCGGTGGACGGCGGGTCCGCACGCCGCCGCCGCCATCTACTCGGTCTACGACACGCAGGATGCGGCGATTCTCGCCCTGCGGGACGCCGAGGTGGACTTCATGCTGAACCCGCTCGGTCTCCAGCGCGGCCTGCAATCCACCGTCATCGAGGCGGGTGATCTCGACGTGATCGCCAATTCACCCAACGGCTTCCGCTACGTGGCGTTCAACACCCGCCGCTTCCCCGGATCCGAGCCCTCCTTCCGGCAGGCCATCGCCTGCATCATCGACAAGGAGTTCATGGCCACCAACGTTCTCCAGGGCGTGGCGACGCCGCTCAACTCGTTGATCCCGCCCGGCAACACCTACTGGGCCAACCCGGACGTGTTCGTCTGGTGCGGCGGGTTGAGCATGGAGGAACGTGTCAGCATGGCCGTTCAGATCCTCAAGGACGCGGGGTGGACCTGGGAGGTGGAGCCGCAGTGGGACGCGGACAACCAGGACGTTATACCTCGAGGTGAAGGATTGCGCGGTCCGGATGGCACGGAGTTGGAACCCATGGAACTGCTGGCTCCGGGTCCGGGATACGACCCGCTACGGGCCACCTACAGCCTGTTCATCGCCGATTGGGCGAACGACCTGGGCATCCCCTTGCGGGCGCAGCCGACCGGGTTCTCGGTGATCGTGGACAGAGTGTTCGGTCCGGTCGACTGGGACATGTACATGCTCGGATGGTCCACCACGATCTTTCCCGACCACCTGGCCGACTTCTTCGAGACCAGGGCCGACTCGGCCACGACCGGAGGGTTCAACCTTCCCGGCTACTCGAATCCCGAGTACGACCGGCTGGCACAGGATCTGAAGTCGTCTACCGACCTCGAGGAAGCCGCCGGCATCGCCAGGAGAATGGACGGCATCATCGCTCACGACGTGCCCTACGTCGTGCTCTTCGACACCCCGATCCTGGAGGCCTATCGCAACACGCTCGCCTATCCGTCCACGACCGTGCTGAACGGCTTGCAGGGGTTCTCCGGGCTCCCTGGCTCGGTGAACCTGGCCGAGTAACCGCCCCCCAGGACGGGTAGTCAAGTCTATCGGGAAACTGAGGTAATTCGACTGTAGAAGTCCTGCAATATTGACGTACTCAATGGGAATCGACCAGCCGAAACCGGCACGTTCGAGCGCCGCCCATTGCGGGCTTACCGACCTTCGAGGCATTACCGGCCCGCCGGACCGATTTGCGCAGTTCATGGCAAAAGTAGCCGGGCTTCCGGACCGGTTATCCGTGCCTGTCAAAGTAGACTTTCAGGTATCTGTACCGAAGCAGACAGGCCCATAACGGGGGAGGATTCCATGAGGGCTTTATCGATGCACCCATCCCTGCGATGGCTGGCGGTTGCGGCCGTTCTGGCCCTGCTCGCCACGGCCTGCGGGGCAGAAGAAGAGACGGACGACGCAGCAGCCGCGCAGGCACAGGCACAGGCCGCTGCCGCACAGGCGGAGGCAGATGCCGCGCAGGCGGAGGCGGACGCGGCAGAGGCCGCTCTGGCCCAGGCGCAGGCCGATCTGGAGGCCGCCCGGACGGCTGCCACCGAGGCCATGGAGGGCGACGATGCCGCCCAGGCCGAACTCGCCGCAGCGCTCGCCGACGCCGAGGCAGCCCTGGAGGAAGCCGAGATGGCTGCCGCCGAGGCCATGCAGGCGGCCGAGGCAGCCGCGGCGGAGCAAGCCGCGGCGACTGCCACTACCGAACCAGAGGCGATGCCGGAAGCCGGCCCGTTCACCTACAAGCTGGCCATCTTCAGCGACCCGACCACGGACAACCCGTGGGCATACCTCGACACGGAGGCGGACGTGTGGAACCAGTACGTGCTGTCACCGGCGATCCCGACCCTGTACGGGTCGACGTTCCCGAGTTACACGGTGGTGCCGAACCTCGCGGCTGACGTCGAACCCCCGCTGGGCGCCGCCTCCGGAGACAACTGGGTGATCGACGTCAACATGCGCCAGGGTCTGGTCTGGAGCGACGGCTCACCGATCACCGCCAACGACGTGGCCTTCACCTTCAACGCGGTCAAGGGTCTCCAGATGGGCGGCAACTGGTTCTCCCTGCTGCCGCTGGCCCGGGAGGACGACCCGGACACAGAGGAGAACGAAGGAGCCGAGGGCCTGATCTCTGTCGAGGCTCTCGACGACTACACCGTCCGGTATACGTGGAGTTCCCAGCCGGGCCTGGCCCAGTGGCAGTTCGGCGCGGCCCAGGCCGCGGTCTTCTCCGCGGCCCACTGGGGCCCGCACGTGGCCGCATCCGGCGACGCCGGCGAGCTCTACGCCGTGTCCGGCGAGGGTGCGCTGTCGGGCGGGAGCATGGTCTTCGACCGGCGCGAGCCCGGCGCCTTCGCCCGGAGCGTGGCGAACGCGAACGCGAACGACCAGGGAGCGCAGACCACCAGTTACTCGTCCGGCGGCGTCACCTTCTCGGGCGACGTGAGCTGGCAGGTGGGCGACACGTCCGGAGACGTTATCGCCGACTCGGTCGGCGGGCCTCACGCGGGCGACGCCATCTACTCGGTGTACGACACCCAGGATGCGGCGGTCCTGGCCCTGCGCGACGGGGAGGTGGACTTCCTGCTCAACCCGCTGGGTCTCCAGCGCGGCCTCCAGTCCACGGTCCTGGAAGCGGGTGACCTCGACGTGATCGCCAACTCTTCCAACGGCTTCCGCTACCTGGCCTTCAACACGCGGAGCTTCCCCGGTTCGGACGTGGCATTCCGCCAGGCCATGGCGTGCATGATCGACAAGGAGTTCATGGCGACCAACGTCCTCCAGGGTGTGGCCATCCCGCTGAACTCCATGGTGCCTCCCGGCAACGCCTTCTGGGCCAATCCGGAGCTGGATGCCTGGTGCGCGGGCCAGAGCCAGGAGGAGCGGGTCAACTCGGCCGTCCAGATCCTCAAGGACGCCGGGTGGACATGGGACGTCGAACCCCAATGGAACCCCGACAACCGGGACGTGATCCCCAAGGGTGAGGGACTGCGGGGTCCGGACGGCACGCTGGTCGGCGACCTCGAGTTGCTGGCCCCCGGGCCCGGATACGACCCGCTGCGGGCAACGTACAGCCTGTTCATCGCCGACTGGGCCAACGACCTCGGCATACCGCTGACGGCGGAGCCGACGGGCTTCTCGGTGATCGTGGACAGGGTGTTCGGTCCGGTCGACTGGGACATGTACATCCTCGGATGGGGTCTCACCATCTTCCCCGACTACGTTGCCGACTTCTTCGACTCGCGCGCCGACTCGGCCACCGCCGGCGGGTTCAACATCCCCGGCTACGCCAACCCGGAGTTCGACGCGATGGCGGATCGGTTGAAGGCGGAGACCGACATCAACGAGGCCGCCTCCATCGTGCGCCAGATGGACGCGGTGCTCGCCCAGGACGTCCCGTACGTGGTCCTGTTCACGACGCCCGTGCTCGAGGCATTCCGGAATACCCTGGAGTTCCCCAGCACCACCACTCTCGACGGCTTGCAGAACTTCCAAGGGCTGCCCGGAGCGGTGAACCTGGCGCAGTAGCGATCGCCAGAGGACAGAGCGGTGGGGGGGGGGGGGCGGGGGGCCGCCCCCCCCCCCCCACCCCCCCCCCCCCCCCGCCGGGCGGGCGGCCGGGGGGGGGGGTGGGGGTGTTGGGGGATAT
>VXRE01000021.1:2780-18693 GCA_009838635.1 Acidimicrobiia bacterium | reverse complement strand
GGGGTCCCCGGGGCCCCTACGCGAGCCCCCGTGCGCGGGGGGGGGGGCGGCGCCCCCCGCCCCCCCCCCCGCCTCGCCCGACCGCCCGGAGCAAGACGGGAGCAGCGAGGAGAAGGCTGCGATGAGATGATTCGATACATTGCGCGGCGCACCGTGCAGATGTTCGTGCTGTTCATCATCTTCCTGACGCTCACCTTCCTGCTACTCACCGCCCTGCCCGGCGACACCGTCAAGCAGCGGTTCGCCACCAATCCCAACATCCCGCCGGAGGCGGCGCAGCTGGCCATCGAGCGTCTCGGCCTCGACAAGCCGCTGTGGGAGCAATACACCAGCTACATGTGGAACTTCTTCCGCGGAGACTTCGGGTTCTCCTTCCTCCAGTACCCGCGGCCGGTGTCCGAGATCATCCTGGAGCGACTGCCGCGGACCCTGGTGCTGTTCCTCACGGTGCTGGTGAGCTACTACATCCTCGGGTTCGTGGCCGGTAAGTTCATCGCCTGGAGGCGGGGCCGGAGGGGCGAGCATGCCATAACCATCGGCAGCGTGTTCCTCTACACGGTGTTCTACCCCTGGTTCGCGCTGATGCTGATCTGGTTCTTCGCCTTCTATGCCGACGTGGTGCCGATAAACAAGTTCCTCGACCCTCAGGAGTGGGTGGACGCTCCCTTCAGTTCCAACCATGTGTTCATGGTGATCTTCGGGGTGATGCTGGTGAGCGGGATTGCCGCGCTCGCGCTGTGGATAGTGTCCCGCCGCATCAGGGACTCCGACCTGCGGAGGAGGACCGTGTGGGTGGGTTACGGCGCGCTGGCCGTGGTGATGCTCTGGTTCTGGTACCTCAGCGACTTCGGGTCGGCCCGGCGCCTATACGCCGGGGACATCCTGCACCACATGATCCTCCCGGTTGTCACGATCACCCTGATCAGCTTCGCCGGGATCATGCTCCTGACCCGGAGTTCCATGCTGGAGACCATGCGCGAGGACTTCATCCTGACCGCCCGGGCCAAGGGCCTGGCGGAGAAGACGGTACGCGACCGCCACGCCGCCCGCACCGCCCTGCTCCCGGTCACCACCAGCCTGGTGATCGCGGTGGCCACCGTCATCGACGGGGGAATCATCACCGAGACCGTCTACTCGTGGCCGGGCATGGGAGAGCTGCTCTTCACGTCGGTGGTCGGGCAGGACACGAACCTGGCTATCGCCGCCTTCTCGTTCGTGGGCGTCATGGCCATGGTCGGGCACCTGGTGGTGGACATCCTCTACGTGTTCCTCGACCCCCGAATCAGGGTGACGGGGGAGTGACGATGCCGGAACCCGTGCGATGACGGACCTGCTCGAAGCCCGGCCGGCGACCCCAGTGGGCGCGAAGGGTTCGCTGTGGAGGATCCGGGCCAACCTGGTGTGGGCCGGCGTGACCAACAACTGGAACCTGTTCCGAGCCAACCGGGTCGGCATCGTGGGTCTGGCCATCATCCTGTTCTTCGCGCTGATGGCCCTCATACATCCCGTTCTGATGTCCGGCATGCGCTGGTACTCCGGCGCCGCCCTGTTCCTGCTGATCTGGCCGGTCGTGGCCTGGGTGGTCTGGCCGCTGTTGGGTCGCCTTCGCCACGAGCGGAGGGTCACCCTCCCGCTCACGGTCGGAATCGCAGCCGCCCTGCTGGTGGTGACAGGGGTGACGCTCGGTGGAGTGTGGGATGCCGGTACCTACCACCCTGTGGTCGGGAACGAGGCGAACCCGCCGGTCCTGTACAGGACGGTGGTCAACGAGGTCGCGGACCCGGCGACGGAGATGTCGATACGCGAGGCGCTGCTCTACTCGAACCCTGACGGATCTCCCCTGCTCCTCGGAGACGTCGCCGAGATCCGGGAGCAACCCACAGGGCCCTACGGCCGGCACTGGCTCGGAACCGACCCGCTGGGGCGCGACATCCTGTCCCAACTCATGAAAGGCGCCCAGGGAGCGTTCCTGCTGGGAATGGTGGCGGCCCTGGTCACCGTCCTCTTCGCCACCTCGGTCGGGGCAGTGGCCGCCTATCTGGGTGGCTGGATCGACTCGTTCTTCATGCGGCTGGCCGATCTGCTGCTGATGCTCCCCGCGCTGGCCATCTTCATCGTGATGAGCTCGGTGTTTCGCTTCGAGCTGTGGCACCTGGCCATCCTGATCGGGGTGCTGTCGGGATTCGGCGGAGTGGCCATCGTCCTCAAGTCGCAGGCCTTGGCGGTGAAGGTCAAGCCCTTCATCGAGGCTGCGCGGGTGGCGGGTGGCTCCACGTTCCGCGTCATAACCGTCCATGTGATACCCAACGTGATGCCGCTCAGCTTCCTGTACATGATGTTCACCGTCACCGCCGCCATCCAGACCGAGGCGGTCCTCTCCTTCCTCGGCCTGCTCAACATCGACATGAGCTGGGGGTTGATGATCGAACTGGCCCGAAACCAGGGTTACTTCCTAACCGGCATGCGCTTCTGGTGGCTGGTGTTCCCCGCCGGGCTGTGCGTGTCCCTCCTCGCCGCCGCGTTCTTCCTGGTCGGCCGGGCCATGGACGAGGTGGTCAACCCCAGGCTGAGGAAACGATGACCGCGGCCGACACGAGGACCACGGCGTATCCGGCCTGCCTCGATCCCGGAGGCACACCGATGCTGCAGGGGGACGGATGAGCGCAACCCCGGCCTCCCGTCCGCCCCGGCTGAACCTGCCGGCGATCGTCCTCGGGATCGCCGTCATCGCGTTGCTCAACTTTTGGTTAGGAGCGTGGATAACCCCTGCGGAGGGCCAGTACCGGCCCGGGTACCTGGTGATCCTGGTGGCCTTGCTGCTGCCCGGGTTCCTCGGCGCCCTCGTTTCCGGTCTGGCCGCCCGTCATCGGTTCCCAACCCACGGGCTGATGGCCGGGCTGGGTATGTTCTTCGTCGAGCTCATCTGGGGCGCGGTCGGGGGCGAGTTGGCCATCGGTACGGTCATCGTGCGCGCCCTGGGATTCGCCTCAGGAGCGGCACTGGGCGGGCAAGCGGCGGGCCGGATGGCGAGCTACCTACGTTCCGCCCGGGCCGAGGCCGCGGATCGGGTCGCCAGGACCTCGGAAACCGCCCCGCTCCTGGAGGTGGACAGCCTCAGCATGCACTACAGGACCAGCATCGGATGGGTATCCGCGGTCGACGGGGTCAGCTTCGAGCTGCGCAAGGGCGAGGCGCTAGGACTGGTGGGGGAGTCCGGTTGTGGCAAGACCTCGATCGCGATGTCGCTCCTGCGGTTGCTACCCGAGAACGCCGAGTTCCGGGGCGGATCTGTACGTCTCAACGGGATCGACCTCCTCGACATGACCGAGGACGAGATGAGGAGCCGCCGCTGGTCGGACATCGCCATGGTCTTCCAGGGCGCCATGAACGCATGGAACCCCGTGTACACCGTCTACGAGCAGATCCGGGAGGCGATGGTCACCCACTTCGGGGGCGACCTGACAGAGGAGCAGATCCGGGACCGGGTCGGCGAGTTGTTCGACCTGGTCGGCTTGAACCGGGCGATGGTGGATCGTTACCCGCACGAGTTCTCAGGGGGCATGCGACAGCGGGCGGTCATCGCTATGGCCCTGTCGTGCGACCCCCAGGTAATCATCGCGGACGAACCGACCACCGCCCTCGACGTCATCGTGCAGGACCAGATCCTCCAGGAGTTGAAGCAGGTCCAGACCGCACTGGGAATGAGCATCATCTACATCTCCCACGACATCGCGGTCATCGCCGAGGTGACCGAGGCGATGGGCGTGATGTACGCGGGCCGCCTCGTCGAGCTGGGCCCGACCGCGGAGGTGTTCTCCCGGCCCCGCCATCCCTACACCTACCTGCTGCTGCGATCCACCCCGTCGGTGACCGGGCCCCGCCGCGTGCTGGCGCCGCTCGAGGGTGAGCCGCCCAACCTGGTCGATCCGCCCACGGGATGCCGGTTCCATCCCCGATGCCCTTATGCCGACCAGCGGTGCCGGGAGGAGAACCCGGCCATGGAGGTCATCGATCCACAGTCCGGCCATGGCGTCGCCTGCTGGAACTGGACGAGCGTCCCAGTCCGGATAAGCAAGGGTGTAGAGGCATGACGCGGCCACTGGTCAGGGTCGAGAACCTGACCAAGCGGTTCCCGATCGCCCGCAATGCCTTCAGCCGGGCAACCGAATACGTCCACGCGGTGGACGGGATCAGCTTCGACATCGCCCCGGGCGAGACCCTCGGCCTGGTGGGGGAGTCGGGTTGCGGCAAGAGCACCACCGGGAAGCTGATGGTGAAGCTGCTCGAGGCCGGCTCCGGACGGATCATGATCGAGCAGGACGGCGAGATGGTCGACATGGCCGGGATCACCGACAAGGATGACCTGCGACGCTTCCGGCGCCGGGTGCAGATGATCTTCCAGGATCCGTTCGAGTCGCTCAACCCGCGGCGCACCGTGTACGACACGATCGCGGAACCCCTGACCGTGCAGCGGATCGGGAGCGTGAGGGAACGCGAGGAGCGGGCGATGCGGCTCCTGGAGCTGGTAGGGCTGACGCCGCCGTCGACTTTCCTGTTCCGCTACCCGCACGAGCTGTCGGGAGGGCAGAGGCAGCGGATCGCCATCGCCCGGGCATTGGTGGTCGATCCGGCCTTCGTGGTGGCCGACGAGCCCACCTCCATGCTCGACGTCTCGATCCGGATCTCGATCATGGACCTGATGCTGAAGCTGGCTGAGCAACTGGACGTCTCCTACCTGTACATAACCCATGACCTAGCGGTGGCGCGCTACATGTGCGACCGGATCGCGGTCATGTATCTCGGCAAGATCGTGGAGATGGGGGAGACGGAGGAAATCCTCAGCAACCCGCAGCATCCCTACACAAGGGCATTGCTGGCTTCCGTGCCGGTTCCCGATCCCGCCCACCACCGGGAGAGAGCGGACATCCGCGGCGGGATATCCAAGGCGATCGACCCGCCACCCAGGTGCCGCTTCATCGATCGGTGTCCAATGGCCGCCGACATCTGCCGCTCCAGCGACCATCCACCCCTCGAGGAGGCTAACCCCGGCCATTTGGTAGCTTGCTACCGATGGGAGGACGCACCGGTGTGAGCGAGGCAACAACCGACCAGCCGGCTGCCCAGGATGCCGGACTCTGGACCGTGCCCAACCTGATCTCCGTCCTGAGGATCCTGGCCCTGCCCGTCTTCCTGTGGGTGTTGCTGGGTCTCGACCGCCCGTTCCTGGCCGCCGTTCTCCTCGGATTGATATCGGTGACCGACCTGCTCGACGGCATGCTGGCCCGTCGTCTGGACCAGGTGTCCGAGATCGGCAAGATGCTCGATCCGGTGGCGGACCGGCTGGTGGTCTTCGCAGGCGTGGTGGGCGGAATGGCGGCGGGTCTGGTCCCGCTGTGGCTGGGGGGGTCCCTGCTCGTACGGGAGGCGATCATCGGACCCACCACCATCTACTACCTGGTACGCCGCAACATCCGGGTGCCGGTCCGGCGGATGGGTAAGACCGCCACCGCCCTCATCTTCTTCGCGGTGCCCTTCTACTACCTGACCGCTACCAGCTTCATGCCCCTCTTCTGGGAGGTCGTGGCCACGATCCTCGGTGTACTGGGCCTGATCCTGTACCTCATCGTGACCTGGCGCTATCTGGGCGATCTCCGCCGTGCTCGGGGGTGAGTCACCACCCAAAGGTTCTAGCTAAACTTTAATGACGAGACACGGATGCGAAGTCGTTGCTCGACAATGCCCGATTATTTGAGCACCTGTAAACAGCTCCAAAGAAAGCGTCCCCGGTCGTGGGTCTCCACAACTACACTCGCGGTATGGATGACTCGCACCCGGCGCCGGACGTGACCGGCCGCCAGCCCCGTGAGGATGCCACCTCGCCGGGGGACGTTACCGAGGTCCTCGATCTCTTCGATGACGAGGGGAACCCCATCGGGACCGGCCAGCCCGGGCCGGAGGAGGGCGGCCCGTCCTACAAGCTGATAGTGCGAAGCGGCCAGCAGGCCGGACGGTCATGGCGGGTACCGTCCGGCGACACCCGGATCGGGCGCCATCCGTACAACGACATCGCCCTCGACCACATCACCGTCTCCCGGAGCCACTGCCTGCTAACGCTCGATGACACCGGAATGACCCTCACCGATCTGGGATCCACCAACGGGACCTACGTGAACGGCAGGCGCGCGGAGAGCACAACCATCCTTCCCGGCGACGAGCTGATGATCGGGATGTTCCGGCTCCTGCTGGCCCGGGGACGATGACCGATTCTCCGACCCTCACCATCGGCCGGGTCCGGAAGCTGCTCAACGACGAGTTCCCCGACGTGACCACCTCCAAGATCCGATTCCTCGAGACCAACGGCCTCGTCCATCCGGCCCGGTCGCCGTCCGGATACCGGCACTTCCGCCAGTCCGACGTCGACCGGCTCCGCTTCATCCTTCGCCAGCAGCGTGACCACTTCCTTCCCCTCAAGGTCATCAAGTCGCAGCTGACCCGGCTCGAGAGGGGCGAGCTACCGGGCGGGGGGGTGGAACCCGAGGAGGCGCTACCGGTCCCGGAGATCGCCGACGAGACATTCAGCCTGAACGAACTGGCCCGACGGTCCGACCTGACCCGGGCCCAGGTTCGCCAACTCCTCGACCACGGCCTGCTGGCCCCGCTTAACGCCGAGGGCCCCCACCAGTTCACCACCGGGGACGTGGCCGTGGCCCGCCAGTGCGGGGTGCTGCTCGCGGAGGGTCTCGAACCCCGGCACATCCGTCAGGTTCGCCAGGCCGTCTCCCGCCAGGTCGAACTGCTCGACAGGCTCACCCTCGCCATGCGCCTGAGCCCGAGCCAGGCCAGCCGGCGCCAGGCCGCCAGGACGTTGAGCCGGGGGGCCGAGGCGATCCGGCTGCTCTCCCAGTCCTTCCTCCAGGCGGACGTAAAGGCGCTCCTCGGCAAGGACTGACCTCCACATGCGAGGACTCCGGTCAGGTGCGCTGCTCGCAGCAACCAGCCTGGCGGTCCTGCTCGTAGCGGCCCCGCCCGGCCGGGCCCACCATCCAACGGACCTGGGGCTACTCGCACCGGATCCTCCGGAGGTCACGGCCGAGGCATGGATCGTGTACGACGACACCTACGGCCAGGTACTGGCCGAGAAGGACGCCGACTCCCGCCGCTCGGTCGCCTCGGTCACCAAGATACTGACCGCTCTGGTGGTGCTCGAGACCGTGGGCGGGGACGACCTCGTCACCATCACCCATACGGCTGCCTCGGTGGGCGAGTCGGAGATCGGCCTGGTGGCGGGAGAGGCGGCCTGGACGGTCGAGGAGCTCCTGGCGGCCCTGATCCTCCGCAGCGCCAACGACGCGGCTGTGGCGCTCGCCCAGCACGTGGGCGGGTCGGTAGCGGGGTTCGCGGAGTTGATGAACCGGGAGGCCACCCGACTCGGCCTCACCGACTCCAACTTCGTCAACCCACACGGCCTCGACCACGCCGACCACTACAGCTCGGCCCGCGACATTCTCCGCATCTCCGTCGCCGCGATGCAGAACCCGGCGTTCTCCCGGATCGCCGCCACCCGGAGCTTCAGCCTCCCGCCCACACCGGAAGGGGAGTCGCGGGTGGCCGTCAACCGCAACGACCTGCTCGCCACCTATCCGGGCACGCTCGGCATCAAGACCGGCTACACCGGCCGCGCCCTCCAGACGCTCTCGGCGGTGGCCCAGCGGGATCAACGCCGGATCTACGTGGTGGTGTTGGGCTCCCAGGACCACTTCGCCGACGTCACCCTGCTGCTCGACTACGGCTTCGGCGGCTTCGGGCCGTTGACCCTGGTCCCGGCCACATCCGACCTGAGACGGCCGCTGGCAGGCGGTGTCGCCGCACAGCCCGGTACCGACTTCGAAGTCTTCCCGGCTCGGGCGGAGCAGCCTCCGCCGGATACCGTGGAGCCGGAGGCCGCCGATACGCCGGGGACCGGAACCGGCCCGTCCGCTGTCGACCCTGAAGCCGAGGTTCCCGCCGCTCCCGTGACCCAGCGCATTGAACGTCAGGTAGAGCTTCCGGGAATCCGCGACGCGCTGGCGTGGGTATGGAAGTACTGGCAAGGACTGAGGGGCGAACAATGATCGCTGCGGAGGCGATAAGCGAAGGCGACATCACCGAGCGGATCGCGGAGTTGGGAGAACGCATCGCCCACGACTACCGGGGGCTGCGGCCCGTGCTGGTGTGCGTGCTGTCGGGATCCCTGGTGTTCCTGGCAGACCTGATCCGCCAGATCCCCATCGAGTGCGAGGCCGACTTTCTCGGGCTGACCAAGTTCGGGGAGGGTGGCCGGGTACGCGTGGCCATGGACACCGCCACCAACCTCGCCGCCCGTCACGTGCTCATCGTGGAGGACATCGTGGACACCGGCCTCACGCTCCGCCTGCTCCGTCAGATGATGGAGGAACGCGACTGCGCCAGCCTCCAGACGGTATCGCTGCTGGACCGGACCACCCGGCGCATCGTCGACGTGCCCATCGAGTACCGGGGCTTCGAGGTCGGGGATGAGTTCCTGGTGGGGTACGGTCTCGACTGGAAGGGCGAGTTCCGCAACCTGCGATCCCTGTGGGCCATCCTCGATTTTGCCTCCTTCGCGGCCGACCCGTCCGCACTGGTGCCCATTGCAGAGCCGGCTCGTGGTGAATAGGCTCGCACCATGAGCGAGTCGGTTCCCATGGATCTCATCGGGGTCAGGATCGAGTACCCGACCAACCAGCCGATAGTCCTGCTGCGCGAGTCGCACGGCAAGCGCTTTCTCGCCATCTGGATCGGGGCCATGGAAGCGACCGCCATCGCCTACGCCCTCGAGGGCGTCGACACCCCCCGCCCGTTCACCCACGACCTGCTGCGGATCACGACCGAGGTCTTGGGGGGACAGGTGACCCGGGTGACGGTGACCGAGCTACGGGACAGCGTCTACTACGCAGACCTGGTTCTCTCACGGGACGGTGAGGAGATCCATGTCAGCTCCCGCCCCTCCGACGCCATCGCCCTGGCCGCCCGTACCGGAGCGCCGGTATTCGCCACTCCGGAGGTCCTTGACGACGCCGGCATCGAGATCAAGGACGATCACCAGGAGGCGGAAGTGGAAGCGTTCCGGGAGTTCCTCGAAGATCTCTCGCCCGAGGACTTCAGAACCGGCTAGTCATCCCGACCCGGGAAGCCCGCGCCCGGGCGGCTGGTATCCCATCGGAAACCGTTGGAACACGGCTCCCGATGGTCTATCGTACGGCTCGCAAACAGGTAATTACCTGGCTGTAATGACCAGGTGACGCGGGTCGGCGCCGACCCACGGGGAGGGGAGTCCCGTTCCGATGGACCGAGATACCAACACCGAGGACCCGACCGTGGGGATGGAGGGCTACCGGGCGCCCCAGGTATGCAAGCTGGCCGGCATCACCTATCGCCAGCTCGACTACTGGGACCGCACCGAGTTGCTGCAGCCTTCATTGGTAGCGGCGCAGGGATCCGGGACCCAGCGGCTCTACTCCTTCTCCGACCTCGTCCGGCTACGGGTTATCAAGGGTCTCCTCGACACAGGCCTCCACCTCAACCGGATCCGGCAGGCGGTCGAATGGCTCCGCGAGCAGGAGATCGACCAGCCGCTCTCCGAAGCCAACCTGATCAGCGACGGCGCCACCATTCTGGCCAGCTTCGACCGCGAGGGAACCCAGGAGTACCTGATGGACGCTCTCCAACGCGGTCAGGGAGTATTCGCCATCGCCGTGGGGCGGATTCAACGTGACCTCGAGGGTGAATTGCTGGACTTCGCTCCGAGCGCGGTGCAGGCCGAGCTCCCTTTTGCTGAACTCCAATCCGATCCCGAGGCGGCCACCAGCTGACCTCCTCCGGCCCGAGTCCGGTCACATCTTCCCCTAGAGGCGTCGCCTTCGCCCACCACAGCGAGATCCAGTTCGCCCGGCTGCTCGACTTCTACCACGTGCGCTGGGAGTACGAGCCCCGGTCGTTCCCCATCCAATGGGACGACGATGGCCGGCCCACCAAGAGCTTCACCCCTGACTTCTACCTGCCGGACGAGGACGTCTTCGTGGAGATCACCACCATGAAGCAGAGCCTGGTCACCAAGAAGAAGCGCAAGGTCCGCCTGTTCCGGGCCCGGTATCCCGACGTGGACATCCGGCTGCTGTACCGGCGGGACTACCTGCATCTGGTCTACAAGTACGGCCTCGACTCCGCGCCACCGTCCGGATCCGCGCTGGTACCGACCCGTCACACCGGGCCACCGCTCGTGACCCGGCTGACCGATAGAGCCCGGAGCATGTCCGGGTAGCGGGAGCCCACGCTCCTGGTGGTCTTCCGCCGGACAACCTGGCGCCGCTTCACGGACAGACCGTTAGAGTGGCGGCCTGACTCGTGGCCACGGACCACTCCGGCTCCCAGGCAAGGTATCTTCGAATGACCGCCCCGCCCGCCACCAGCATGGAGATCGTCACCACCCGCGGCGGTGTCACCGAGTTGCGCCGCCGATGGGAAGCCGAGGATCCATGGGCCTCCCTCCTGATCGTCCACGGCTTGGCAGAGCACTCGGGGCGCTACCGGAACGTCGGCGCCCGGTTGGCGGCAGCCGGTATCGACACCCACGCCTTCGACCTCATGGGATTCGGAGCGTCAGGGGGGACCCGGGCCGACATAGCGGACTGGCACACCTACCTGTTCCAGCTGTCGGACAACCTGGCCCGGTTGCTGGACCGTGGCCTTCCGAGAGTGGTGCTGGGCCACTCCGTCGGGGGCCTGCTCACCATCGACTACGCCATGTCGCGCCATCGCCAACCCGATCTGGTGGTCCTCAATGCGCCCGCCGTGGACGCGGTCGTGCCGGCCTGGAAACGGAGGGCCTCCCCGATCCTGGCCGGGCTGGTTCCCACCTTGACCCTCGCCAACCCGATCAACCCCGACGAGATCTTCAACGACCCCACCGCCGTTGCCGGCTATCTCGCCGATCCGCTACTGGAGCCGCGGACCACGGTCCGGCTGGGCGCCCATCTGCTCGGCACGATGGACCGGGTCGCCGCATCGCTCGACCGCTTCACACCCCCGTGCCTGTTGACGCACGGCGAGGACGACACCCTCGTGCCACCGGCGACGAGCGACGCTCTGGCCCGGCTCCCCAACGTCGAGCGGCGACTGTACCCGGGCGTCCGGCATGCCTCCTTGCAGGAGCCGGTGGGCGCGATGATCATCGATGACATCGTGGCATGGATCCGGACCATGACAGACCACTGAATCCCGATCAGCATGACGATCCGGACCGCGACCCTCCTACCTGCCCGCGCCAGGGGAATCCTGCTGGTGGCCGCCGCCGGGACCCTGTGGAGCACCCTCGGCCTCGGCGTTCGGATCATGGACACCGCCACCACCTGGCAGATCCTGTTCTACCGGGCCATCGCCCAGGTCATAGTGATAGGCGCCTGGGTGGCCATGCGGCGGGGACGCGGGTTCGCCCGCTCGTTCATGGACATCGGCGCCGACGGGGTCATCGCCGGCGCCTCCATCTCCATGGCCTCGATCGCGTTCGTGTACGCCCTCAGGCTCACCACGGTGGCGGAGGTGGTGTTCCTCTTCAGCATGGCGCCGGTCCTGGCGGGGCTGCTGGGATGGGTGGTGTTGCGAGAACCCATCACCCGGATCACCTGGCTGGCGATGGCGTTGGTGCTGGCCGGGATCGCCGTGATGAACGGCCCGGCCGGGTCGGCGGGGGTCTCGGCGGGGACCTTCCTGGCCTTCTTGTCTGCACTCGGATTCGCTTCGTTCACGGTGCTGCAACGCCGCCGCAGGCATGTCGACATGTTGCCGGCCATCGCCGTGTCGGGCCTGATCACGGCGGCGGCCACGGCATGGCTTATCGGCGGCACCGTCCCGGGCCCCCGCGACCTGGCGGTCGCTTTCTGGCTGGGAGGAATCGCTCTGGCCGGCGGGTTGGCGCTGTACACGGTCGGGGCGCGCTACGTGAGGCCTGCCGAGTCGGTGCTCATATCGATGACCGAGATCGTACTGGCGCCGCTCTGGGTGTGGTGGATATTCGACGAGACGGCGAGCGTAGCCACCCTGACGGGCGGCGCTGTCGTGCTTACCGGCGTGCTGACCCAGGCGCTGGGCCGCAAGTCCAATTCCCGGCGCCGGCGGGGGCAGCCGGCAGACACGCCGGAACGGGCTACCCCTCGACGTCGCCTTCGCCGACGTCCGGAGCCGGCCGCATCTCCTCCGCCGCCGTAGCCACTTGGCCGACGAGAAGACCGAACTCGAAGGCAGCCGTCTCGAAGGCCAGCAGGCCGGCGCGACGGGTCTCCCCGGTGTCGGTCGACTCCAGGCCCTCCTGCATGGTCTCGGCCGCCGAGACGAGGGCGGCGACGGAGCCGGCCAGACCCTGCTGGAGTCGGGTATTGATCCCCGGTGGCGTAGCCACCCGAGCCAGCCGGGCGGGAAGGACGCTCACCCGGGAGACCAGAGCGCCCATCTGCTGGACCGCCGCGTCGTATTCGAGGCTGCCGCTGTCCCAACCGTCGTTGATCTGCCGCCCGGTGTCCATCGCATCCGCCACGTCCAGGGCCAGCAGCGAGATCTCATCTGCGTACAACTGCAGGGCCGCCGCGTCGCGCTCCACGGATGTGGTCTCGACAACAGGCTCCGGGGCCTCCGAGGAGTCACGGCTGGTCAGGGTTCGGAGTCCGAGCACCAGGGCGACCACCACCGCGAGGATCAGGCCAATCCGCCGCATGGAGCCCGGGCCGGAAGCGAACCGTCCCGGCCGGGTGGAGGGTTCGGGCCGTCCGATCCGGTGACGGCACGACCGGCAGATGGAGGTCTCGGGTATCCACTGCTGGCCGCACTGGGGACAGAAGCGCGGCTCGCCCTCCTGGGAGCCCGCAGCAGCCCGAGTCTCGCCGGACTCCGATCGGGGCGTGACCATCGCATCGGTAACCGGCACCTGCTCGGCTCGGCGGACTCCCGACCAGCGGGAGTCTCCCGGACGGCGGGTACCCTCCGGCGGCTTCCGATCATCCGACCAGGTCACGGTACTAACCCTCCGACGCCAACTCTCCCGGAGGATAGTTGTACCCTCGGGCGCCAATGGAGGTACGTCCCGCTTTGCCCGGCGAACTCGGAGACCAGTTGGCGGATCTCATCGCCACGGTCACCGAGAAGCAGGGGGCCCCGCCTTTCGGAGAAGTCCTGCGAGCAGCCATGAGCGACCCCGACGGGGGAGGCCTCGGCTACGCCGCGCGGTCACACGGAAGGCTCGTCTCGTACGCCTTCGCCGCCGCCAACCCCGACGGACGGGTCTGGACGCTGGAGGTGGCCGACGGCTCCGGGCAGCAGGATCGGTTTCTGCGTAACGTGGTCCGCGGCCTGGATGCCGCCGGGATCGAGGAAACGGTCCTATGGCTCCACGCCCCGGACGTCGAGCCGCCACCGGCGCTGTTCACCCACGAACGGGACCTGCACCGGATGGCGGTGACACTTCCCGTTCCCGGCGTCGTCCGGCCCCCTGCGGGCGTCCGCTTCTCCGGCTTCGACGTCGAGCAGGATGCCAGGGCCCTGATCGAGGTCAACAACCGTGCCTTCTACGGTCATCCCGAGCAGGGCGAATGGTCGCTACAGGACCTGGAGCGGCGCACCTCGCTGCCGTGGTTCGATCCGCGCGGAGTACGCACCGGCTGGATCGATCACCGGCTGGTCGCGTTCCACTGGACCAAGGTCCATGACACGCCGGCACCCGACGGGGGCGCCCTGGGTGAGATCTACGTGCTGGCGGTCGATCCCGCCTTCCTCGGCCGGGGAATGGGCCGCGCCATCGCACTTGAAGGGCTCGACTACCTCGCTCGCGCCAGGGGTGCCACCAGAGCGATCCTCTACGTGGACTCGGCCAACGTCGCTGCCGTGAACCTCTACCGGCGCCTCGGCTTCGCAACCGAGCACACCGACCGCGCCTACCGCTGGACTAGTTATTAGTTACTACTCTTTAGTTGCTAGTTATATGTGATAGGTTGTATCAGTTTAGATCGTTCCAGTGTCTGTAGGGGCCACTGACCTCCGGTCAAAGACCCTTTGGAGCTACTCACCTCGTGGTCGACCCCGTAGCAATACCGGAAGCCGAGAGGTGGTTGATTACGATGGCGGCGCCGTCTGCCCGGGCCCGGCCATGACCATCGAACTGATCCTCCCCGACCAAACCCTCATCCGCCACGAGGCCGGAGTGACCGGTCTCCAGGTGGCCGGATCGATCGGCCCGCGCCTGGCCGCTGCGGCCGTCGCGGTGTCGGTGGACGGCCTCCTGATGGACCTGGAGCAGCCGATCCATGCCGGGGGGCGGTTCGCTGTGATCACCCCCGAGTCGGAGGAGGGCCGCCATGTCCTCCGTCACTCGGCCGCCCACATAATGGCCCAGGCGGTCCTCGGACTCTTCGAGGGCGCCACCTTCGCCATCGGACCCGCCATCACCGACGGCTTCTACTACGACTTCGACATCGGACGACCGTTCACACCCGACGACCTGGACGCCATCGAAGAGGAGATGGAGCGCATCGTCGCGGCCGATCAGCCCTTCGTCCGGCAAGAGATGTCGCGGGCCGAGGGACTGGACGTGTTCCGCGAGCACCCCTACAAGCTCGAGATAATCCGCTCGGTGGACGAGTCGGAGGTCGAATCCGGGGACGTGGTGTCCGTTTACCGGAACGAGGGGTTCGTGGACCTGTGCCGGGGCCCACACTTACCTTCAACCGGAAGGTTGAAGGCCTTCAAGCTGACCCGTACAGCGGGGGCATACTGGCGGGGGGACGAGAAACGTCCCCAACTCCAGCGCATCTACGGGACCGCCTGGGAGTCGGGCAAGGCGCTGCGGACCTATCTCCACCGGATCGAGGAAGCGGCACGCCGGGACCACCGCAAGCTGGGCCGCGAACTCGACCTGTTCTCGTTCCCGGACGGCCTCGGCCCGGGCCTGGCGGTATGGCACCCGAAGGGCGGGATGCTGAGGCGCCTCGCCGAGGACTACAGCCGGCGTATCCACGAGGCCTACGGCTTCGACTTCGTCTTCTCACCCCATCTGGCCAGGGCCGATCTCTGGCAGACGTCAGGCCACCTGGACTTCTATGCGGAGAACATGTACCCCGGCCTGGAAATAGACCAGGGTGACGAGTACCGCGTGAAGCCGATGAACTGCCCGTTCCACGTGATGATCTACCGCTCGGACGCCCGCTCGTACCGAGACCTGCCCATGCGGCTCTCCGAGTTGGGCGCCGTGTACCGCTACGAGCGGTCGGGCGTGGTCCACGGCTTGCTCCGGGCGCGGGGGTTCACCCAGGACGACTCGCACACCTTCTGCACCCGCGACCAAGTCCCGTCCGAGCTGCAGCTCCACCTCGACTTCGTGCTCCGCCTTCTCCGGGACTTCGGCTTCGACGAATTCCAGGCCGATCTCTCGACCCGTCCGGGAGAGAAATGGGTCGGGGAACCGGAGTTGTGGGCGTTGGCCGAAGAGTCGCTCGGGGAAGCCCTCGCAAAGGCCGGCGTCCCGCACCGCGTGGCGGAAGGCGAGGGCGCCTTCTACGGCCCCAAGATCGACGTGCATGTCAATGACGCCATCGGGCGCCGCTGGCAGATGTCCACCATCCAGGTGGACTTCTCCCTACCGGAGCGGTTCGGCCTCGAATACGTCACTCCCGCTGACACGAGGGAGCGGCCCGTCATGATCCACGCCGCCAAGTTCGGCTCGGTGGAGCGCTTCCTGGGCGTGCTGGTCGAGCACTACGCCGGCGCCATGCCGATGTGGCTGGCGCCCGTCCAAGCCGTGGTCGTGGCCGGCCCCGCCCCGCCCCGCCCGGACACCCCGCCGGGTTGGGGGGCCAGACGGGGCCGGGGGGGCACG
>VXRE01000021.1:0-2770 GCA_009838635.1 Acidimicrobiia bacterium | reverse complement strand
GGCGCGGTGTGGGTGGTGGCGATTCCGCCCGCGCGGGCGGGGGGGGGGGGCGCGCGGCGCGGGGGGGGGGCGGCCCCGCCCGCCCCCCCCCCCCCCCCCCACGGCTACGCCGGCCGGGTTGCGGGCAAGCTCCGGGACGGGGGCCTACGGGTCGAGTCCGCCTCGGGACCGGGCAAGCTGGGGGAGAAGATCCGCTCGGCCATCACGGGGAAGGTCCCGGCGATCCTGGTGGTGGGCGACCAGGATGCCGCAAACGACACGGTCGGTCTTCGCCTCCGGTCGGAGAAGAGGGAGAGGCGGGGCGTTCCGATGGATGAGGCACTGGCCGAACTGGTCGATGCCGCCCGGCCTCCCGGCTGAACGTACTCCTCGAGCCCCCGGCGGGCTCAGTCGGGTTGCTCCAGTTGCTCCGTGTAAACCTCGTCGACCCTGTGCCCGCTGACTGCATCGATCCGTACCAGCGCCCGCGTCAGCGGCGGGTCCTCCGCCGAGTACAGGATCAGGTTCCAGACCGGGCGGGACCGACCTCCCACGAACCCGATGGCCGCCGAGGCGTGGCCCACCGGAAACGGAGCCACGGCTGCAGCCATGTCCAGCGCCCGCTCCTGGCCTATCACCAGCGGCCAGGCGGTGCGGTAGTGAACGTAGGCGAGTGCCAGCAGCCCGATCGCGACCACCCACAGGCCGGCGCCGAGGTTGGCCAGCGCCCCGAACACGGCCAGCAGCCCCGCGGCCAGGTAGATGCGGGCGCCGATCCGGCGCCGAGACGGGGACGGGAACCGGTACGGACCCAACTGCCCGGAGTCGAGATCGTCCGGGACACCCGCTTCCCTGGCCACCTCGGCGGGAATGCGGATTCCCTCCATCAACGCTCCGCCCGGGGCACGTAGTCTCGTTGTGAGTACCCGGTGTATATCTGGCGCGGGCGCTTGAGCGGGGCGCTCGAGGACTCCCGCATCTCCCGCAGCTGCGCCAGCCATCCCGGTAGCCGGCCCAGGGCGAAAAGCACGGTGAACATCTCGCTGGGGAAACCCATGGCCTGGTAGATGATGCCCGAGTAGTAGTCCACGTTGGGGTAGATGCGCCGCCGGATGAAGAAGTCGTCCGCCAAGGCCTCCTGCTCCAACTTCAACGCCAGGTCCAGGAGGGGATTGCTCTGGTTGTCGAGCAGGGCGCGGGCGTGTCGCTTGATGATCAGCGCCCGGGGATCGAAGTTCCTGTAGACCCGGTGTCCGAAGCCCATGAGCCGGAAGGGGTCGCTCCGGTCCTTCGCCCGGTCCAGGAACAGCCCGGTGTCCCCGCCGGCGGCCCTGATGTCCTCCAGCATCTCGATGACCCGCTGGTTGGCGCCGCCGTGAAGGGGACCCGACAGCGCCAGGACGCCGGCGCATATCGAGGAGAACAGGTCGGTCTGACCCGACCCGACCAGCCGGACCGCCGAGGTGGAGAGGTTCTGGCCGTGGTCGGCGTGGAGGATCAGCAACGCCTCCATCGCCTGGACATGGGCCGGGTTGGGTTCGTAACCCGCGCCGCCGGGGTTGAAGGTCATGTTGAGGAAGTCGGCCGCGTAGCCGAGTCCCGGGTCGGGATCGATATAGACCCGGTCCCGGTCGCTGCGGTGCGACCAGGCCGCCAGCGCAGGCATCATCGCCACCAGGCGGGTAGCGGCCAGCCGGTTGGCCTCCACCTCTCCCGATCCTCCCGTTCCCGGGTAGTAGGCGCCCAGCAGGGCGACCGCGGTGGCGATCTTCTGCATCGGATGGGTACCGGCCGGGAACGCCTCCAGGACCTTCTCGAACCCGTCGGGCAGGGCTCGGCACTCCGCGATACGGCTCTCGAAGGCCGCGATCTGATCCGGGGTCGGAAGCTCGCCCCGGTCCAGCAGGTAGGCCACCTCCAGGAAGGTGGAATTCCCGACCAACTGGTCCACCGGATAGCCGCGGTAGCGAAGGATCCCTGCTTCGCCGTCGATGAACGAGACCTCGCTGGAGGTCTCGGCGGTGTTCCCGTATCCGGGATCGAGGGTGACCATCCCGGTGGCGGCGCGGAGACCCCGGATGTCGAGTGCCCGCTCGCCCTCCGTTCCCGATGCGATCAGTAGGTCGATCGCGTCCTCGCCATCGACGCGGATTGTCGCCTTCTCCATGTGCTGCGCTCGTCCCTCCTACTCGGCCGCGGCCTTGGTCGCCGCCACCACCCGCTGCACCTCCTGCGGGGGAGCGGGCTCGTAGCGGGCGAACTCGATGTCGAAGGATCCCCGCCCCCCGGTCATCGACCGCAGATCCACCGAGTAGCGCTGCACCTCTGCCATCGGGACCTCGACCTTCAGGACCCGGCTCCGCCCGTCGGCGTCCATCCCGAGCACCCGCCCCCGCTTGGCGTTGATGTCACCGATCACGTCGCCCATGTAGTCCTCGGGCACCCGGATGGTGACCACGGCGATGGGTTCGAGGATGGTAGCCCGCAAATCGGGAGCCGCTGCCCGGACGGCCATGATCCCCGCCATCCGGAAACTGAGCTCATCGGAGTCGACGGAGTGGAACTTACCGTCGTAGACGGTGGCCCGGACATCGATGACGCGGTAGCCGGCCAGGATGCCCCGCTCGAGGGCCTCCCGGATCCCCTTGTCGACCGCCGGGATGAGACTCCGGGGAATGGACCCGCCCTTGATCTGATCCACGAACTCGTAACCCTCGCCTCGCCGGTTGGGCTCGAACCGCACGTAGGCCACGCCGAACTGGCCCCGCCCGCCCGACTGCTTCTTGTGCTT
>VXRE01000045.1 GCA_009838635.1 Acidimicrobiia bacterium | reverse complement strand
CCGCCGAGAGCCGCCTGGCGGAGGCGCGAGCGGCGCGCGAGGAGTCGGTCCGCCTGCTCGGAGCGGCGGCCGAGAGGCGCCGCTTGCTGGCTGACCGGGTCGACTCGGTCACCCTTCAGCTGGCGGATGGAATCGACACCACCACCGAGCAGGCAGGTCTGGAGCATGCCCGCAACATCGAGCACTGGACGCTGCGGGTGGCCGACGTAGCCCACCACAGGCTGGGAGAGCTCGTCGAGCGCCGTGAGCGGTCGAGGGCGATGGCCACGGCTTCCGCCGGCGAGGTGAACGCGCTTCGCACCCGCAAGGCGGCCGTTGACCGGGAGCAGGAGTCCGCCCGGAGTCGAATGGGCAGGCTCGAGATCGCGGTGGCCGAGGTCGGAGTGCGCGAGGAGTCGGTGGCGGAACGGTTGCGGAGGGACGCGGACTCCACGAAGGAAGCGGCTCTGGCCGCCACCGTGCCACCGGAACAGCGACCCGGCGCCGAGCCGCGGGTGGAGGAGCTCACCAGGGCACTGGCCCGCATGGGTCCCGTAAACCGGCTGGCCGCCGAGGAGTACCGGGAACTGGACCAGCGATACCGGCGCTTGACCGACCAGATGGCCGACATCGAGCAGGCAAGGTCGGAGATCAGGAAGGCGATCGACGCGCTGGACGCCGAGATGCACGAGCTCTTCAGGAAGACCTTCGACGACACGGCGCGCCACTACCGCAGCTGCTTCTCGGTTCTCTTCCCCGGCGGCAGCGGGGAGTTGATCCTGAGCGGGTCGACCGATCCGCTGGAGGCGGGAGTGGAGATCCGAGCCCAGCCGTTCGGGAAGAAGGTCGGCAAGCTCGCGCTGCTGTCCGGAGGGGAGCGGTCGCTGGCGGCGCTGGCCTTCCTGTTCGCGGTCTTCAAGGCCCGGCCGGGTCCCTTCCACATCCTCGACGAGGTGGATGCCGCCCTGGACGAAGCCAACCTGGGACGTTTCCTGAGGTTGGTCGAGGACTTCTCGGCCTGCTCCCAGCTTGTGCTGATCACCCACCAGCAGGCCACCGTACGGGTGGCCGACACGCTGTACGGGGTGACCATGGCGCCGGGCGGATCCTCGAGGGCGCTGGTCCGAGACATGAAACGGATACCGGCCGGCACCGTGACGGCCGCCTAGAGACGAGCGGTCCCGGGGATTCCGATCACCGGTAACCGGTCGCTGATGGGCAGTCGCCTACCCAGCCGGATAGAATCAGCGGTAGTGAAATCGCCAACCGGTGATCCGCGATCGAGAGGTCCGATCCGATGCCTCCCGTAGTCCCATGGCCGGTTGCCTTCCTGGGGATCGAGATGCCGGAGTCGATCGCCTCCTTAGCCGTCTGGCTTGTTCTCCTTGCGGTGCTGGGTGTCGTTGTCGCCCGGGCGCGGAAACGCCGCCGGAGAGCACGGCCACCGGCGCGGCACCCGCAGGAAACCGCCATGGGTGCTGCCCTTTCCAGGGTCCGGGGTCACCTCGAGTCCGTCTGGACCCGCCCACCGGGATCGGCCGCTCCCTGGGAGCAGATGGAGGAGGACCTGATTGCCGCCGACATGGGAGTCAAGGCGGCTCGGCGGATCGTCGCAGCAGCTCGCGAAGCCGGTCTGTCCGGGGCCGATGAGATAAGAGCCGTGGTCCGCGCCGAGTTGAACCGCAGCCTCGCCGGGTACGACCGCGATCTCCACCTGGACGGGGATCCTTCGATCATCGTCCTGGTCGGTGTCAACGGGGCGGGTAAGACCACAACCGTGGCCAAGTTGGCGCACCGCCTCGCCGCGGCCGGCAAGAGCCCTCTAGTCGGGGGCGCCGATACATTCCGTCCCGCGGCCGATTCGCAGCTCAAGGTCTGGGCCGAGCGCCTGGGCGTCCCGATGGTCTCGGGCGCCCGGGGCGCCGATCCGGCGTCGGTGGCCTACGACGCTCTCGGGGCGGCCCGTGCCCGGGGCGCCGACGTGCTGATCGTCGATACGGCCGGTCGCCTCCACACCAGCCACAACCTGATGGAGGAACTGGCCAAGATCGTCCGCGTGCTCGGCCGGGACGGTGATCGGGTGTCGGAGGTGCTGCTGGTCATGGACGCCACCACCGGCCAGAGCGGGCTCGCTCAGGCGCGCCGGTTCGCCCGGGTCGGTGTCACCGGCGTTGTCCTGACCAAGCTGGACGGTACGGCCAAGGGGGGAGTGGTGCTGGCGATCGAGGATGAGCTCTCGTTGCCCGTGAAGTTCGTGGGTGTGGGGGAGGGGAGCGGTGACCTACTCCCGTTCGACGGCCCGTCCTTCGTGGACGCCCTGGTGGGAGCCGGCGCGGCGTGAACACCGACGGTCTGGCTGCGGAGGCCCGCCGGGCGGCTCTACGGTCCTATTCGCCCTACTCGCGGTTCCGGGTGGGCGCGGTGGTGGTGGATTCCGAAGGCCGTCGCCATACCGGCGCCAACGTGGAGAATGCCGCCTACGGTTCGTCCATCTGCGCGGAGGCGACCGCCATCAGCGGCGCGGTGGCCCGGGGCGTGCGGAGGATCGAGGGTGTGGCCGTGGCCTGTGTCGACGCCGACGGCGTCGACAACGCCTACCCGTGCGGGAACTGCCGGCAACTGATGAACGAGTTCGGTGTGGAGTGGGTTGTGGGGGGGGCCGGGGGGGGGAGCGAGGTCCCGCGCCCCCCCCCGTCCGGGCTCCCACCCCAGGGGCATTTAAAAAAATGCACC
>VXRE01000076.1 GCA_009838635.1 Acidimicrobiia bacterium | reverse complement strand
TTACAAGCCTCCCTCCCTCTCCTCGCTTCTGTTGGGGGGTGTGGCGGTGTTTTTTTTTATACCCCCCCCGCGGGGGGGCGCCCGCGGCCGCCAGCCGGATGGGCAAGGAGTACTCCTGGCCCACGTACCGAAGCTCGACGTGGGTCTCGAAGCGCATCCCGGCCCGCTGCTCGTCATCCACCTCCATCTCGCGGCACACCTTGTCCTTGAGCCGCTCGATCGGCTCGGTGAGGTCGACGATGGGCTGGTCCAGCCTCCGGTAATGGGTGGTCACAGCATCGTGGCGGACATCGCCCTGGAGCATCCCCCAGGCGGAGAACACGCCCGGATTGGCGGGTATCAGCACCCGCTCCACCTCGAGCTCCTCGGCCAGGAAGGCGGCGTGGAGAGGGCCGGCCCCGCCGAACGCCACGATGGCGAAGTCCTTCGGATGCAGGCCGCGCTCCACGGTCAGCTCGCGGATGGCCTCGGCCATGACGAAATGGGTGACGTCGAGCGCCTGTTCGGCCAGGTCTGTCGCCGTCAAGTCGAAGAACCCGGCCACGGACGCCAGGGCATCCTCGGCGGCCTGGCGGTCCAGCGTGAAGGAACCGGCCAACTTCTGGGCTCGCGGGATGCGGCCCAGCACCACGTTGGCATCCGAAACCGTGGGGCGGACGCCGCCCCGCCCGTAGCTGGCCGGGCCGGGGAACGATCCCGCGGACTCGGGCCCCACCCGGAGCCCGCCGTGCCGTTCGTAGATCAGGCTCCCGCCGCCGGCGCCGATGCTCACCAGTTCGACCGCCGGCGCCAGTATCGGCAGGCCCTGGAGCTCGAACTCGGACTGCATGCCCACCTGACCACCGCGTACGATCGAGACGTCGAAGGAGGTCCCACCCATGTCGATGCAGATGAGGTCGGGTTGGTCGGTCCTCCGGCCCACCTCCCGGCCTCCGATCACACCACCTACCGGTCCCGAGTAGAGGGTGAGCACCGCCCGGTCGGCCGCCGAGTCGGCAATCATCGCCCCGCCGTTGGACTGGGTTATGTGGAGCGGCACTGACAGCCCCTTGTCGCGGAGGGATTGAGACAGCCGGGACAGGTAGTCACGAACCCGTGGGGTGATGTACACCGAGGTGACGGTGGAGGAGGTGCGCTCGTACTCCCGCCACTCGGGCGCCACCTCATGGCTGAGCACGATGGGAATATCGGGGAGGGTTCTGCGGAGAATCTCCCGTGTCTCCAGCTCGTGCAGCGGGTCGACATAGGAATGGATGAGGGACACGGCCACCGCTTCGTACTCGGCCTCGGCGATGGCCTTGGCCACTACCTCGACCGAATTGGCGTCGAGCGGCGCCAGCTCCTCACCGGATGCGCTGATCCGCTCGTCGATCTCGAGGATGGAGTCGCGCTCGACCAGCGGGGTGGGCTTGTGATACTTCAGGTCGTACATGTCGGGCCGGTGACCGCGGCCGATGATGTAGGCGTCGCGGTAGCCCCGGGTGGTGACCAGGGCCACCTTGCCACCGGAGCGCTCGAGGAAGGTGTTCAGTCCCACCGTCGTTCCGTGGATAAAGAGCGATACGTCGTTGAGGTCGGCGCCGGCCTCCCCTACCGCATCCAGGACACCGTCGACCAGATCCTCGGGCGTGCTCAGAACCTTGGAGACCGTGGTCCCGGCGTCTGACTCCATGACCAGATCGGTGAACGTCCCACCGATGTCCACCGCGATTCTCGTGCCCATTACCTATTGATCCCTTCAGGTGGAAAGATGCGACCGACAGGCTACCAGTCGCCGGTCACCCGCGGTCAGTGGTCGTTGACCACGACCTTCCAGCATCGCACCGTCCGCCCGTCCTTACCGCTCGGGACCAGATCCTGCTCGGCGGAGCAGGCGTCCTCGGCCAGCGGGCACCGCGGCATCAGGCGGCAACCGGCGCTCGGGTCGGTCTCGCCCTTCGGGCCCAGCTCAAAACTGTCAGTCTCGAACTTGCTGGCCGCGATCAGAGCCTGCGTATACGGATGGGCCGGGGATCCGAAGACCTGGGCGGCCGTACCTTCTTCGACCACTTGCCCCAGGTACATGACGATCACGTCGTCCGCGCAGACCCGCACCGCCTCGAGGTCATGGGAGATCAACACGAACGCGACATGGAACTCGTCCTGGAGACGTTGCAGAAGGGCCAGTATCTCACCGCGTACGCTCAGGTCGAGCGAAGAGGTCGGTTCGTCGAGCACTACGAGTTCGGGATCGGGCGCCAGCGCCCTCGCGACAGCCGCCCGCTGGAGCTGGCCTCCGCTCAGCGCCCTGGGTTTGCGGTCCCACAGTTCCTCCCCGAGGCTCACAGCCGTCAACACCTCGGCGAGACGTTCGTCCTGCTGTGATCTTGACATGTCCGCTCTGAGTCGCCGCAGCGGCTCGGCAACCGAACTGCGAACGGTCCGGGTCGGATCGAAGGATGCCTGCGGCATCTGGAAGACCATCTGCATCATGCGGCGGTGAGATCGCATCTTCCGGACACCCAGATCCCCCAACTGGTTCCCCTCTAGGAGAACCTCCCCGTCCGTCAGCGGTGTGAGGCCCAGGAGGCAACGAGCCACGGTCGACTTGCCGGACCCGCTCTCCCCCACTATCCCCAGCGTCCGGCCCCGCTCCACGGCGAAAGAGATGTCCTGGGCCGCCTTCACCGTCTCTACGAGTCCGATGGAGCGTCGTACCCGATAGGTCTTGGACAGGTTGCGGACCTCGAGGATGGGCGACTCAGCCATGATCGGGACCCAGGTGGCATAGCAGCCGACCGCGCCTGCCCAACTCGTGCACGGGCAAGCGTTCCTCGTCGCACACGGCCATCCGCGACGGGCAACGGTCACGGAAGGCGCAGAGCTCGTACTCCTCGGTCATCCGTGGAACCAGACCCGGAATCGAGCGAGGGCGCTCGCCGGTACGCAGATCCATGCACTCGAGCAGTGCTCTGGCGTAGGGATGGGACGGATCGGTGAGGATACGCTCCCTGGGGCCGAACTCGACCACCTGCCCGGCGTACATGATCCCGATGTTCCGGGCCACCCTCGACACGGCCCGCAGGTCGTGGGAGATGAAGAGCAGGGCGGCATTGCGAGCATGGACCTGCTGCTCCAGCAGATCGAGCACCCTTATCTGGGTTGTCATGTCGAGGCCGGTGGTCGGCTCGTCCGCCAGAATGAGGGACGGGCCGCACGCCAGGGCCAGCGCTATGTTGACCCGCTGCGCCATACCCCCGCTCAACTGGTGCGGGTAGCGGTTCAGAATGACGTCGGGGTTGCCGAACTCGAGGTCCCGCAGGGCGTCCCTGGCGAACTCCTCCGCGACACCGTCGGAGGTCTCTCGGTTGGCCTTGAATGCGTCCACGATCTGGCGCTCCACGCTCAGCAACGGGTCGAGCGCCGACACGGGATTCTGGTAGATCATGGCCACATCCGCACCCCGATAGGCTTGGAGTTCATCGGTATCCAGGTCGAGCACCGAGCGGTCCTGCCACTTGACCGATCCACCGGTGATCGCCCCGCCCGGCGGCATCAGCCGCAGGATCGACCGCAGGGTCATCGACTTCCCGGAACCGCTCTCACCCACCAACCCCACCGTCTCGCCTGGGTATACCTCCAGATCCACGCCCTGGAGAGGATGGACCGGGCCCGAGAGGGTGTTGATGGTGACCTCCACCCCCGAGAGGGTCAGCAGCGCCCCGTTGGCCGGGCCGGAGCTCATGCGGACGTCCCGCCTGGACCGACCAGCGTCTCGGAGCGGGCGGAGAAACCGGTCAACGAGTACACGGACAGGACGATGAAGGCGCCGGGGAAGACGGAGACCCACCAGTGGCCCTGGACGATGAGCGTGGCCCCTGCCTTGATCATGGATCCCCACTCGGGGTTCGGGGGTTCGATGCCGAGGCCGATGAAGCTAAGGCCGGCGATGATCTGGATGGCGTAGGCGCAGGTCAGGGGGAACAAGGCCAGGATCTGGCCGCGGGCGTTCGGGATGAAGTGGTGCCACACGATGCCCCACGCTCCCAGTCCGGCACACTTGGCCGCCTGCACGAACTCCGCCTCCGTAAGCGGCAGCAACACGCTGCGTACCTGTCGCAGGTACAGCGGGAAGTTCACCATGGAGATGGACAGGACCAAGACGGCCATCCCGTGGTCCACCGGGCCGAAGATCTCGAGGGAGCCGAAGGCGGCGAACATGGCGAGCCCGAGCAGGAGGACCGGGAAGGACTGGAGCACCTCGACAATCCGCAGGGCCACCATGTCGACCCACCCCCGGCGGTAAGCGGCCCAGGCGCCCGCCAGACAACCCAGCCCGCCACCCAGGGCAACCCCGATGAGGGCCAGGGTGAAGTCGACCCGGGTAGCCATCAGCACCCTCGTAAAGACGTCGAGGCCCAGGGTGTCCGTCCCGAACCAATGCTCAGCCGTAGGGGGGGACACCGGATTGAACGGGTCCGGCCGGAGCGGATCGTAGATGGGAAAGGGGAGCCAAGCACTGAAGTCGTCGAGCCACGGGGCGACCACGGCCAGAAACAACATGAAGAAGAACAAGGCGCGCCGGATGGTCATGCCGACCGTGGGGCCGACGAAGACACGAGCCATGCGCCCGCGTTCCCGCTGGGGGGAGAGAACGGTCATCACTCTCAGTCCCGGAGGCGGGGATCCATGGCGAACTGGATCAGATCGACTATGAAGTACAGGATCACATAGATGATTGCCGCGATTAGTACCACCCCGAGCACCACGTCATAGTCGGAGTTGTCCATGCCCCACACCGCGTACGAGCCGATCCCGGGCCAGGAGAACACCACCTCGACCAGCACCCCGCCCCCGATCAGGTAGCCGAAGGTCATGGCGGCCAGGTTGAGCACCGGCGGGGAGGCGTTGCGGAGAACGTCCCTGATCAGGACCGTTCGGCGGCCCAGTCCGTAGCTGTAGGCCGCCTCGACGAACGGGCTGGACACGGCCTCGCTGACAGCGGAGCGGGTGACACGGAAGAGCGGGGGCCCGCTGGTCAACGAGAGGGTCACCGCTGGGAGGATCAGATGCCACAGGGTATGCCAAGCCAGACGGAAGTCCCCGGCGATCAGCGCATCCACCGTGTAGAGACCGGTCACCATTTCGGGGGGAGTAACGCCACTGCCCACCCGGCCCAAGGGAGGCGGGAAGAGCGAGGGGAGAGGACCTAGAGGCTCAGGGAGCCTGGGAGGCAGGAAGTAGAGGAGGAAGATGAACAGCAGGCCCAGCCAGAAGGCCGGAACGCTGACCCCGAACTGCGCCATGCCTTCCCCGAGCTTGGCCAGCTTCCCGTCGGGTCTGAGCCCTGCCCGTACACCGAGCGGGATGGCCCAGATGAAGCTCACCGCGAGCGTGAAGAAGACCATCTCGGCGGTGGCGGGAAGCTTGAGCGCGATGTCCTCGGCGACCGGAATACGGCTGATGCGGGACACACCTAGGTCTCCCTGCAAGAGGTGGGTCACATAGGTCCAGAACTGCACGACGATGGGCTCGTTGAGGCCCATCTCCTCGGCCCGCTGCTCGATTATCGCCTCGCTCACCGCCACTCCCAGCGAGGCGTACAGAGGTGTACCCGTGGACCGGGTGATCGTGAAGCCGATCATGACCACCGCGAGGAGGACAACGGCAAGGATGACCACGCGATTGACCAGGAACAGGGTCCATCGGCGAAGTCCGGAGAGCCGGTCGCCGGCCTCCCGCTCCTGACTCGTTGCCTGTATCGCTTCTATGCGTGGCTCCAGGAAGGTAGAACGATAGGGAGGGCGGCCGCCCTAGGCGGCGCCCTCCCTATCTGCGTAGTTGCTACCGATGGACTAGCCGGACCGATTCAGGGTCGCGAACCAGAGAAGCCCGTCGGGATGGAGGGTGAACCCGCCGATGTCGTCGCGCATCGCCAGCGTGTAGTTGGCATTCGCCAGCCACAGCATCGGAGCTGCGTCGACCAATCGGGTCACCGCCTCCCGGTAGGGCTCGCGCCGTCCCGGATCCGAGACGACCGAAGCCGTCTCGTCGAGGATCTCATCGATCCGCGCGTCCGCGAAACCGGTCCAGTTGATCGCCGCGTCCTGCGAGTCCCACCAGAGGAAGAACTGGTAGTAGGGGTCATCGACGTAGTCGAGGAGACCACCCCGGAAGGCCATGCCTCCGTAGGTGAGACCGAACAGGTGATCGAACATCTCGGCTCCGGTAACGGGACGGATGCTCATGTCAATCCCGAGGTCGGCGAACTGCGCCTTGAGGTTCGTAGCGACCGCCTCATCCAGCGGGATGTCCTGGCGGATGACCATCTCGAACTCGAACCCGTCGGGATAGCCGGCTTCCGCCATGAGCTGCCGAGCCCGGTCGGGATCGTGCTCGTAGATCCACGCGTCCTCCAGGTTGTAGAGGTCGAAGAACCTGGAATTCACCGAGATGGGCCCTTGACTCGGGACAGCCTGGCCATTCAGGACGCCGTTGACTATCGCGTTGTAGTCGACCGCGTAGGACATCGCCTTACGCAGGGTCACGTTGTCGAACGGCGGGGCCTGGTTGTTCAGCAGGACGTTGATCCCGTTCCGGTCGGGAACCGACAGGACCTTCACACCGTCCGATCCCGCCGCGGTAGCCAACTGCTGTACGGACAGATCGAGGGCGATGTCCACGTCACCGCTCTGGAGCAGGGCGAGACGGTTGGCCGCCTCCGGCACCGTCAACAACTCCACCGTCTCGAAATAGGGCTGGAAACCCGTCCAGGTGGGGTTCCTCTTCAGAACCATGCGCGATCCGCGCTCCCAGGTGTCGACCACGTACCGGCCGTTGCCGGCGTAGTTCTGCTTGAGCCAATCCCGGCCCCAAGGATCGTCCTCGGTGGAATTCGCCTGGATGGTCACGCTGTCCATGATGCCCATGGTCTGGTCCCGCATCAGCGGCAGGACAATCGTGGACGGACGAGCGTTGTGGACGATGAGCGTCCGGTCATCGACCCGCTCGATCTGGTCGATCGACGTCACTCCGATGTTGCCCCAGACCCAGGCCGGTCCGGCCGGTCCGGTGGCAAGCGCCCGGTTGATCGTGTAGATGGCGTCGTCAGCCGTAACCGGGTTTCCACTGGTCGGGAATGTCAGACCCTGGCGGAGCCGAAGGGTGATGGTCCGGAAGTCGTCGCTGAAGTCCCACGACTCGATCCACTGACCCTCGAAGGAGGTCGTGTCGGCGTACGAGAAGCCGCCCACATCAGGGCCGGGACGGTACTGAACCGGCTGCATGTAAACGTTCTTCAAGACCAGGTTGGTCAGCTGCGCCGAGCCCAGAGCGGGGTCGAGCTGCTCCACGTCATCGGCGATGGCGATACGGAGCGTCCGCGCCTCGGAGTCGTCGACCATGACCTCCACGGTCTCGGTCACCACCACTTCCTCGGTGACAACCACTTCCTCCGTGACGATGGATGTGACGACCACTTCCTCGGTCACAGTCTCGGTCTCGGTGACAACCACTTCCTCAGTTACGACCTCCGTAACGATGGATGTGACCACCACTTCCTCGGTCACCGTGACGGTCTCGGTACCGCCACACGCAACCGCGACCATCGCCATAGCGGCTACCACCGCTATCACGGACGGAACCCGTTTCCAAAGCATCTTCATACTCGCCCTCCTCGAGGCTGGTGAACAACAAGTCATCATATTTGTCGCACAGCGCGATCCGCAACTCGTTTGCGCCCGACGAGGGTGAAGAACGGGAGGCAGGGGCCGGTCTCAGTGTGCCGCGTGGCGTCCTCCGGCAGCCCGGGCCTTCGACTACTCCCGGTCCGCCATGAAGCTCTCCCACCACGTCACGCAGAGATCCTCGATGTCCCCCTCCGCCGCTCGGTAGTCGTACCAGCTGTTCAGCCAGTTGAGAAACCTCGGATCCCCGGGGCGGATCGAGATCTTGTTGTGTCCCCGCGCCAGGATCACCAGCGTGCCATCCGGCTCGCGTAACAGGCCTACTTCCGGATTGAGTTCAAGGTAACGCCGCGTCACCGCGTCCCCGACGACAGCATCTACCCGTCCGTCCAGCAACAACCCGGTCGGATCCGGAGTCTCCACCACGGTCGCCGCCGGGAAGAAGCGCTCGGAAACGTCCCTGTTGCTCGATCCATGCCATACACCGATGCGAAGACCTTCTCTGTTCAGTGAATCGATCCCCTCATCGGCCCTCTCGGCCGGTACCTGGCAAGTGACCCGGATCTGCATCAGGCGGCCCATCACGAACTCCAGCTGCAGGGCCCGCCGGGGAAAGAGGGTGTGTTTCGGAAGAAGATCCACCTTGCGGTCGAACAGCGCGGGAATCTGGTCCGGCCAGAGAACCTCGACGACCTCGAGTTCGACCCCGAGGTCCGACGCGATCATCGCTCCGATCTTGGGGGCCAGGCCGTCCGGTTCACCGGTCTGGGGGTCGCGGTACATCTCCGGCGGATCTCCGGTGTCGGGATGGCCCAGGAACTCGATCGGAATCCTTAGGGAACCGCGGTCCAGGATCTCGTCCAGCGTCGAATCCCACCCGACAGGCATTGGCGTTCCTCCTGCAAGCGCACCCGGCGGAGGCCCTCCGCTCTTGACCAGCACCCTAGTGGTCTGTCTGCGAACAACCGGGTGCTCTGGCGGCCATACCACACCGCCATTACACAGATAGGACCACTAGACGGCGACCACTTCCAGGCCGGACCCGAGCCGCGAGCCCGGTACTCGTGCGAGCGTCTAGCCCAACCTCCCATGGGCCCCATGTACGATCTCCCACGAACTCGCAACTGTGGAGGCCCGATCCCTGTGATCACGTAGGCCGGTGCACCGGACAGCATCCGGATCGGGCCCGGACAGGACACGACCGTGATGAAGAAGGCAATCGGATCCCGAGAGTGCGACCCCGCCTGAGGGCTGGGTAGGCGTCCTCTGAAGGATGGACGCGGGCGGCGGCCACCCCTTGGTCGCACTCCGTAGGCGATCCCATGACACCAGCCGAAGGAATCAGGATCGTTCTACCGATGAACCGGACCACCAAGGGGACATTATGGGCTCTGGCCGCGGTCATCACCAGCTCCGGCTTGCCCCTGTTGTTCGTCTACACCCACAGCAGCGCCGACCCCTTCGCGTGGCGTTCGTGGTTACTGGTCTTCCAGGTCCTCACCATGCTGCCGGTTTTCCTCGTGGTGCCGACAGGGAATAAGCAATGGCGAGAGAGTGCCCGCCGCCTGCTGTCCTACTGGGGAGCCAGCGGAGAACCGGTCCGTATCCGGACCCCTTTGGACCTGTTGCGAACCCCTGCCGTCTGGATGGCGGTCTCCCTGGCCGTCGACCTGGCCTTCTGGGTGTGGGCAGCCACCCTGATCGACCCGCTGGTGGTGACCATCATCTTCCAGCTGATGCTGATCGGGATGGTGTGGCTGGCCGCCCGGATGGGCCGGAAGCTCTCCAACGCAGAACAAGCCTCCCCGCATGTCATGGGCAGGATGCACTGGATGCTGATGATCCTCTCCTTCGCGGGCGCCGCCCTCGTCATCTGGTCAGAGACCGGCGCGGTTGCGACCTTGAACTGGACAGGAATACTCGTGGCATTGGCAGGTACTGCCGCCGCCAGCGGAGGACTTTGGACAACGGTGTCCACGGGACGCCTGATGGCCTGGCCCTCCGACGACCCGCACGATCTGGTCTGGAACGCCACTCTTGCGGCAGTCGCAGGAAGGCTCGGCGCCCTCCCCCTGACCCTGCTGGGTAGCGCCCTGTTCTTTCCGTCAGGCAACGGCTTCGGACTCGCCTGGACTACCGCCGGCCTCCTGGCACTAGCCGGCGGTTTCGACGCGGTCGGCTCCCTGGCCCACCGGTACTCCCTGTACACCACATCCAGCCTGAGCGTTCAACGCGTCATGTTCCTCTCCCCCGCCCTCCAGATGTTCTGGCTGTGGACCTTCGCCGACGTGTCGATCGCCAATCCCCAGGCCCTACTGATCGGCACCGGGGTTGTTCTACTCGGCAACCTGGGATGGCAAGCCACCCGCCCATCGACACCATGACCATCTAGCGGGACCGCTAGCAGGGAGCTCAGCGCATGTAGCTGGCGCCGTTGATGTCGATGGTGGCGCCGGACAGGTGGCGGCAGTCACCCCTCGACAGGAACACCACGAGCCGAGCGATCTCCACCGGGGGGATCCACTCTCCCATCACAAGCTGGGCCGCAGTGGCCTCCTCGCCGCCGAATTGCTCGGCGGCGTCGATGGACATGTCCGTGCGCACCATTCCCGGAGCGATGATGAATGCGAGCACACCCTGGCGGGCGTATTCGGCGGCCACCGACTTGGTGAGGGCGGTGAGCGCTCCCTTGGAGGCGCTGTAGGCAGCCATGGCGGCTCGACCGGCCCGATAGGCCAGCCAGCTGGACAGGCTGATGACGGTGCCCTCGCCATTGGCGACGAAGTGACGCACCGCGGAGCGGGTGATGCGGGCCGGCTCGATGACGTTCACCTGCCAACTGGCCTGCCAGGTCCGATCCCATTCGTCCTCGGGACCATCCCAATCGATTTCGGTCAGGATGGCGGCGTTGTTGACCAGCACGTCGACCCGGCCCTTCCAACCGACCGCCTGATCCCAGACCGTGTTTCCCGATCCGCGCTCGGCGAAATCGGCCTGCACCAGGAGCTTGCGTTCGGGTGGTAACTCGGCGGTTGCCTCCTCGGCCCCGTGCCGGGTGTTCGCGTAATGGGCCACCACCGAGGCGCCGGCCCGTCCCACTTCCCGGGCGATCTCGAAACCGATGCCCCTCGAGGCGCCGGTCACCAGAATCACTTTGCCCTCGAGGGGCTGTCCCATGCTTCACCTCCCCGGTCGTTCAGGCGACACCTGACCGGACCGAACGATAAGATCCGGGGCCTACTGTATTCGCTGCGGTTACCCTCCCAGTAGCAGCGCAACCTCAGGAGGTCGGAATGAAGATCACCTTCATCGAACCGATCGGGATCGACATCCACGTCCCCCGAGCCGTCTCGGTGCTCGAGAAGCACGCATCGAGCGGCGTCTTTGTAGAGGTGGTTCATCTCGACCTCCCGCCGGAACTGACCGGCCCGATGCTCGCCCCGGTACCGCTGTACATGAACGAGCTGATCGCCACGGTTCTCCGGGCCGAGGAAGAGGGTTCCGACGCCGCCATCATCGGGTGCTGTTCGGACCCTGCTCTGATGGAGGCACAGCGGTCGGTGAAGATTCCGGTGGTCGGTCCTCTTCAGGCCGCCGCGGCGCTCGCGGCCGGACGGGGCCTCAACATCGGGATGCTCTTCCCCGACGAGCACGACTGGAAGACCACCGCCAACTGGGTGCGGCGCAACCTGCGGGCCTACGGACTGTCGGAGGCGGTGAGCGACATCGCCTTCGTTCCGATGCACGTGGAGGGCGAGGACAGCCTGATCGGCAACATGGAGGTCACCGCCGAGATCGTCCAGGATCGGTTCCGCCGCCAGCTTCATGAGCACGGGGTACCGGCCGCCCGGGCCATGCTGGAACGGGGGCCCGTGGAAGCCATCCTCTTCGGCTGCACCATATGGGGTGGCATGATCCGGGAGGTGGCGCACCTCATAGACGCGGTGGTCATCGATCCGATGGTGGCGTCGCTCCACCTGGCCGAGGCCCAGGTCCGGATCACCAACCTGGCCTGACCGTCGCCGCTCGGCGACCCGACACTCTCCTCTTCCCGACAACGGCGCCGGATACCGGCGCGGTCACGGACGGCCTGGGATCAACAGCGAAGGCTCGTATCCGCTAAGCCTCATCCGGGCCGCGCGCACGGTACGCCAACATCCCCTGCTCCCCGGTCTCGGGATCGGTGGCGCCGGAGCGGAATTGACCCATGAGGACGGAAACCAGAGTCTCCAGCCTCGACAGCCTCTCGCCATGCTCCTTCTGCGTGGCTAGCACCTCGTCGAACCCGCGATTCGTGTCTGACCGGAACTCGTTGAACTCACCCCGCAACCCATTGAACTCACCCCGCAACCCATTGAGGTCGGCCCGGAGGTTCTTGATGTCGGCGCGGAGGAGCACGAAAACCACACCGACTAGCCCGCCGACCAGCGAGATCAAGAGGTTGGTGAAGGCGTCCGCGTCCATGTCCATGAACATATCATTCTAATCTCAGCTTTAGAACCCCCTATTATTCGCGTTTTCACGATCTCATCGGTGCGAGAGCGTGGAAGCGCCAACCTGGAACCGGTAATGCCCACCCTTAGGAGCCACGCAGTCAGTCTGGGCGACGGCGCCGCTCCGACTCCAGCCGCATCAACTCCCGGTCCCGCCAGAGCACCTGGTCGTCCCGACCGGACGACGGGAATCTGGACTCCAGGTCCTCGGCCACCCGCTGCACCACGTCGGATGCCCATGGGTCTTCCTGACCGCGCTCCAACCCGATCCGGCCGTATGCGCGTCCCATGAACCCGGCGTGGGCCACGATGCCGCCACGGGTGTTCAACTCGGCGACGGCAAGCGGACCTATCACCGACCACCGACGGGCCAATCCCTCGGAAACCACCAGGTCGAGATCTTCGGGCGCAACCACACCATCCCTGACCAGCAACAGAGCCTCCCGGAGCAGCGCGCCCTGTAGCCGGTTGAAGACCAGGCAATCGATCTCCTGACGGACTTCTATCGGCAGCATCCCGACGCCGGAGAACAACTCCCGGGCCGAATCCACCGTTCTCTTGGCCGTGAATGGCGCGGGGGCCAACTCGACCACCCGGATCAGGTAGGGCGGGTTGCCGGGATGGGCGAGCAGGCACCGAGAGCGTCCGGTGAGCCCGGCGGCTATCGCGGAGATGGTCATGGAGGAGGAGGAACTGGCAAGCGTGGTGGAGGCATCCGCTAAAGCGTCCATCCTCTCGAACAGATCCACCTTCAGGGAGAGGGACTCCGGGGCGCACTCCTGGACATGTACGGCGCCGTCCAGCGCCTCGCTCAGATCACCGGCGACCGCCAGCCGGGCGACGATCTCGGCAGGTGCCTCGTCCAGGAGACCGAAGGCGTCCAACTCGCCCAGCCGAACCCCCACCTCTTCGACCAGGACGCCACGACGGCGCCCCTCCGGTTCGAATACCGTGGTGACGTGGCCGGCCCGAGCGAAAACGATCGCCCAGCCGACACCGATCGACCCTCCCCCGACTATGCCTATTCGACCGCGGCCACGGTCATGCCGAGCCGGGGAGTCCGATCCTCCCACTTACTCGAGCGCGAGCGGGCTAGTGGTTAGTGGTCTGTCTGCGAAACAACCGGGTGCTCTGGCGGCCATCGGCGCCCCGTCGCTGCGTTCCGCTTCCTCAACGTACCCTGCGGGTACGCCTTCGTCAGCGGGCCTTGCGAGGCACACCGCTGCCGGCGCCATACCACACCGCCATTACACAGACCGACCACTAGAGACCGAACGACTCGGCCAGCGAATCGGCCTCCTCGACCAGCGGCATCAGCCTCGCCATCCGCTCGCGGCCCTCCTCGCCCAACTCGGCGTAGGTGGTCAGCGGCGCCCTCACGTCACCCATCGGGTGACCGACTGCAGCCGCGAGCGCCTTGGAGTAGCACTGGTGGCCGTAGGTCGGGTGGCCCTCGGCGATGGTGTGCTCGATCCGGTCGATCGGCCGCCAGATGGCCCGGGCGTCGTCGATGCGTCCCGCCTCGAGCAGCTCGAAGATACGGCCCGATGCCCTGGGCATGTAGTTGCCGAACGGGTTGACGTAGCCGATCGCCCCCAGCAGGTAGGAGTCCACCACCCACTCACCGGCGTACACCTTCATCCGGCCCCCGGAGGCTTCTATCACCTCCGGAACGCGGGAGAGATGCAGGCTCGACTCCTTGACGTACTGCACCGACTCCAACTCCAGGCACAGCTTGGCCTGGAGCTTGGCCGACATGTCCACATTGGAGGTGACCGGGTTGTTGTAGAGCATGATCGGGATCGAGATGGCCGCGTCGATCGCCTCGTAATACCTGAAGATCTCGTCGTCGGTGGGCGTGTAGTAGTAGGGCGGGATGATCATCACGCCGTCGGCGCCCAGATCCTCCGCCTGGCGGCTGTGGCGGACGGCGTTCGGGGTGTGGGCGTTCATCGTGCCGATGATCACCGGCATGCGTCCGTCGATGTGGTTGACGTACGTCTCCACGATCTGGCGGCGCTCCTCGTCGCTCACCGTCAGGAACTCCCCCGTGCTGCCCAGCGCGATGACTCCCGGCACACCGACCTCCAGCTGCCAGTCCAGGAAGTTCTTCAACGCTCCGAAGTCGATGCCCGAGCCGTCCTCCGTGAAAGGAGTGACCGATACCGTGTAACTGCCCCGAAACTCTTTGGCCATCATTCCTCCAGTCGCCAGTCCTGCCACTCTAGGAGGGTACCGAAGAATCTCCAGGAGGGTACCGAAGAATCTCCAGGTTGGCCCCGTAGCCGGCAACAAATCCCCGGGTCGAGACATGGCGGGCAAACTAGCCCCGTCTCTCTCAGCACCCTCCTAATCGGGCGCTATAGCAGTCCCGGCGACCTCGCCGACGGCCACGGGGCGGATCGGTGCCTGGGGGGCGAAGCCGGAGAACTCCCCGAGCGCCAGTCCTGATGCCTCGGCGGCCACGGCGAGCACCGACGGGCTGCAGTAGCGGCCCTGGCACTTGCCCATGCCGGCCCGCGTCAGGCGCTTGGTCGCACCGGCAGACGTGGCACCGCCAGCCGCTGCTTCTCGTAACTCGCCGAGGGTCACGGATTCGCACCGGCAGACGAGGGTGGTGCCGTGGGCCAACTCGGTTGTCAGTGGCTCCGCCCGATAGAGGCCGCGGAGGTGGTGCTGGAAGCGCCGGTGCCGGAGGAGGGTCTTGCGGACGGGCGACAGGGCTCGGTCCAGGTGGTCGGACGACACGGCTCCGAGGTCCGCCAGGACATCGCCGCCGGCGATGGCGCCGAGGGCGGTCGCCACGTAGGCGCCGTTGATCCCCCCGGCGTCTCCCACCACCCAGACCGAGTCGATCGACGTCCGCCCGGTGGCTGTGCGAACCGCGACCAGCGTGCCTGTGTCAGGGTCGTAGCGATGATCGCACCCCAGGGCGCGGGAGATCTCGTTGGCCGGGATGAACCCGTAACCGAGGCAGACCGAGTCGGCGGCGAACTCCCGCTCCGTCCCCGGTACCGGACTGCCGGAAGCGTCCAGGCGGGCCACGACCGCCGCCTCCGCTCGCTGGTCGCCCCGTATCTCGACTACCGAGGCGCGGTCGATGACCGGAACCCGCGCCAGGGTGGTCCGGTAGGAGAACCCCTTGGCGACCAACTCCGGCGCTGCAGCAAGCATCCCGGCGCCGCTGCCGAGGTTGCGCCACCACCGGAGATCCGCCTGCTCGGCCAGCGCCGCAACCTCGACCCCGGCCCTGACCAGTTCGGCGGCAACCTGCATGTTGAGCGGGCCGTTGCCGGATAGGACCACCCGCTCCCCCGGGGCGACCTGGCTCGATCTGAGCAGGGTCTGGGCGGCCCCGGTCGTCATCACGCCGGGCAGGGTCCAGCCCGGGATGGGAACGGGTCGCTCGTGGGCGCCGGTCGCGAGCACGAGCCGCCGGGGCCGGAACACCCATTCGCAGTCCTCGCTCCGGGCGGCCAGCGAGTCGGGCGCGAAGGCCCCCCACAGGGTGACATCGTTGAGGAACCGGACCCCGGCTTCCTGCGCCCGAGCGATCAGCTTGCGTCCGGCCCGGTACTGGGAATCGATCCGCGAATCGTCGATGGCCCGCTCCGGCGGAGGTTGCTTGTAGAACTGGCCTCCGAGCTTGGAGCGCTCGTCGATCACCACCACGTCCACCCCGTGCCCGGCGATGACCGAAGCCACCGAGAGACCTCCCGGCCCGCCACCGACCACGAGAACCGTCGGCGAGAGCTCACGCCTCGGTCGGTCGCCCGGGGAGACGTCCGGAGGTCGGGGAGCGGCCGGCTGCAGGCTTACCTCCTGCCCGTCCTCCACGCCGGTCATGCAGGCCAGCGTCCCCGGCCGATCATCGACCACCACCGCGCACTCGTGGCAGGCGCCCATCCCGCAGAAGACACCCCGCCGACCTCCGTCCACCGCTTCGCGCAGACCCATCTCGCCGGCAGCGACCAGCGCCGACGCCAGCGTATCGCCCACCACCCCCTCCACCGGATGGCCCTCGAAGGTCAGCCGGACCGATTCTGCGGGAGGCTCGACCCCCGGTACGCCGACGCGCACCCTCGAATCAGCCTTCGAGCCCGTTCTTGCGGCGGTACGCTCGCCAGGTGGTGGCCCACCGCTCGGGATCGTCCAGCCCGCTCCCGACTACCCGGTGGATGGGCTGGTTGTGGGGTGCGGTCTTGACCAGTTCGGGATCGGTGCGGGCCTCCTCGCAGATGGCGGCTATGACATCGATCCAGTAATCCAGATCCTCCACCGACCACATCTCCCCCGCTTCGGGCGTGAACGGCTCCGGGATGAACCACGGCTCGTGGCTCATCCAGAAGGCATCCACGCCGTAGTCGACCATCCGGTTGGCCACATCGACGGTGGTGACCCCGGTCTCCTCCGTAAGCTCGCCCAGGCTGTAGCGGGTCATCTCCATCCGGTACTCGTCCAGGTGGGGAAGGCCCTTGGTCACACCGGGGATCTGGAGCAGGCGGGTCTCCATGTAGTTGTTGGCCAGCAGCGACAGATCTGCCGCTTCCTTGACCCCCGCCGCTCCCAGCGCCCGGAGCCATGAGTAGGCCTTGATGATCACGGGGATGTTGCCCAGGTACTCCCGTACCTGCGTACTGCCGGCGTGCTCGGGCACCCTGATGGCGAACGCTCCGTCGTCTCCCTTGACCACCACCGGCGCGGTCAGGTACGGGGCCAGCTCTTCCGAGCACCCGTAGGCGCCCACCGCCGGACCGCCGCCCGCCTTGGGAGCGCCGAAGGTCTTGTGAAGCATCATCATGCAGGCATCGAAGCCCAGCTCCCGAGCCCGGATCCGGCCCATCACGCCGTTGAAGTTGGCGGTGTCGTAGAAGCAGAGCCCGCCCACGGAGTGAACGATGTCCACCCACTCCTTGATGTGGGGGTTGTAGATGCCGATGTCGTCCGGGTTGTTGACCATCAGGGCCGCTGTCCGCTCCGATGCCGCCGCCCGGAGCGCCTCCACCGACGCGTAGCCCTTCTCCTCGAGGGGAAGGTTGATCACGTCGAATCCGGCCGCCGCGGCGGTGGCGGGATTGCATGGATGAGCCTGGACGGTGGTGATGATCTCCCGCCGCTGGGCCAGGTCTCCGCGGGCCTCGTGGTAAGCCCTGGTCACCGTGGCATGGAGGAAGGCGGCGTCGGCGCCTCCTCCCGGCTGGAACACGAACTGGTCCATGCCGGTCAGATCCCGAAGCATCCGGTCGAGCCCATGGATGACCTCCAGTGTGCCCTGGAGGGTCTCGACGTCCTGATCGGGATGGGTCTCGGCCACGAACGGCTGCCGGGTGAGCGCCTCGGTGACCCGCGGGTTGTACTTCATGGTGCAGGTGCCGAACAGGCTGATGCCCATCATCCCCAGCACCTCCTGGCTTAGATGCAGGTAGTGACGTAGCACCTCGGGTTCCGAGAGCTCGGGCAGATCGGCCGGGCGGCCCCGGCGCAGTGACTCGGGAATCAGGTCGGAGGTGTCACCCACCACCGCGTCGAGATCGGGTTCGTCCACGGGGAAGAGTTGCCCCCTGCGACCCGGGGCACCCATCTCCATCACCAGCGGCTCGTCCCAGACCGCGGCGTGGTACTTCCTCAATCCGTTGGTGGTCATCGGGTCACCTCCTCCAGCGCAGCGGCCAGACGGTCAATGTCGGCCCGGCTATGCACCTCGGTCACGCAGTACAGGGCGCTCTGGCCCAGATCGGGGAAGTCGCTGCTCAGGTCGCGGCCGCCGAAGATGCCGTGGTCCCTGAGTCGCCGGTTGATCTCGGCCACCGGGATGCCCGTGCCGTCGAAACCGACCACGAACTCCTTGAAGAAGCCGGTCGGCCATGGCAACGACACCCCCGCCACGCCTGCCAGCCGCCGGGCTGCATAGTGGCTCCTCCGGAGGATCGCTCCGCCCAACTCCTCGAAGCCGGACGGTCCCAGCACCGACATGTAGGCGGCGTTGGCGATCGCCCACAGATAGACCGAGTTCCCGGTCCAGTCCTTGCCGTCCTCCCGGGACCCGTATGAACTCTGCTGGAAGAGGGCGAGTCCGAAGGCCCGCTCCCCCTCGTGGGTGGTGTCGGTGAGGCTGACCTGAAGAGTGGGGTACTCCCGGGCGTAGCGCTCCTCGTCTCGGGTGGCGATAAAGCCCCCGACCCCGCCCCCGCCGTTCATGTGGATACCGAGAGGCTGGGTGGTCCCAACCGCGATGTCGGCACCGTAGTCGGAGGGCGGGACGATCACGCCGAGCGAGGTCGGATCGACGCCGACGATGGTTTCGGCCCCCGCGGCTCTGGCCATCCGCGCGATCTCGGCGGCCCGATCCTCGATCACACCGAGGTAGGCGGGGTTCTCGAAATACACCGCGGCAACTCCGTCGTCAAGACGGCTGTCGAGGTCGGCCAGGTCGAGGCGTCCGGTGGCCGGGTCGTAACCCACATAGGCGATCTCTATGTGGCCCTCCTGCTCCGGGAACCCGGCGTAGGTGCGCGCCACGTCCAGACGCTGCGGATCCATCAGGGTGGGAACCAGGACCCGGCCGCGTCCCGTCATCCGGGTCGCCATCCGCATCGAGTGGCCCACCGCGGCGCCCCAGCTGTATACGGGCAGGCCTACGAACTCCATCCCCACCAACTCCCCCAACTGGCTGGCGAACTCGAACCAGGCCTGGTTGCGGCCCAAGTCGGATGAACCCGTACCCCATACCGAGGTCAGGAACTCGCTGCGGGTCCAGATCTCGTCGCATATGGCCGGCACATGGTGCTGCCACGTGCCGCCTCCCAGGAAGCTGAGGTTGTCCTCGCAGTGCTCGTTCTTCCCGAGCACCCCTGTCATATGTCGCTTCAGCTCCACCTCCGAGACGAGGGGCTCTGGCAGTTCGAACCGCCGGGTGGTTACATGTTCGTCGGGTATCTGCTCGAACAGTTCATCGACGGTGGCCGCGCCGATCGCGTTGAGCATGTGCTTCTTGGTCTCCTCCGTAGAGTTGGCCATGTAGGGGTGGGCTCTGTTCACTCCATCACACCTTCGGTCTCGCGCTGATCTTGCTGAGCCCTAACTCTACCGATGGAGCCTGCGCCGCGGACCAGGTGGTGGACCGCACGCCATCTCGCACCTTCCACCGGCGGACCACTAGCTTGGTGCGTCATGGAGCGAGCTGGGCCCATCCGGTTGGGCTTGATCGTCAACCCGATCGCGGGAATGGGGGGATCGGTGGGCCTCCACGGCACCGACGGTGACACCTACCGGAAGGCCGCCGCCCTCGGAGCGGTCCCCATCGCCCACCGGCGGGCGGGCCGGGCCGTCAGGTTGCTGGCGGACGCCACTCCCGACCTGCCGGTGATAACAGGCGCCGGCACAATGGGAGAGAAGACAGCCCGGGAAGCCGGGCTCTCCCCTGTCGTAGTACCGGTGAGGTCGGACCCGACCACCTCGGCAGACACCCGTGAGGTAGCCGCCCGGATGCTGGAGGAAGGTGTCGGCTTGATCGCCTTCGCCGGAGGGGACGGGACCGCCCGCGACATCGTGGCGGTGGTCGGTACCGAGGTTCCGGTGGTGGGCATCCCCACCGGTGTCAAGATGCACTCCGCCGTGTTCGGGAACACGCCGGAGGCGGCCGGCGCCATGGCGGCCCGCTACCTGGCGACGCCTGACAAGGTCCCTCTGACCAGGCGAGAAGTGTTGGACGCCGGGGACGACCCGGGCCACGTAGCCGGCTTCTCGGTCGCATCCGTCCCCTTCGTCCGTGACCTTCTCCAGCCGGGCAAGGCCACCACCGCGCTGGGGGACGACGCCAGCCTGGACCGGCTGTGCAAGAAGCTCGCCGGCGGGATGGCGCCCGATCATCTGTACGTGCTCGGACCCGGTACCACGGTGGCCCGTATCCTCGACCACCTGGACCTGGAGGGGACCCTGGCGGGAGTGGACGTGGTTCGCGACCGCCGGATGGTCGCCGCCAACGTCACCGCCGCCGAGCTGGTCGCCCTGCTGGAGCCAGGCGTTCCGGCCACGATCTACCTGGGGGTGATCGGCGGCCAGGGTTTCCTGCTCGGCCGGGGCAACCAGCAGATCAGCCCCGAAGTCATCAGCCGGGTCGGCGAGGAGAACGTGATCATCCTGGCCGGGGAGGAGAAGGTAAGCCTTTTGGACCCGCCCGTCCTCCGGGTGGACACCGGCGTGGAAGCGGCCCGGCCGGTCATGCTGGGATATCGCAGGGTCCACACCGCGCCCGGCCGCAGCACGGTCATGAAAGTGGTCACCTAAGAGGATGCTGAAGACCGTCGAGTTGGCCCGTTATCCGGCGATGAGACCCCAGGCCAACGCATCGTGGGCCAAGCTATCCCCGTCTCTTTCAGCACCATCCTGACCGCCGGCGACAGGACCGGTCCGAGCCCTCCTATGGCTGCTGTCTGGTCGGGCTAGGCATCAGTGCGCCGTCACAGTTCACAGCCGCGTCTGCTGCTTGGGAGTCGAGGACGAGGGTGACGCGGGGGTGAGTCCGGAGGATCGAGGCCGGCACGGATTCTGTCGCCGGGCCGCGCAGGGCCTTCAACACCGGAGCGGCCTTGGCCGCGCCGGACGCCATGACCATCAGATGGCCGGCCTCCATGATCGTGCCGAGACCCTGTGTCACCGCGCGGCGCGGTACCTCATCCAGGGTGTCGAAGAACCGGGCATTGTCAGCCCGGGTAGTCGCGGTGAGGTTCACGATCCTGGTGCGGGAGTCGAAGGTCGAGTCGGGCTCGTTGAAGGCGAGATGGCCGTTGCGCCCGATCCCGAGGATCTGGAGCCCGATCCGTGCCCGGCCGATCATGCGGTCGTAACGGGCGCACTCCTCCTCCAATTCGGCCGAGCAGACGTCGGGCGAGAACAGGTGGGCGGGCCGGAGGTCTACCCGCCCACCCAACTCGGTGCGCACGACGTTGCGGTACAGCTGCGGATGGTCGGGATCGAGCCCCACGTACTCGTCGAGCAAGAAGGCTCGGGCCGCGGCAAACGAGAGCGCCTCCTCGCGGTGACGGCGGACCAGTTCCCGGTAGAGGGGTTGCACGGACGCGCCGGTCGCCAAGCCGAGCACCGGCGAGGGAGTGGAAGCGAGGAACGCCTGGACGATATCCGCCGCGTGGCTGGCCATTACATCGCTGTCCGAGGCGACGATGACCTCCACTTGCGGCGCAGTCCTTCGCAGCCGGACTACCCGACCAGGGGGGTGCGCCCGTCCGGTGTGGGTGGGTGCCCTGCGGACGGGCTCCCGGACCGGGCGGACCGACCTGCGCCGGCCTTCACGGGCTCGAACCTCCCCGGGGCTCTCCTGCCGGGGACTCAGTGGCCCGCGCGCCGGTGATGAAAGCCACCAGGTCGTCCTGGGTCACCTGGCTGACTTCAGCCTCGGCCGTCTTGCGGCCCCGTCGCAGCACCACGGCGGTGTCGCACACGGCCGTGACCCGGTCCATGTTGTGGGTTATGAGCAGCACCGCCACGTTCGCGTCCCGGAGCGTGCGGATCAGGTCGAGGACCCGGCGGGCCTGCTCGACGCCCAGCGCCGCGGCGGGCTCGTCCAGGAGAACGATCCGCTGGCCCCAGGCCACCGCCCTCCCGATGGCGATGGCCTGCCGCTGACCGCCTGACAGGAGGCCGACCGGCTTGCGCAGCGAGGGGAGCGCGATGCCGAGACGGGCCAGGGTCTCGCCGCACTCCTCTTGCATGCGCGTCTTGTTCAGCAGCCCCAACCGAGACCCGAACCGCCCGCCCCGCGTGTACTCCCGGTTCAGGAAGAGGTTCTCGGCCACGTTCAGCGTGTCGATGAGCGACAGATCCTGGTGGACGGACTCGACGCCCAGCGAGCGGGCCACATCCGGAGAGGAAATCCGATGCTCGGCCCCGTCGATGCGTATGCTGCCCGAGTCCGGCTGGTAGATCCCGGCCAGGCACTTCACGAGCGTCGACTTGCCGGCCCCGTTGTCACCCAGCAGCGCCGTCACCCGCCCCCGGTGAAGATCGAGAGAGACGCCATCCAGTGCCTGCACGGCCCGGAACGCCTTCGACAGGTTCCGTACCTCGAGGGCGGGAGCTGTCATCATCACCTCGCCGTGATCGGATCGCCCAGGGTGTTCCAGACGCCGGCCACCACCGGGGCATCCGTCCGGGCGCCCGTTACTCCCACCACGCAGGCCCGGGTCACGAAGGCCTGAACACGGAAGCCGCAGATCACCGTGTCCCCCTCCTCGACGTTGCGGGAGGCCGGTGGATGGAGCCTCGCGTAGTAGTCGATGCCGGCCGGGTCGGGCATGTCGAGCGGCACCGGCTCGCTGGACGCATCGTCCGGGGCGGCCGCCACCAGTGCCCGCGTGCCGTACGGGTCGAAGACGGGGTCGACATAGAAGCCCCCGCCGAAGCACAGCGGAACGCCCTGATGCAGGTGGGCTACCTCGGTGAGGTACAGGGCGGCAGGCTGCTCGGGTAGCTCCTCCACCGCGTGCAGCGGCGTCGATCCGGTCAGGCCGTGACCGGGCTCCACCTGGGTTGCCCCGATGTCCGCCAGCAGATCGAGGACCGCAGCGGACGTCGTGCCGGGAGCGTTGACCTCGATACGGACGCCGTCTCCGAGCACGCCGGCGGCCACCTCCACTCCCCGGGCGAGGGTCTCTACGTTGGGCGTGGCGGTCACCTTCCTGGTCTTCTTGTCGTAGAGGAGCGCGGGGAAGGTGGTGAGACCGGCGAACCGCAGCCCGTCGGTACGGTTCACGAAGGCGATGGCGGCTGGCAGATCGTCGATGTGGAACCCCCCTTCGTGCCCGGGGTAGAAGACGTCGCCCTCGTCCCATATCCGGAGGAGCACGTCCTGGGTGCGGCCGAGCCTCGCCACCGCCCGGGAGGCCGCCGACGCCTTGGCGCGGGAGAAGATGGTCCAGTACTCGGGGGCCATGCCGGCCGCCTCGCGGGTCTCCCCCCGCGCTATCTGGACGAGATGCCCCAGATTGCCCAGCCTGTGCCCGCCGGCCACGATGGGCCGGGCACAGGCCATGTCGACCGCCACGTAACCGTCGGCGCCGCCCCGGGTTATCGCATCCAGCGCACCCCCGGCGCGGCCCAACTGCTTGCTCATCGCATACACCGTGAGCCCCCGGCGGTGGGCCTCGTTCGAGAAGTAGCGGGTGTTGGCCTCGATCGTGTCGAGATCCATGACGTAGCTGTTGGCGGGGATGCTCCCCTCCTGGTGGAGCCGGATGGCCGCCTCTACGAAGGGCCTGTTACGGGTCAGCAGTGTCTTCAGGAACATCGTGGCTCAACTTTCTTGCGGTGCTCGCATGCTGAGTGCCACGGCGAGGATGATGATCACGCCGCGGGCGATCAGTTGGTCCGCCACCTCCAGCCCCATCAGGATCAGCCCGTTGTTGAGCATCGCCATGATGACCGCCCCGGTCACCGCCCCCGCGATCGAGGCGCGCCCCCCGAACAGGCTGGTGCCCCCTATGA
>VXRE01000074.1 GCA_009838635.1 Acidimicrobiia bacterium | reverse complement strand
CACCCCCACCGGTCACGACGGCCCTACGCCCGGCCATGGAGAATCGCTCTTCGATCATGGTGAACACCTTATTGCCCGTGCCGAGGCCGATCCTAGGAGGCCGGTGAGGAACGGATGGAGTTCGCACTCTCCCACGCTCGGCAGGCGTTGCGCAGGACGCTCTGCCGAGGACCGGGCGAGGGTGACGTCGCCACAACGTTCATTACGTCAAGAGCGAGGCAACTCGATGCTCCCCCGTCCGGTGGTCATCGCAGTCGGGATCGCGCCGCCAGATGTGGTACTCTCGTTCGCGATCCGGCTACTAGGCCGGTTGGTGGGTTCGCAGACGGGTCTTGGTTCTTCCAGTCATCGTGAACCAATCCTGAGAAGACCGCTCTTCTTTACCGCCCTTTCGAGGCATCGCCCCATCGAGGCGCCACCGAACCCATGAGAAGCCCGCGTCACGCGGGTCAAGGAGACCAATGCCCCCCACATTCGCCCAACTGGGCGTGCCCAAACCCATAGGCCAGGCTCTTGCTCGGCGCGGTATCACCCGACCGTTCGAGATCCAGACAGCCACTCTGGCCGACGCGATGACGGGCCGCGACGTGTGTGGCCGCGCTCCCACCGGCTCGGGCAAGACTCTGGCCTTTGGGATTCCCCTCGTGGCCAGAGTAGGCCGTGCCGAACCGCGCAGGCCTAGAGGGCTCGTGCTGGCCCCTACCCGCGAACTCGCCGATCAGATAGCAACCGAGCTTCGTTCCTTCTCTGGGAAGGTCCGCGTGGCAGTCGTCTACGGCGGCGTGGGCTACGGCCCCCAGGTCAGGGCCCTCCGCAGCGGCGTCGACATACTGGTGGCGTGCCCCGGGCGCCTCGAAGACCTGATCGATCAAGGTGTGGCCGAGCTCTCCGCGGTCGAGATCATCGTCATAGACGAGGCCGACCGCATGGCCGATATGGGGTTCATCCCCGCTGTTCGGCGCTTGCTCGACCAGACCGCGGCCAAGCGCCAGACGATGTTGTTCTCCGCCACGCTGGACAGCGAAGTCGCCTCACTCACCCGCGACTACCAGCACCGCCCTGTACGGCACGAAATCGGACAGGGGACTCCCGACGTCGTCGATGCGGACCATGTGTTCTGGCACGTGGACAGGACGAAGCGAATCGAGGTCAGTGCCCGCACGATCGATGCCGCGGGACCCACGATCGTCTTTTGCCGAACCCGCCGCGGCTCTGATCGGGTAGCCCGTCAACTCAGTCGAACGGGCATCTTGACCGCTGCGATTCACGGCGGGCGAAACCAGAACCAACGCACCAGGGCGCTGAAGGACTTCGCCTCCGGAAGGGTGCAGGCGTTGGTCGCCACCGATGTTGTCGCACGAGGCATTCATGTCGAGGATGTCAGCGCCATCATCCACTACGACCTCCCCGCCGATTACAAGGCCTACCTCCACAGATCAGGCCGCACCGCCCGAGCCGGCAAGGACGGCATCGTGGTCTCGCTCGTCCCACCCGATCAGATCAGAGAACTCCGATACATGCAACGCCGGCTGGGACTGCGGCAGCCGGTCACCGATGTGGACCTCACCACCATCCAACCGCTCGATGGGAAGGTACGCCGTCTCAGACCACGCAGGGCTACCGTCGATCCAAGCCGGCAACCGACGGTCCGCAGGAGGCAACACGGAGGTTCAGGACGTCCGACCAGAACGAGTCGGTCTCGGAATCCGCGCAGCAACCGCAAACGGCGGGCATCCAAGAGTCGCAATAAGCGGGCACCAGCCAGGGCGAGAAGCTGACCTGAACCCGGCCAAGTCTTCGAAGCATGCCGAGGGTAGGTTAGGTGCCCGATTGGAACTTGCTTCGATCCTCAGGTCAGGTCGAAGAGGGCCGATGCGTTGCCGGCGAAGATCGAGTCTCGGGTCGTCTCGTCTACCGTCTCGATGGCGTCCATCGTGGCTCCGGCATCCTCGATCGAGAAGGGGTGGTCGGTGCCGAACATGACCCGGTCGCTCCCGACCATGGCAATCGAGGCATGGAACGGGCCGGCGGCGTACGTGATGGCGTCGATGTATAGCCGGGCGATTGACTTGGACGGGAGTTCCGGAAGTCTGGTCCGGCCGATCTCGTCCGATCGCCAGGCGGCGTCGAGTCGCCCCACCAGGGCCGACAGCGTTCCACCACCGTGGGAGACGATGATCTTGAGATCGGGGTGGTTGTAGAGGACGCCGCCGAAAACGAGCCGGCTCACCACCGCGGTGGTCTCCATCGGGAAGCCCACGCCGACGGGTAGCACGTGTCCGTAGCCCTCCAGGAGGTCGAGGGCGATGCCGTCCTGGGGGTGGAGCAGCAAGGGGAGTTGCCGGGACTCGAGTGCCGCCCAGACCGGTTCCAATTCCGGGTCGTCAAGCCGGAAGTGGGCGATCCTCGGGCCGGTCACGATCCCGCGCAGGCTGGGGTGGGCGTCTATGGCCTCGATCTCGTTCAACACGTCCGGGACGCCGGTGGCGGGAAGGGCGCCCAGGCCGACCAGCCGGCCCTCCGTCCTCTCCTCCAGCGTGCCCAACTCGTCGTTGACCACCCTCGTGAGCTCGACTCCGTGCTGTCCCTCGAAGGGCTCCATCCAGGGGTTGCCGAGCGAGATGACCGATCGTGAGATGGCGTTCTCGTCCATGAAGCCGACTTTGCCGGGGATCGTCCACCAGCCGTCCTCGATGGGGCGACCGATGCGCGGGTCGGCCTCCTCCTCCGGGAAGATCACGAAACGCCGGACCTCGCCGTCCCGGTAGACGCGCGGCATCTCGCGTCGCTTCTCCAGGCCGGCCAGGTAGGACGTGGGGTAGAAGTGGGTGTGGACATCGATTCGTGTGGTCATCGAGTGCTGCCTCCCGTGGCGTTCGATTCGTCGAGGACCAGGGCGTCGAGCGCGGCCGTCACCACCATCGTCACCAGGCGTTCCGATTCTTCGGGGGTCAGCCGGGTGGACGCGTCCTGCGAGCTGGCCACCAGGCAGATGGATCCGGTCCTGACCCGGAGCATGGACCCGAGAACGAAGAGCGTGGAGGTCTCCATCTCCGACGCCAGGGCGCCTCCCGCCGTCCAGGCCGCCCGCTTGCCCCTCATCTCCTGGACCACCGGGAGCCGGTCCGGGTCACGGTGGGAGTAGAAGGAGTCCTTCGAGTGGAGCACCCCCACCCGAACCGGCAGTCCCAGCGCCTCCGCGGCCGCCCGCAGGCAGTAGGTCAGATCGAGGTCGGCCACGGCCGGGAACTCGATCGGGAGGTAGGACGTTCCGGTTCCCTCCTCCCGGATCGCGGCCGTACCGACGATCACCTCACCCGGCCCCACGTCGGGACTCATCGACCCGCTGGTCCCGGTTCGTATGAGGGTCTTGGCGCCCACGCTGGTGAGTTCTTCGATCGCGATGGCCGCAGACGGGCAGCCGATACCGGTAGACGTGACGGACACCGGCATGCCCCGGTAGGTCCCGGTGTAGGTGGTGTACTCCCGATTGGTGGCGACGTGGCGGGCATCGTCGAGGAGGCCCGCGATCAGCTCCGCGCGCTTGGGATCGCCCGGCAGGAGCACGCGTTCGGCGACGTCGCCGGGCAGGCATCGGATGTGGTGCTGGGGCTTGTCGGTACTCAGCGGATCGAACTTCATGGTGCTCAGCCTCCTGCGGCTGCGAGATATTCTTCCAGGTCATCCACCCGGCGTGCCGGCGGGTCCAGCCCGATGCCGGCGGAGATCTGGTGCATCGTGGAGGGTTCCACCCCGGCTCTGGACAGGAGCGGGTCCCCGAGCACCGACATCGGACTGCCCTCCAGGTGGATCTTGCCGTCCCGGAGTACCACGACCCGGTCGGCGCAGTCGAAGGCCAGATCCACATCATGGGTGACTACGACGCAGCCGTGGCCGCGGCGGCGCGTGTCGGAGATGAGGTCGGTGAGTACACGGGTCCCGTCTGCGTCCTGCCCGCCGGTGGGTTCGTCGAGCACCAGGACGGGAGTCCCCATGGCCACCACTGACGCGATGGCAACCCGCTTTCGCCACGAGAGCGTCAGGTCGTAGGGGTTGTGGTCCGCGACCGACCCGAGGTCGAGCAGGGCCATCGCTCGCTCGTGGCGCTCGGTCGCGTCGTCATCTCCCGAGCCGTTCTCAGCGCCGAAGGACACCTCTTCGGAGACCCGGTCCCGGAACAACTGCGCGTCAGGATTCTGGAACACCAGCCCCACGGTTCGCGAGAGTTGGGCGGGCCTCACCTCCCTCGTGTCGGTGCCGTCGACCGTGACCGTCCCCGAACCGGGCTTGAGCAGCCCGTTGAACAAGCGGAGCATCGTCGACTTGCCGGCCCCGTTATGGCCCAGGACGAACAGGGTCTCGCCCATGGACACGTCCAGGCTGATTCCCCGGATCGCCTCTGCTCCTCCCTTCGGGTACGTGTACCGGACTTCGCTCAGGTGGATCACGGAGTCGGCTCCCGCTCCCTACCGAGGTTCCGAACGGAGCTGACCAGCTGGTCGGTGGTCAGCGGGGGAGTGTCGCCCAGGGCGATCCCGCGTCGGCGCAGGTCGGCCCAGACGGCGACGCAGCGGGGAACCAGGATCGTTCCGTCGAAGAGGCGAGGGTCGGTCAGCAGCGTTGCCGGGTGGCCGTCGGCGGTCACCCGACCTTCATCCAGGATGACCAGCCGATCCGCCATCTCGAGCCAGTGGCCGAGGTCCTGCGCTACCAGGACGACTGTGGTGCCCGCATCCCGGAGCGTCCTGACCAACGAGACGACCTCCTCCCTACCGGTGGGATCGAGTTGGGAAGTCGGGTCGTCAAGAACCAGGATCGGCTTTCTCTGGGCCAGAGCACAGGCAATGGCCAGCCGCTGTGATTGGCCACCCGACAGGCGGCGGGGGTGCCGACCGGTCATCTCGGCCAGTCCCACGCTCTCCAGCGCCTCCAGTGCTCTTGCCACGATCTCGTCCGGCGGGAGGCCCTCGTTCTCCAAGGCGTAGGCGACCTCGTCGAACGCCGTGCTAGTGGCGGCGGTGAGTTGATCGAACGGGTTGTCGAACACGACCCCGACCGACTCGGTAAGCACGTGTGGTGGAGCGCTCTCCACATCATGCCCCAGCACCCGTGCCGTACCCTCGAAACTCCCCCCGAGCGGTCGCGGGATGAACCCGGCCACCACCCGGGCCAGCGTCGACTTGCCACCTCCGGACGGCCCGGAGATCAGCGTGAGCTGATCAGCACGCAGTCCGAGAGTCAACCCCGTCAGTGTTGGCTCGGAGGCGGTGTCGTAGGTGAAGGTGAACTCCTCGAAGGAGGCGAAGGTGGAGGCGGTCAGGCTCGCGGATTCCGGCAGGCCGGCGCCGCTCACCAGATGACCGCCAGGACGAGCAGAGGGATCGAGGCCAGGAGCAGGCTCCTCTGGAGCAGCCTTCCCCTCTCCCGGACCGCGACCGCAGCGGTCCGTCGGCCGGGCAGGGAGAACCCGCGGGACTCCAGGGCGAGCGTCCTCATCTCGACCCCGATCAGCGAACTAACCAGCAGCGGTTTGAGCAATGCGAACAGAGTCCTGAGGCGCCTTGGCAGGCTCCCCTTGGTGTCGAAGCCGCGGGACTGCTGAGCCTCGAGAATCTGTGTGGCCCGGAGCCTCATCTCCGGGATCAACTCAGCTCCCGCCAGGTAGGCGTAGGCCAGCTTGTGTGACACGCCTCGCTGGATGAGAGCGGTGGCGAAGATCTTGGGGTGGACGGTCGCCATAGCGGCGGTCACCGCGATGACGAACACCGCTATCCGCGCCGCGGTCGTCCCGGCAAGGGCAAGGCCGCCGGCGTTGACCGAGATGGGGCCCCAAGCCACAAGGGGCTCCGAGTCGTACGGGCGGACTATCCCATGGATCACGACCAGGGCGAACGTCATGGGCGCCATCAGCCGGAGGGACTTGAGGGCGATGATGCCGAGGCGGGACACGACCAGGGTCAGCACCGCCGCTGCCAGGATGATGGCCGGCACCAGTACGGTGTCGCCGGCAAAACCTGCCACCGATAGTGGAAGCACCGCGGCCAGCTTGGTCAGGGGATGCGCCCGGTGGAGCCAGGTGTTCCCGATCTCGTATAGCTCGGCGACTCGAGCCGGGGACCAGGTGGCCGTGTCGGTTTCCACTACACCAGTATGGCCGTGTTGGTCTGTCTGCGGAACAACTCGGCGTGCTCTGCTAGCCATCGACGCCCCTCACGGCGTTCCGCCCCGAGGGACGCCGATGGTTCACAGGTAGACCACTAGCGGGTCAGAACGGTATGACCTCTCGGCCGAACGGAGGCCGGTAGCGCTGCGGGACGCCCTTGATCAGAGCGAATGCCAGGAGCACTGTCAGCACCTTGTCGCCCGGTGTCGTGAGCAACTGCTGACCGAGCACCGACTCGACCATGTTCCTCCCGGAAGCCGCGAAGAAGCCGGTAACGGCATCGACGCCGGATCCTGAAACGCCTTCGAACACGAGAACCACGAGGGGCATGGCGGTGATGATGGTGATAGCGGTCAGGCAGAGCATCATCACGATGATCTTGCCCGTAGAGCGAAGGAAGCCATATGCCGCCATGACGCCGGCCACGATTCCGATGGCCGCGTTCACGATCCCGAAGGGGATCGAGGTCGCCTCGAGCGTGAGTCCGATCACCAGGTTCGTGAGCACTCCGGCGACCGCCGCTACCCACGGCCCCGCCAGGAAGGCCGCCATGGTGGTGCCGATGGTGTCGAGGAACAGGGGCAGGTTCAGGGTCTGGGTGAAGAACCTCCCGATGAGGTTGATCCCGATAGCCACCGGGATGAGTACCCATGCCGTTGTCGTGAAAGCTGTCTTGAATCGGAGACCGTCTTTGATCGCGCTCATACTCTATCGCCTCCCGTCTAGCGCTTCCCGTGGAAGCCTATTTGACGGGACCACCCGCCGTCGGCGAAACCGGGTATTTTGTCGACTCTTCACCATCTATTCACTTGGCCCTGAGCGACCACGACATCTGATGAGGCCGGTGCGACGGCGCCTGGAACCGGACCAAGGCCAAGCGGACGCTGCGGGCCTGTTGGGTGTGGTCCCTGGACAAGACCGTCGGAAGCCGACCCTGACCGGCCAGGACGCCGGCGGATAGCACAGCTGGTGGCCCGGTGCCGCACCCATCGGCTGTGGACCCACCCCGGCGATGACACGACCCATCACTACCAAGACCCGACCACCAAGCCGCCAAGTCCCGTATTAGCTCAGCACCCTCCTAGGCACCGTAGGGGTGTCCGTGATAATCTGGTCCCCTACCCGACATCTATAAGGGGGAGGGCGAATTGAGTCGCGTGGCATCCAGGCCTACGGTAGTTATTGCTATTATAGTGATTTTAGCATTGTTAATGGGGCAGGCCAATCCGGCCGCTGCCCATACGACTCTGCCGGCGCATGTCAACTTTAGGGAATTATAGACTTGACTTGACATAGTGTTTCTGACCTGGTAGATTGCAGAGCGAGACGTTGGCAAAGGGTAGAAGATGACACAGAAGGCACCGGGCAAAGCTCACCGCAAGGGCATCACCCTCATGGAACTGTCGGAGCGGTTCCCCACAGAGGAATCCGCCGTAGAGTGGTTCGAGGCCGTGGTCTGGGGCGATCAGAGGACGTGCGGTCACTGCGACAGCACCGACACATACGAGATCAAGTCAGGCAAGCCGATGCCCTATCGCTGCCGGGAATGCAAGCGTTACTTCTCGGTCAAGACCGGAACCGTGATGGCTGGATCACCGCTCTCCGTCCGTAAATGGGTCTACGCGATCTACCTGGACGTGACTAGTCTCAAAGGCGTGTCCTCCATGAAGCTCCATAGGGACATCGGCGTGTGCCAGAAGACCGCATGGTTCATGCAACAGAGGCTCCGGGAAGCGTTCTCCGGTCTGGTTCCCGAAGGTGAGATGGTCGGTCCCATCGAGGTTGACGAGACATACATCGGTGGCAAGGAGCGGAACAAGCACGCATCGAAGCGGCAGAACCTCGGGAGGGGTCCGGTCGGTAAAGCGGCCATCGTAGGAGCCCGTGACCGTGAGACGGGTCAGGTAGTAGCCCGAGTCGTCCCCAATACTCAGGCAGCGACCCTCCAAGGGTTCGTGGAGGAACGCAGGATTCCTAACGCTCCCGTCTATACAGACGGTGCCACAGCCTACGACGGGCTTGCGAATCGGGAAGCGGTGTCCCACTCGGTCGGCGAGTATGTGCGGGGCGAGGCTCACACGAATGGGATGGAATCGTTCTGGGCAATGCTCAAGAGGGGCTACCACGGGACATATCATCGGATGAGCTTCAAGCATCTCCAACGGTACGTTGCGGAGTTCGCGGGACGACACAACATCCGGGAGATGGACACCATTGACCAGATGATCCACGTAGCCGCCGCCATGGTCGGACGCAGGCTCATGTACCGGGATTTGGTGGCGGGAGAACGCGGAGTCGCGACTTGAGCATCCTATCCCGACAGAATAACCTGGATTTCTTGGCGGGTATCGAGGACGAGTCGGTCAAGTTGGTTGTGACGTCACCGCCTTATAACCTAGGTAAGGCTTACGAGGTTCGGTCATCGGTAGATGAGTGGCTGGCGGGTCAGGCGGCAGTCATATCTGAGTGTGTGCGGATATTGGATCCTCGTGGGTCTATCTGTTGGCAGGTGGGCAATTACGTAACCGCCGGAGAGATACTTCCGCTCGACATCATTCTGTACGACACCTTCTCTAAGCAGAACCTCCAATTGAGGAATCGGATCATCTGGCAGTTCGGACATGGGCTCCACTGTACTAACCGCCTGTCTGGGCGCTACGAGACGATCAACTGGTGGACGAAGGGCTCTAACTATACCTGGCATCTCGACCCCATCCGAGTACCGTCTAAGTACCCACAGAAGAAATACTTCAAAGGGCCGAAGGCTGGGCAGTTATCCGGTAACCCGATGGGCAAGAACCCTAGCGATGTGTGGAGCATCCCCAATGTCAAGGCTAACCATCCCGAGAAAACCGTCCACCCATGTCAGTTTCCAGTAGAGCTAGTCGAGCGTTTGGTGTTATCGATGACCGATCCAGGAGATATCGTCCTAGACCCATACATGGGGGTGGGTAGCTCCCTAATTGCTGCGGAGATGCACGGCAGGGTTGGCTACGGGTGCGATACTGACTCCGATTATGTAGAGATTGCCCGCGACCGCTTGCGGCAGTTAGCCGATGGCACACTCAAGACCCGTCCGATGGGTAAGCCTATCTACGATCCCAGGCTGCCCAACGGCGGGCATTGATGCAGATAATGGAGTATTACTCCCATCTCAACGGGTGGGAATATCTGCAGGTCCATCATCGGACTCTCTGGGATGAAGTGTGTCAGGTTATTACAGAGGTGGACGGGCCTGGTCACAAGACTAAGGTATCGCGGGAAAAGCGCACCCGCGGCAAGGTGCTTTACTCACCTAAGGCCATGAACGAGACTTTCAAGAACGGGTTCTGGGTCAGGGGGTGGAGAGAACGTCGCAATAGTTTCTACGTCACCGCTGATGAGAGTTTGCTTCGCGGTATATATGGGCTCGGTGAGCGAGAGCAGAAGGCCGCCATCGAGCGGGCCGGTTATGATCCCATCTCGTCATACAACCAGACCGATTTCATCAAGGACCGGGTAGCTGTGGAGGTCCAGTTCGGGAAGTACGCTTTCGTGGCCCATGACCTGTTCGTCAAACACTTGAGCTTCTATGTGTCGGATATTATCGACGTGGGTATCGAGATACTGCCCATGAAGTCGATGGAGCAAGAGATGTCGTCAGGGGTGCCGTACTACGAGAGGGACTTGCTGAACGTGATCCGGCAGGGTCGGGGCGTTCCAGCAGTTCCACTTGTGCTTGTGGGTATTGCGCCTTGATCGAGGGGAGGGACCACCACTATGACAGACATCAAGAAACCGAAGAAGCGCCGCAAGTATAGGAAGGGATTGAAGGCGGATTATCGGGACGCGACGCCGGAGCAGGTCGCGAAAGCCCTCCACAGCTATCGCTCACCGCGCTACGCTTCGAGGCAACCGGCTCTGGCGGAGGTGGTTGATCAGGCCGACCTCCGCCAGGCTCCCACCCTTACGCCCGACAGCGCATCAGCGCCGCGTTAGCTCGGCTCATTGCACTCACCTCCTTCCATGTTGGGGATACGCCGGGGGTGAGTGTAGTGGCCGTTTCAAGTCAAGTATATAATCCCCCAACTTTACGGTCGTCGATGGGGATGAACCCGGAGAGGCTCTCATAACATGGGACGCAGTGCCGGGGGCCACCGGCTACAGCGTTCGCTGGATGAATGTTAACGCCGCCACGCTCCTCCAGCGCCTCGGAGGACCATGGCAGGACATGATTGAGTCCATCGACATCGCCGAACGTGGCGAGGACGATTACACGCTAACGCTTAAGAACCTTGCGCCTGGAACCGTCTATGCGTTTGGCATCGGCAGCAAGTTTGGCCAATCGACTAGCCCTAGTTGGTCGGGTTGGGCTACGTTGAGGTTGGCGGGTTCCGATGGCACCATGGATGTGTACGACATCGTCCAATTGCAGTCCGCTGCCTTGTCCATAGCGAACCATGCCCACTCGTTGAGTAGTGTAGGGACTGTACCGACTAATGCCGGTATGACACGGGAATCACTCACTCAAGACGGGACGCTCATCTTCCGACACAAGGCCGCTATAACTCAACAACTGGGGATCCTCGACCAGAAGAGTAATAGTGACCGAGTTGATCACATCAAGTCCCTGGCCAATAGGCTCATCACCAATGTCGAGTCTATTCAAAGTGGAAGGGGCCAGTTGTTACTCAGACTGCAGGCGGAGCAAAAGAGCCGAGCCGAGTTGACTCGTGCTAACTCTATTGCCCTGTTCCCGGCTGTCACCGCCAGTACGGACAGACAATTCTATGGCCTAGTGACCAACCTTCCCGAGGATAGACGTACGGGATCAACAGTACTCACTAGGCAGAATCTGCTGGATTACAGCGCCACCGATAGCCTAGCGAACAACACGGTCTTGGGGCATACGCTTCTGCTGGTGGCAAGCCTTATGCAAGATCCCACACACGTGGCACGGCTTCAGGAGTCATTTGACTCGGTAGCCCACCGAATTGATCTTGACATCAACCACCTTCGCGCGAGCTCTTTCGCCGGACTGAACAATGTCGTCTTGAGTCTGGCCGAGAACCTGCGTGATGCTGGAACCGAAGAAGATGACTACTTCGAACGGCTAGAGGAGCGTCTTGAGCTGGTGGAGCAGGAACGTGCTCTGATAGAGGACAGCGAGAAGGTTCTGAGGCAGCTCTTGAGTCAGGTCGACGCATTGGGCAAGGAAGCCCAGGGTTTGCGTGCGCCTCCCATCCCAACGGCTCCAACGGTAAGCCCGGATGATCCCGGCATCTCCGACAGCGAGATACTGTTCGGTCAATCAGCGGCCCTCACCGGACCTTCAGCAGCGTTGGGCTTGGGCATGCAGCTGGGCATCCAGGCGGCGTTCAAGGAGGCGAACGATGCAGGAGGAGTGCACGGACGCCAGCTAAGGCTTGTGACCAGAGATGACCGATACGAGAGCGATGCAGCGTTCGCGCAAACCCTTCGTCTGATCGAGAACGATCAGGTCTTCGGGTTGATCGGAGCGGTGGGAACACCAACCTCTCGGGCAGCCTCCCCGCTGGCACGCGCCTCGGGCGTGCCGTTCGTGGCGCCCTTCACCGGTGCGCAGCTACTGCGCGTCGGCGAGCTGAGCAACGTTCTCAATATCCGTGCGTCGTACCACCAGGAAACCCAGAAGATGGCCGAGTTACTCGCCGCTGCCGGGAAGACGAAGGTGGCGGTGCTCTACCAGAACGACTCCTATGGCGTTGACGGTCTGACAGGGGTAGAGCAGGCGGTGGAGGCTCATGGCCTGGAGTTGGTGGCTTCCTGGTATTACCGGCGGAACACGGAGGCTGTCACGTCCGCGGCGTTCCGGATTGCCGACAAGCAGCCGGAAGCGGTCATCATCATCGGAGCGTACCGCCCAGCGGCGCGGCTCATCGAGAAGCTGCGCGAGGACCTCGGGCCCGAAACGATCTTCATGGCCGTGTCGTTCGTCGGCAGTGAAGCTCTCGCGACCGAACTGGGTGCTGCCGGGGAGGGGGTCTACGTGACGCAGGTGGTGCCGTTGCCCGGCGGGGACGACGTCTCGGTCCTGGCCGATTACCGCGCCGCACTGTCCGGCGTCGATCCGGATGCCGACCCGGGATTCGTCTCCCTCGAGGGCTATCTCGCGGGACGGCTCGCCATCGAACGTCTGAGGGCTTGCGGCGCCGACGTCAGCCGGGCGTGCTTCCTGGATGTCACAGGTGCGTCCGGGTCCATAGACATAGGCGGAGTCTCGCTCCAATTCGGACCGGGTGACAACCAGGGTTCTGATGCGGTCTACCTGACCGTGATCAACTCGGAGGGCGAATACGAGTTGGTTGACAGCATCCGGAGTTGACAAGATCCCCGACCGCGGGGCGTCCCGGCACGTTCTAACCACGGGACGCCCCCTGCGGGCCTTGCGAGTTGGGAGGTATGGGGGGTTAGTGGCTCGCGACGGTGCAGGGCAAGAGCGGCATCGCACAAGCCGGAGCCGTCCTCCCCTCGGCAATCGACGAGGTTCCCGGTTCCGTCCGAGTAACCTCCGGATGGCTATGGCCGTGTTCTCTATTCCAACCCCGTGGGGATTGCTGCCCGATCCGGCCTCGCGCCTCCGACTCCGGGGCGGACCGGGGTGAAGGGACTGCGGGTGGCGATGGTCATACTGGCTTCGCTGCATCTTGCTTGGTCGGGCCTAATCGCACTGGTGGCGAGCTTCGCCGATGGGGGATCCGTACCGGAACGGCTCCTTCTGAGCGCGGTACATCCGCTGGCGGCCATCCTGCTCCTCTACGTGGTGGTGTCCTCCGAGCGGCTCAGCCCGCTCATCTGGCGCACCACCGTGGCGATCCTGTCCGTGGGCATTGTCGGGGACATCCTGGTGGCCGTCCTGATCGGCCAGGGGACATTGCGGGGAGACTGGCCGCTGCCGCTGACGTTCACGGTGGTTCCGGCGATCGGCCTCGTCTACATCATCGGCCGACGCCGGGGCCGGCAGCCGACCGACGGCTAAGGTTCGCTTGATATGGGCGCGACGACGGGATGGCTCCTCTCCGATTTGGCCGAGGAGATCGAACGGGCTCTTGCCGAGGGTGGCGCCGGCGATGGAAGGCTGGTGGAGGGCCGGGCGGTCGCGGTCAAGGCTTCGCCCGAACAGGGCAATTCCTCCAAGATCGTGATGGGCACTTCCTGCCTGCCTCCGCACTTCTCCACCGTTCCTCACTCGCACGAGGCGGAGGAGGTGACGGTGGTTTTGGCCGGCGGCGGCTGGGTGGACATCGACGGGACCCCCCACACCCTGCAGGTAGGAGGGATCCTGATGGCCCCGTCCGACCTCCCGCACCAGACCCACTCGGGCCCTGACGGGCTCACGGTCCTCTGGTTCTACGCACCGCCGGGCTCAGAGGCGCGCTGGCGGGCTGAGGACGAAGACCGAGCCGAGGTCTCGACATAGGCGCTGGTCCGCCGGAGAGCGTGGCGATAGTCACGGGGTCGGCGGGCGGGATCGGGTCCGCGGTGGTGGCGGCGTTGCTCGCCCGTGATCCGTCAGCAAGAATCGCAGCGGTAGACCTGCGTCCCGGTCACGCCGATCCGCTCATCCGTGAGCACGGAGCGACCCGGATACTCGAGGTCGTGTGCGACGTGGGGGATGCCCGGTCGGTTCGCCGCGCCGCCGGGCAGATCGAGGCGTCGGGTCAACCGGTCCGGTCCCTGGTCAACTGTGCCGGCATACAGTTGGCCGCTCCCAGCGTCGACTTCGATCCCGAGGACTGGCAGAGGGTGCTGGACATCAACCTGTCGGGCACCTTCTACTGGTGCCAGGAGGCGGGAAGGCGGATGATCGCCTCGGGTGGCGGGGCCATCGTCAACTTCTCGTCGGTGGCGGAGTTCTTCGGATGGCCGCTGCGGGCCCCCTATACGGCCACCAAGGCAGCGGTGAGCGCGATCACCCGGACCCTGGCCACCGAATGGGCCCACCTGGGGGTCAGGGTCAATGCCGTTGCCCCCGGATACATAGACACCGCGCTGGCCCGGTCGGCCATCGAGGAAGGGCGGCTCTCCAAGCCGGAGGCCGATGCTCTGCACGCCCAGCAGCGCTTCGCGAATACCTCCGAGGTGGCCGCCGCGGTTTGCTTCCTGCTGTCGCCGGAGGCCGGTTTCATAACCGGGGAGACCCTCAAGGTGGACGGTGGCCTGTGCGCGAAGAAGCTCGACTGGCCACCACGCTGATCCCTGCACCCTCTGGGTACGCTGGTACTTGAATGGATCGGGGAGTTATCTGATGAGAGTTGGGGTGGGGCGGGGCAACATCACCCCCCCGATAGGCATTGAGCATGCCGGATGGGGCGCGCAGGTCCACGAGCGGGCCGAGGGGGTCCATCTGGACCTATGGGTCACCGCGCTGGTGGTCGAGGGAGCGAGCGAGACCTTCGCCATCCTCGACTACGACCTGATGGTCATAACGGTGGAGGACTCCGACCGCATTCGCGCCGACGTAGCCGGGGTGCTCGGGATCGATCCCGCCAACGTCCGGGTTTCGTTCACCCACACCCATGCGGGACCGGTGTGGTCGAACTTCCTGGGCGACCGCTCGGGACGGGCGGGCGCCGAGTTGGTACCCGGCTACCGCGAGACGGTGTGGTCGCAGACGCTGGGCGCCACGCATCAGGCCATGGCTGATCTCCGTCCCGCCCGGATGGCGGCCGGGTGGGGAGAGAGCTCCATCGCCGTCAACCGCCGGCTCCGCGCGCCCGACGGTTCGGTGGTGGTCGGCCAGAACCCGGACGGATTCCGGGACCCGAGAGTACTGGTGGTTCGTTTCGACGATACGGACGAGAACCCTCTGGCGGCCCTGGTCTGCTATGCCGCCCACCCCATAATCCTGGCGTTCCAGAACCGGCTCATCAGCCCCGACTTCCCGGGCGTGGCCAAGCGGGTGGTGGAGAGCCTCACCGGCGCCACCTGCCTGTACCTGCAGGGCTGCGCCGGAAACATCATGACCACCGAGGCGCTCACCGGTGACTTGGGCGCAGCCGAACGGATGGGCACGCGCCTCGGCGCCGAAGCCGCCAAGGTATTCACCCGCGTCCGCACTCGACGCACCAGGCGCCGGTTCGACCGCATCGTCGAGTCCGGGGCGCCTCTGGGCATGTGGGTGGACGATCCGCTACCCGATCAGGAGCCCCTGGTACGCGTGATCGAGCGCGCCATCGAGTTGCCGGTTCGGAAGACCGCATCGCCCGAGCAGGCGGAGGAGGAAGCGAAGCGCCTCACCGGGCGTTTCCTGGAGCTCCAGGCCTCCGGCGCTCCGCAGCCGGAGGTTCTCGACGCCCGGTACAAGGCCCGCCGGGCCCTGATACGGGCTGCTTGGGCCAAGCTTTGCCGCGGCCGACCCAGCATCGCTACGACATTGCATGGGATCAGGATCGACGATGTCGCTCTGGTCGGGTTCCCGGGCGAGCCGTTCGCAGAGACCGGAGTCAGGGTCAGAGAGGACTCGCCGTTCGGGTACACCCACATGGCGGGATACACCAATGGAGTGACCGGCTACGTTCCCACTGCGGCGGAGTTCGCTCGAGGTGGCTACGAGCCGGAGTGGGCTACCGCGTTCACCGCAGAGGTGGCCGGGATGCTGGAAGACGAGGCCCGTGCGCTCCTCTCCGATCTCTCCGCCGGATGACGATCGGGAACGGTTCGGGCAAAGCCGCTCCTCTCCTAGAGGTGAGAGGTCTCTCGGTTGGCTTCGAAACGCAGGGGGGCGTCCTGCCTGCGGTCGAGGATGTCGGTTTCGCCCTGTATCCCGGTGACATACTGGGCGTGGTGGGCGAGTCCGGCTCCGGGAAGACGGTCACGGTCTCTGCCCTGGTCGGACTGCTGGCGGACAATGCTCGTATCACGTCCGGAGAGGTGATCTACGGGGGGAGGAACCTGCTGGACCTCTCCGCCGCGGAACTGGAGACCGTCCGGGGCGAGGAAATCGCCATGGTATTCCAGGACCCCATGACCTCGCTGAATCCGGTCATGAGGGTGGGGAGCCAGATCGCCGAGGCCCTGCGTGTACACGGCGCGTCCCGCGCCCGAGCGCGCCACCGGGCCGTGGAGTTGCTCGAACTGGTGGGCATCCCCGACCCGCGGGAGCGCTTCCGCCAGTTCCCCCACGAGATGTCGGGGGGTATGCGCCAGCGGGTGGTGATCGCCATCGCCATCGCCAACCGGCCTTCCGTGCTCGTGGCCGACGAGCCCACCACCGCCCTTGACGTGACAATCCAGGCCCAGGTGCTGGAGGTGCTGGCCGCCGGGTGCGGCGCGGCCGGATCCTCGATGATCCTCGTCACCCATGATTTGGGCGTCATAGCCGAGGTCGCAAACCGGGTGGCGGTCATGTACGCGGGCCGGATCGTGGAGACGGGGACGGTGGAGGAGATCTTCGGGCGTCCGCGACATCCCTACACCATCGGGCTGTTCACCAGCCTGCCCCGTCTTGACAGCGATCTCGGGCACTTGGCGCCCATTCCGGGCACTCCGCCTACGCTCGCCGCCCGACCGCCCGGGTGCGCCTTCCATCCGCGGTGCTACCTGTCGGCGGGTAGGGACCTATGCCGCAGCCAGACCACCGAACTGGTCCATCTGGAATCGGGCCAGAGCGGCGCCTGCCACTTCATATCCGAAACCGCGGGTTCGGAGGGCACTCGCCCCTAGCGGCTTCCGAGAGGCAGTCCGCAACTCGCTTGCCGGTTCACCGGGTCGGGGCTATGTTCACCACCAGCGGTCTGAGCGCGCGGAGGCCGATGGCCACGCAGGACACGGCTGGTCACCGCGCATCAGATCACTTGTAGGAGTAGGGGCTCCGATCCCTAGTCAACGGCGACCCAGGAGCAGATGATGAAACGACTCGCTGGTAGATCCTTGCTCGCAGTTTTGGTGGCGCTGACGATGCTGGCAGCCGCGTGCGGTGGTGAGGACACCTCCGCCGCCGACGAGGCCGCTGCCCAGGCCCAGGCCCAGGCACAGGCCGAGGCGGCGGCGGCAGCAGCAGCCGAAGCGGACGCTACGGCAGCCCGGGCAGAGGCGGAGGCGGCGGCGGCAGCGCTGGCAGAAGCCGAGGCCCAACTCGAGGCCGCCCAGCAGGCAGCAGCATCAGCAATGGAGGGTGACGAAGCCGCACAGGCAGCGTTGTCCGAAGCCGAGGCAGCCCAGGAAGCGGCCGAGAAAGCAGCCGAGGAAGCCCAGATGGCTGCCGACGAAGCCGAGATGACCGCCGAAGAAGCCCAGATGACTGCGGATGAGGCCCAGAAGGCCGTCGAAGAGGCGCAGATGCAGGTCGAGGAGTTGATGGGTGGAGGCACGATCGTCTTCGGCACCAACCAGGAACCTTCGCAGCTGGACGCATTCGCCTCGACCACCGTCAACGATCAGGCCGTGGTCGCCCAGATATACGAGACCCTGGTGATTCTGGGTCAGGGCATGCGTATCCATCCCGGCCTGGCAACTAGTTGGAGTCTCAGCCCTGACGCCATGAGCGTGCGCTTCAACCTGCGTGAAGGTGTCACCTTCCACAACGGTGACCCCTTCAATGCCCAGGTGGTCAAAGCCCACTTCGACCGGATGAAGGGCGACGTCTCGGGTTCGCAGACCGCGCTGATCGCCACCAACTACCAGGACACCGAAGTCATCGACGACTACACGGTGGAGCTGTCCTTCTCGGCGCCGGTACCCGACATCCTGATCGACCTGGCTGCTCCGGGCGCGGCCATCACCAACGCTGCGGCCGTGGCCGCCCTCGGTGATGACGCCGGGCAGCAGCCCATCGGGACCGGGCCGTTCATCTTCGAGGAATGGGTGGAGGGAAGCCATATCTCCCTCGTGCGCAACCCGGACTGGACATGGGGTGAGTTCTCCTTCTACGGAACCACCGGGCCTGCCCGCGCCGAACGGTTGATCTTCCGGTTCATCCCCGACGATCAGACCCGGACCGCCGCGCTGTCCACCGGGGAGATCCACTTCCTCGACCTGGTCCCGTTCCAGAACATCGCACCCCTGGAACAGTTGGGCGGTGTGACGGTGGAAGGGTTCTCCCTCCCAGGCCTGCCACAGGTGAACTACATCAGCCCGGCTATCTCGCCCACCTCCGACATCCGGGTACGCAAGGCCATCCTTCATGCGGTCGACCAGGAGGAGATCGTGAAGCTGGTCTTCTTCGGGAAGGCGCCCCGGGCGTACGGTCCGCTCTCCAGTGACTTCGCCGAGTACGACCCCATCGTCGAGACGTATTACCCGTACGATCCCGCGCTCTCGGCCCAACTGCTGGACGAGGCCGGATGGGCGCTGGGTGATGACGGGATCCGCCGGCAGGGCGGTGAGAACCTCCAGGCTCGCATCATCGAGAACCGCAGCTGGAACCCGTGGGTGACCCTGCTGCAGGACCAGCTACGGGAGATAGGCTTCGACGCCGAGGTGATCACCCTCGAGGGCGGCGGCTACTTCCAAGGAACCGGCGAGACCATCTACGAACTCGCCTCGATGGGTGACGTGTTCGGCTCACCGGCGACCCTGCGGAGGGACTTCCACTCCTCCTCGATAGGGCCCGGGAACATCAACGTCGGGCACATCAACGACCCGCATCTGGACTCCCTGCTCGACGCCGCGTCGGTGGAGACGAACCTTGGGGTCCGCGCCGAGATACTGTCCGAGGCGCAGCGCTACATCATGGATCAGGCCTACATCGTGCCGATCATCGAGCTGCACTTCTTCACGGCGTTCTCCAACGACCTGAGCGGGTTCTCCGTTGACGGAACCGGTTTCTACAAGTACTTCGGAGGGGCGTCCCTTAGCCAGTAAGAAGACCGATTGAACACCGCAGTCGGAGGGTTAGTACCCAGGTCGACGCCCGTGTGGCAAGGTGCCCGATACCTTGCCACACGGGTCTGCGGTCCCGGCAAGGGCAGGTTTGAGCCGTGCTGAGGTACGTCCTCGGCCGCGTGACCCTGACCATCCCGGTGCTCGTGGGCGCCGCAATCCTGATCTTCCTGCTCATGCAGCTGGTACCAGGCGATGCGGTGTCGGCGGTAATGGCCGGTGGGGCCAAGCTGAGTCCCGAGCAGCAGATGGAGATGAGGGAGGCGTTTGGTCTCAACCGTCCGCTCGTGGTCCAGTTGGCTGACTATCTCTGGGGACTCGTGCAGGGCGACCTGGGACGCTCGACCAGATCCGACCGTACGGTTCTGTCCCTGGTCGGAGCCCAGATTCCCTCCACCCTGATCCTCGTGGCAGCCGGCATGACCGTCGCGATTCTCATCGGGGTCTCCCTCGGAGTGCTGGCCGCCCGGCGCCGCAACACCTGGGTGGATACCGCCGCGATGGGCACCGCCGTGCTCGGGTTGTCCGTTCCCCAGTTCTGGCTCGGACTGATGTTGATCCTGCTGTTCGCGGTGAACCTGGGCTGGTTCCCGGCCCTCAGCTCGGGGGGATTCGACGGTCTCGTGCTGCCTGCGCTGGCTCTCGGCGTGGCGGAGGCGGCGATCCTGGCCCGGCTGGTCAGGAGCAGCCTGATCGACTCTCTCGAGCAGGACTACATCACCACGGCCCGGGCCAAGGGCGCATCCGACCGGCGGGTTGCCTGGCGGCACGGGCTGCGCAACGCCCTCGTCCCGGTGGTGACCATGATCGGGCTCCAGGTCGGGAACCTACTCGGCGCGGCAGTGGTGATCGAGATGCTCTTCGCCCGCCAGGGTCTCGGACAGCTGGTGGTGAACAGCATCCTACGCCGTGACCTTCCGGTCTTGCAGGGCTCGATCATCATCCTGGCGTCGATCTTCGTGGCGATCAACGTTGTGGTTGACATCCTCTACAAGTTCCTCGACCCCCGGGTGAAGCTGGGAGCAGGCTGAGATGAGCGAACCGGCCGCCGGCTCCGTGCCTGCTCCACGCCAGGAGCACTCCACCCGCCTGTCGCGGAGGCTGGTCTCTCACCGGTCGGTCGTGGTCGGTGGGACCCTCTTCCTGGTGGTACTGGCGGCGGCCCTGTTCGCCGGTTGGATCGCCCCCTACGGTCCGGTGGGCACCAACCCCGACGTGGCCCTGCAGCCGCCCAGTTGGTCCCACCCCATGGGGACAGACCAATTCGGCCGGGATGTGTTGAGCCGCGTGATCCACGGCGCGCGCCCTTCCCTGGTGATGGGGGTGGTGCCGATGCTCATCTCGTCTCTAGTGGGAACTACCTTGGGGATGCTGGTCGGCTACTACGGCCGGTGGGCGGATCTCGTCATGAGCCGCTTCGTAGACATCGCCCTCGCCTTCCCTCCCATTCTCCTGGCTCTGACCGTGGTGGCGGTGCTCGGGCCGGGCCTGTGGAGCATCGCCCTCGCCCTCGGCCTGTCGGGAATCCCCTTCTACGTGCGCATGGCCCGAGGGCAGGTGATACAGGCCAAGGAGGCGCCGTTCGTGCAGACGGCCGTCGCGATCGGCGCCGGGGATTTCAGGGTCATGTTCCGTCACATCATCCACCGGGTGATCCCGCCCATCCTCGTCATGATGACCATCCATGTGGCAGGGGCCATCCTGGCCGGCGCCGCTCTCAGCTTCCTCGGTCTGGGCATCCCGCCTCCCAGCCCCGAGTGGGGAACCATGATCCAGGACGGGAGACAGTTCATCGCCCTCTCCTGGTGGATGGCGTTCTTCCCCGGCGTGGCGCTGGCGGCTACCGTCTTCGCAACCAACCTGCTGGGCGACGGCCTGCGAGACGTACTGGATCCCCGATCCAAAGGAGAACCCATCAGATGACCGAACCCGGAGTGGCCGTGGTGACCGGCGCCGCCTCCGGCATCGGCCGGGGATGCGCCTTCCGGCTGGCCGCCGACGGGTACCGGGTGGCGGTGGTGGACATCGACAGCGAGGGTGGGCGGCGCGTTGTAGAGCGGCTGCGGGAGGAAGGCGCCGAGGCGTTCTTCCTGGAGGTCGATATCGGAGAGCCCGACGCCTTCGAGTCGATCGTCTCGGTGGTTGCCGACCGCTGGCGCGCCCTGCACGTGCTGGTGAACAACGCCGGGCTCGACTACAACGAACCGCTGGCCGACATGACCGTGGAGGCGTGGGACCGGTGTGTGGCGGTGGACCTGCGTAGTGTCGCCTTCGCCGCCCAGGCTGCGCGGGGAGTCATGCAGCGGTCGGGGGGAGGGAGCATCATCAACATCTCCTCGGTGATGGCCTGGTACACCTTCCCCAACTATGCCGCCTACACGGCCTCCAAGGCCGGGCTCATCGGCCTTACCAAGACGCTGGCCCTGGAGCTCGGACCACTGGGCATACGCGTGAACGCCGTCGCTCCCGGGTTCATCGATACCGGGGCGTGGGAGCGGGTACTGGCGACCATGGACGATGCCGAGGGGTTCGCTGCCTCGGTCTCCTCGCTCCATCCGCTCGGCCGGAGAGGGAAGCCCTCCGACATCGCCGCCGCGGTTGCCTTCCTGGCCGGACCGGATGCCTCGTTCGTAACCGGCCACACCCTGGTGGTCGATGGGGGCTTGACCTCCCAGCTACGTACGCCGAGTTAGCTCCGGCCCTTCACGCTCGGTCATCCGGGCGCCGTAGCGGTTGTGGGGACCGTTCAGTTCTGAGATGATCGGATGCGCGGTAACCGGGCTTTGCCGACCGGCCTATGCGAAGAGGGGTTGGCCTGGGATGTCCATCGTGATCACCGAGATGTGCCAACCTCCCAGATTGGCGAGGTAGAGGCGGTCCATTTCCGGGCCTCCGAAGGCGCAGTTGGTGACCCGGTTGATGGTGAGGCCCCGCTCGTCCCTGGCCACCATCTCGATGCTTCCGTCGGGACGGATGCGTTCGAGCGCGCTCGCTCCGAACGATGTCACGTACAGGTTCTGCTCCGCGTCGAACGCGAGACCGTCCGGCATCGGTAGCAGCGCCCCGGGCGCGCACACCTGTTCAGGTACACCCCCCGATCCGTCAAGGGGCACCCGCACGACATCGTCGGTAGCGGTCTGGGCGACGTAGAGATACCGGGCGGGAGCATCGATGGCCAGACCGTTGGTGTAGTGGAAGGGGCCGGAGTGGAACAACGCGGCGGTCCCGCGGGGATCGATCCGGTAGATCTCGCCGGTGGGACCCGGATAGTCACCGGAGCCGGACACGTAGAGGGTTCCGTCAGGGCCGAAGACCGGGTAGTTCGGCGCGCGTAGCGGGCGCCCTTCCACGGAAGAACAGAACACTTCCCACTTCCCGGAGGGCGACACCCTGACCACCGTGTTGTCCTGGCTGCATACGTAACAGTTGCCCTCCCGGTCGAAGGCAAGACCGGCCGCCATCGCGTCCAGTTGGCACAGGATCTCGGGTTGGCGGGTCTCGGGGTCGATCACGTACACCTGCCCGCCCTCGCCGCCTGCCCAGACCCGGCCATCCGGGGCCACGGCGACACACTCCGGATGGTCAAGTCCGGCGCTGTAAACCTCTGCCTGGTAATCCATACGGGTACGCCCTATCCATCATCCGCCAGCGAGACTACCAACCATGCCCGGCGGCTCTCGTTACCGGGCAGCGTGGGCGCCTGGCCTCTCGAGATAGCGGCCGCCAGACCGTCGGCCGGCCAGGCGTTGACGGGCTCCACCGCCATCGAGCTGAGCCTCCCGAACCACGGGAATCGACTGGCTCTGTGATTGATCCACACCCAGGCGTAAGGAAAGGCCTGCGATGACCATTCCAGCGTGAGACGGTCCCCGGTGTCGGGCCTCAGGATGTGAGCGCGGGTCTCGGCCATCTCGGTCAGGTACAGCACGCGCTCCGCGGGGTGGTCGGGCATCAGACCCACATCGACGCCCGCACCGCCCTGGCTCTCCGCCCGGGGCCAGACCCCCTCGCAATCGGGTCCGAGATCGGCCTCGGGAGTGGCGAGCGATGGCTCGCACTCGAAACGGGCGCCCTCCACTTGCAGACGCGTTCCGGGGGGAGCTTCGAAGGCGGGATGATGCCCCCACAGGTAGTGGATGGGGGCATCCGACAGGTTGACGATCTGTTCCTTGAGTTCGAGGCGAGGCCTCTCCGGATCCAGGCGCATCGTCCTCGTCAGCATCAGGGCAGTGTGGGTGTACGAACGCAACGTCACTTCATGGCGCCCGGAACGGTCCATCACCTGCCACGGCGCCAACGAGACCTCACCATGCACCGGGTGTGGGATCCCGCCGACCGTGCAACCGGCGCCGGCGTTGGGGAACATCTCCTGCCATCCGCCCCGATGCTCGGACAGCCAAGCATGATCGGGGGAGTCATAGGAACCTCCGGCGCTGGCTCGTATCGGCCAGTCCGAGTCGATCCACGCCAGGCGGTTCGTCCCTCCCGGGCGAGCCAGGCGGACGATGTTCGCCCCGCTCCGCTCGTCTACGTCGACCTCGAGATGCTCGGTCTCGAGCTGGATCATGATGCAGGCCCGGGTGCGCGGATGGGTTCCGGGAAGTGGCAGGCGCTCTGACCGCTTCCGGCCAGGCGGCGTTCCAGTCGCGGTGTCTGGCTCGCGCACAGGTCCTGTGCCTTCCAGCACCGGGTCCGGAAGCGACAGGCCGAAGGCGGATCGATGGGACTCGGCACGTCGCCCGGCAGCAGGATGCGCGTCCGCTCGCCGCGGTGGACGGGCTCCGGAATAGGCACCGCCGACACCAATGCCTGGGTGTAGGGATGGGAGG
>VXRE01000087.1:17536-24108 GCA_009838635.1 Acidimicrobiia bacterium | reverse complement strand
GGCCGCTATCTTCTCCTCGGTCAACTCCTCCCACCGCAGCCCGGGTGCGGGGCGCGGCCCGTCACAATGGATCACCCGATCGGGCGTGACGATCAGGTCGAGACGGAGGTCGTGGCCAGCCATCGGGATCCGGTCCGTCTCCAGAACCTGGGTCTCGTGAACGGTGGTGGCCACCAGGGTCTCCGGTCCGATCAGGCCCGCCTCCCAGGCCAGGGCGTACTCGAGGTCGCTGAAGCCCCCGCCCTTCCCGAGCCGGGCGCCGGTCGGGTCGACGGCCACGCAACCGGTGACCACCAGGTCAACCGGAGCCATGTCCTCGATCCGCACGGTAAGGGCCGAGCGCGAGGCTCCCTTGATGGACGACGCCGCCCGGGGAGGATCGGTCAGGCGATCGGGATCCAGGCAGAAGAACGGCTCCGGCTCGGCCAGCCGGGGTACCGCCATGAAGACCAGCTTGCCGTCCTCGAGTGCCCGCTGGCGGACCGGCCATTGGGGCGAGTCCGGGTTGGACTTCAGCGTGCCGGCCTCGCGCCAGGCCCGCGTGCCGCGCAGCCGCTCGGCGGCGGCTTCCGCGCCGACGAAGTTGGAGATCCGGTTCCGAGCGCCCGGGAACCGGGCTATCCCTGCGGTCGAGAGGCGGTCCCACACCATCTCCCGCAGCGAGGCCTTGGCGGCGAGGAGGGTGGGGTCCCCTCCGGCATCACGATCGTGGCGGGCCGCGGTCCGTACCATCCCGGTCACGTTACCCTGCCCCGATCCCGCAAAACCGGCTCGACCGGCCACCCCCACCCGGAAGGCTTCAACCCGATGACCCGACGGCTCATCGCCGGATCCTTGGCCATCCTGCTCGTCGCCTCCTGCGCGGGAGCCGGTGCCCGGGACACGGACCGGGTCGAGTTGCTGGTGGCGGCGGCCGCCTCCCTCACCGACGCCTTCGGGGACATCGAGACGGCCTTCGAGGGTGCCCACCCCGGCATCGACGTGGTCCTCAACCTGGGTGGCAGCTCGCTCCTTAGAGAGCAGATCCTGGCGAAGGCGCCGGTGGACGCGTTCGCTCCCGCGAACGTGGCCATCATGGAAGAGATCCGCGCCGCCGGCCTCGTCAGCGGCGAGGCCCCCGTGTTCGCCCGCAACACCATGGCCATCGCCGTTCCCGCCGGGAACCCGGGAGGAGTGACCGGCCTGGACGACCTGGCCCGGCCGGAGCTGCTGGTGGGATTGTGCGCGGAGACGGTTCCCTGCGGTCAATTCACGCGCCAGGTCCTGCAGCGAGCCGGGGTCACGGCCCGGCCCGACACCAGGGAGCCCAACGTGCGCGCCCTGCTCACAAAGGTCGAGCAGGGAGAGCTCGATACCGGCATCGTGTACGCCACCGATGTCCTGGAAGCGAACGGCGCGGTCGCGATCACCATCCCGGAGGAGCACAACGTCACGACGGATTACCCGATCGCGATAATGTCCGCCACGTCCCACCCGGAAGCCGCGGCTGCGTTCGTCGCCTTCGTACTGTCGGAGGAGGGACGGATGCTCCTGAACCGGCACGGGTTCCGCCTCCCCTGACGGCGCCGAGCAACCACCGGACCCGAGGAACGTGCATAATCAAGGTTGATGACTGAAGACCAGGACAGCATCCGGAAGGCCTCCCGCCGGAGGGAGGGCCGGTCCAGGACGGTTCAACGGCCGCGCCGGCCGCCCGCGTTCATCGCCATCCCGGCCACCATCGGGCTGGCTCTGTTCGCCCTGCCGGTGCTGGGGCTCCTGGGCCGCGCTCCATGGAGTCGGCTGGCAACCCTGCTCGGCTCCGATCTGGCGCTGGAGGCCCTCCGGCTGTCGGCGATCTCCTCCGTCAGCGCGGCGGTCATCTCCTTGCTGCTCGGTGTGCCGGTGGCCTGGACGCTGTGCCGCTACGACTTTCCGGGACGCTCGCTCCTCAGAGGACTCGTGCTCCTTCCGATGGTCCTGCCGCCCGTGGTGGGAGGGGCGGCCCTGCTGTTCGCCCTCGGAAGGCGCGGCCTGGTGGGATCACCCCTGTACGAAGCCACCGGGCTCGTCCTGCCGTTCTCGACCGGCGGGGTGATCCTGGCGGGGGTCTTCGTGGCGATGCCCCTGATGGTGCTCACCGTTGAAGGCGGACTCCGGAGCCTGGATCAGCGCTTCGAGCGGGCGGCGGAGACCCTCGGCGCCGGACGGTGGACCGTGCTCCGCCGGGTGACGATCCCCATGATCGCTCCTTCGGTCGTGGCCGGTATCGCCCTGACCTGGGCTCGCGCGCTCGGTGAGTTCGGGGCGACCCTGACCTTCGCCGGCAACCTCCAGGGACGCACGCAGACGCTGCCGCTGGCGGTGTTCGTCGCCCTCGAGAGCGACCGGGACGCGGCCCTGGCGCTCAGCCTGGTGATGGTGATCGTCTCGCTGGCCGTACTCGTCGCTCTCAGGGACCACTGGTGGCGCAGCAGATGAGAACCGGTCTCGACTCGCGCCTGGTGATACGGCGAGAGGGCTTCCATCTGGATGTGGCTCTGAGCATCGATCCCGGGCAGACGGTCGCCTTGCTGGGCCCGAACGGAGCGGGCAAGACCACCGTGGTAGGGGCGCTGGCCGGCCTGCTACCGCTCGACGGGGGTTACGTGCGGCTCGGTGACCGGGTCCTCGAGGATGCGGCCACCGGCACCCTCGTGGGACCGGCGGAGCGCCGGATCGGCGTCATGTTCCAGGACGGAGTGCTGTTCCCCCACCTGAGCGCGCTGGAGAACGTGGCGTTCGGGCTCCGCTCCCGCCGGGTACCCCGCCACGAGGCCCGCCGGCGCGCGGCCGGATGGCTGGAGGCGGTTGGCCTGGGCGCGCTGTCCGACCGGCGTCCCGGCCGCCTGTCGGGAGGCCAGCGGCAGCGCGTGGCCCTGGCCCGGGCGTTGATAACCGAGCCCTCCATGCTGCTGCTGGACGAGCCGTTCTCCGCGCTCGACGTCAGTTCACGGGCCGGGCTGCGCCGGCTGCTCCAGGACCACCTGGCCGGCTTCCCGGGACCGAGCCTGCTCATCACCCACGACCCCACCGAGGCCTTCCTGCTGGCCGACCGGCTGGTGGTACTCGAGAACGGCTCGGTTGCCCAGGAGGGCAGCGCCGATCAGATCCGGCTGCGTCCCGCCAGCCCCTACGCGGCCGACCTGGCAGGGGTCAACCTGTTGGTCGGAGCCGCCTCGGGAAAGGTCCTGACCATCGGGAACCACCGGCTGGTGGTTCCCGAAGCGGCATCGGGCCGGGTCATCGCCACCATCCATCCGCGTGCCATCTCCATCCACCTCGATCGGCCGGGGGGAAGCCCGCGCAACTCCTGGCCGACCAGGATCGAGCGGATCGACCACCACGCGGACCGCGTCCGCGTCCAGACCGGTCCTCCCCTGCCGGTCACGGCCGAGATCACCCCTGACGCCCAGACGGGCCTGAACCTGGCGCCCGGGTCGGAGGTGTGGTTGTCCGTCAAGGCGACCGAGATACAGGTAGACGCCGGCTGACCATCTGACGAACCCCCGCGTTGCCCACGGGCTCGACCTGGCGGTTCGCTACCGGCGACCGGGCCGGATGGACATCCTGCGGTACCTCCTAGCATCCTCAACCGACATGAATACGGTGGATCTCGTGGTCATCGGCGCCGGACCCGCAGGCGCGGCCACCGCCATCCGGGCCGCCCGCCAGGGCGTCAGGACGGTGGTCTTCGACCGCGCTCCCTACGGCCGCGACAAGGTGTGCGGCGATGGGCTCACCCCGCGAGCAGTGGGCGCACTCGAAGAGTTGGGCATCGACCTCGGCGCCTGCCACCCGATCGAGGGGCTGCGGATGATCGCCGGGAAGACCGAACGGATGCTGCGCTGGCCCGAGACCAGCCGCTTCCCGGCTCACGGAGCGGTCCTACCCCGTCGCAAGCTGGACGCCGCCCTGGTGGACGCCGCCACCGAAGCGGGCGCCCGCGTGGTCTGGGATACCGAAGCCCTACCCGTCCTCGAAGGTGACGGAGCGGTGGGGGTCGAAGCCGGCGGACACTTCTGGAGGGCAGGAATGGTGGTGGCCGCCACCGGGGCGCCCGGCGCCGCCGCCCGGCTGCTGGGCGCCACCCGGGTGGCCGGCGAGCCCTACGGGGTGGCGATCCGCAGCTATGCGGCCTCCCCGCGTCACGCCGAGCGCTACATCGAAGCCTGCCTGACCATGCGCGACCCCGACGGCAACGCGGTGCCGGGATACGGCTGGATCTTCCCGGCCGGAGACGGGACGGTCAACATCGGCGCCGGGTCGCTGTCCACGATGAAGCACTTCAGCCGCCTGAACCTGAACTCCCTACTCGACTCCTACCACGCCGGCGTGCGGGACTCCTGGGCGCTCGGGCCCTACCTGGAGCGCCCTCGGGCCTGGCGACTTCCCATGAGCTCCGTCCGCAGGCACGGTCCGGGCTGGGTGGCGGTGGGTGACGCGGCCGGACTCGTCAACCCGATGAACGGCGAGGGCATCGACTACGGGCTGGAGTCAGGCATCCTCGCCGCCGACCTGTTCGTAGAGGACCCGGTCTCGGCGCCCGAGCGGTACGACCGGGTGGTGGGCGAACGCTTCGACGCCTTCCTGCGCACCGGCCGGCGGTTCTCCCTGCTGATCGGCCATCCCGCCATCCTCAATGCCGGATTGCGAGTAGCCGTCGGCACCCAGGCCATCGCCCGCATCACCTTGCGGGTCATGGGCAACCTGGTGGATTCGGAGACCCCGGGCACCGCGGGAAGGGTCCTGGGCGCCACCGACCGGATCCTGGCCCTAGCCGAGCCGTTGCTCAGGAGAACGCGAGCACGGCCCTGACCGAAGTGGTCAGTGGCCACTTCAGGGGTGACTCCGGATTCCGAGTCCTGTTCCCGCACCTTGCTGACCGGGTGGGTGGTATGGTCGAAGGCGCTCACGAGAGGATGGGAGATGGCGGGAATCACATTCGATGCGGTCGGCAAGATCTATGGCGGCGAGACGCGGGCAATTGCGGACGTGTCCATCGACATCGCCGACGGCGAGTTCGTGGTGCTCGTGGGACCATCCGGATGCGGCAAGTCCACCCTGTTGCGGATGGTGGCCGGTCTCGAGGACATAACCGAGGGCAAGATCCTGATCGGCGACAGGGTGGTCAACGACGTGGCTCCCAAGGACCGGGACATAGCCATGGTCTTCCAGAACTACGCCCTCTACCCGCACATGACGGTGCGGGACAACATGGCCTTCGGCCTGAAGCTGAGAAAGACCCCCAAGAAGGAGATCGAGGAACGGGTCGGTGAGGCCGCCCGCATCCTCGAGATCACCGATTACCTGGACCGCAAGCCCAAGGCCCTGTCCGGCGGCCAGCGGCAGCGGGTGGCTATGGGCCGGGCCATCGTGCGGGAGCCGGCCGCCTTCCTGATGGACGAGCCCCTCTCCAACCTGGACGCCAAGCTGAGGGTCCAGATGCGCTCGGAGCTGGGCCTCCTGCATTCCAGGCTCGGTACCACCACCCTCTACGTGACCCACGACCAGGTGGAGGCCATGACCATGGGAGACCGGGTCGCTGTCCTGAAGGCGATCTCGGACACCGAGTCCAACCTCCAGCAGATAGCGTCCCCGCGGGAACTCTATGACCATCCGCGCAACCTGTTCGTGGCCGGCTTCATCGGCTCGCCCGCCATGAACTTCGTCTACGCGACGGTGGGCGCCGACGGCACCGCCACCACGCTCGACTTCGGCGGCCACAGCCTGGCCGTGGGCTCCGGTGCCCTGCCCGACGGTTTGGAGCGGTCCGAACGCGAGATCGTGGTCGGAGTGCGACCGGAGGCCTTCGAGATCAGGTCGGCGGCCGGCGCGGGCGGGAGCGCCATGACCGTCACCGCTTCCCTCGTGGAACAGCTCGGCTCCGAGGCCTACGTCCACTTCGCGGTACCGGTCCGACCGGTGGTGACCGCCGACATCGAGGCCCTGCTGGCCGAGGAGGGTACGGACGCTTCTGCGTTGGGCGACGAGACCAAGTTCACCGCCCGGGTCAACCCCGACCACGCTCCCCGAGTCGGCCAGTCCGCCGAGTTGGTGGTCGACACCACCAAGCTGCACTTCTTCGATCCGGAGACGGGCGACGCCCTGTGATTAGTTGCTAGTTGCTAGTTGATAGTTGCTAGTTTTATTGTTTCGTGCCGACTACTGAGTAGTGGCCGGTGGCCAGCTTGCGACCTCAAGGCCATCAGGCTCGCTGTGGTCCTCAATCCCGTTGAGGTTGTCAGCGTCATCCCGCGCTACAACATCCACTGACCACTGACCACTGACCTTGCAACTAATCATCTAGCGAGCGATGGGACACCCGGCGCAGATGACGGAATTTCCCGGCACGCTGCGGGTGGTTGCACTAACCTTCAAACGGAGGTCAGGTGGAGCATCGACCTGACTCTGAAGGGAGGAGAAATGGCCCAAACGGGACTTGACAGTTACTTCCAGGTCTCCGAACGCGGATCGTCGGTAGGCACCGAGGTCCGGGCCGGAGTTACCACTTTCCTGGTAATGGCCTACATCCTGTTCGTCAACGCCAACAT
>VXRE01000087.1:0-17526 GCA_009838635.1 Acidimicrobiia bacterium | reverse complement strand
ACCCTTTTTTTTTTTTATCTCATACCCCGGCTTCCCACTTTAAGTAGGGTCGGGGGGGCTGGTTTATGTTTATATCAGCCTGGCCTCGATCCGGTTGCCGTAGCAGCCGGAACGGCCCTGGTGGCCGGGATCCTATCCATCGCAATGGGGGTGGTCGCCAACCATCCGATTGCGCTGGCCGCAGGGCTGGGAATCAACGCGGCCGTAGCGTTCGGCCTGGTGCTCACTGATGGACTCACCGCGGAAGGCGCCATGGGCGTGATCCTGTGGGAGGGCATCCTCGTCACCATCTTGGTCGTGCTCGGCCTGCGGGAAGCGGTGATGGCCGCCATCCCCGACAGCCTGAAGTACTCCATCGGGGTGGGGATCGGCCTGTTCATCCTCTTCATCGGCCTGGTCAACGGGGGCCTGGTACGCCAGGGCGGCGCCATCGTGGAGTTCGTGTTCCCGAACTCGTACTCGGCAGGCACCACACTGGTAGGCGTGCTGATCGCCCTGGTGCTGATGGCCCGCAAGGTAAAGGGGGCGATGATCATCACGATCGTCCTCACCACCATCGTGGCGTTGATCCTGAACGTGATCAGTCTGCCCGAGAGCTTCTCGGCCAGCGTCAGCTTCTCGACGATCGGCGCGGTCGACTTGGGGAACGTGTGGACCGAGATGGGCGCACTGGCGGCCATTCTCACGATCTTCACCTTCATGCTGACCGACTTCTTCGACACGATGGGAACCGCCACCGCGGTCTCCGAGCAAGCCGGGCTGACCAAGGACGGCAAGATTCCCAAGCTCCGCGAGCTGCTCCTGATCGACTCGCTCGGCGCAGCACTCGGTGGACTGTGCGGGGTGAGCTCCAACACCAGCTACATCGAGAGCTCGGCGGGCGTAGCCGAGGGAGGCAGGACCGGCCTGACGTCGGTGGTTACCGGCGTGCTGTTCCTGGTCGCCATCATCCTGTCGCCCCTCGCGTTGCTGGTACCCGCCCAGGCCACGGCTCCGGTCCTGATCCTGATCGGGTTCCTGATGGTGGGGCTGTTGAAGCACATCGACTTCACCGATCTCGAAGAGGGACTGCCGGCGTTGCTGGCCGTCATCCTGATGCCGCTGACCTACTCCATCACGGTGGGAATCGCGGCAGGGTTCCTGACGCACACCCTGATCAAGATCGTCAAGGGCAAGGCCGCCCAGGTCCATGTCCTGATGTGGATCGTCTCAGCGGCGTGTCTGGTCTACTTCCTCCAGGACTGGATCGGCGCCTACCTCTGATCCATCAACCTATGACTCCGGAGAGGGCGCCATCCGGCGCCCTCTCCCCTTTCCCGGCGTGACGGGAGGCGCGTAAGGACATGGAGAGGTTCGTCCGGGGGCTGCCGAAGTCGGAACTCCACATCCATATCGAGGGCACCCTCGAGGCGCGGATGATGTTCGACCTGGCCCGGCGCAACGGGGTGGCCCTGCCGTACGGATCGATCGACGAGGTCGAGGCGGCCTACGCGTTCACAGATCTTCAGTCCTTCCTCGACATCTACTACGAGGCCGCCGCCGTGCTCCGGACCGAGGCCGACTTCGCCGACCTGATGTCCGCCTACCTGGCCCGGGCGGTGGCCGACGGGGTACGCCACGCCGACATCTTCTTCGACCCCCAGACCCACACCGAACGGGGTATTGACATGGGGACGGTGATCCGGGGATTCGTGAGCGCCCAGCGGGACGCCGCACCGGACATCACCTCCACGCTGATCCTGTGCTTCCTCCGGCACCTGCCCGCCGAGGCGGCGGTCGAAGCCCTGGAGGCGGCCCGGCCCTACCTCGAGCACGTCCAGGGAGTGGGCCTCGACTCGGGCGAGAAGGGCAACCCGCCGGAGCTGTTCGCCGAGCCCTACCGCATGGCGGTCGCGGCCGGGCTCATCCCGGTCGCTCACGCCGGTGAGGAAGGTCCGGCCGGATACATCCGCTCGGCTCTGGACGTCCTGGGCGCCCGGCGAATCGACCACGGCGTGAGGGCCGGCGATGACCCGGAGCTGGTGGATCGCCTCGTCCGGGAGCGGGTACCCCTGACCATCTGCCCCCTGTCGAACCAACGGCTCCAGGTATTCCCCGACCTCCGCATGCACCCCCTCAAACGCTTCATGGACGCAGGGGTGCTGGTGACGGTGAACTCGGACGATCCGGCCTACTTCGGCGGCTATGTGGGCGACAACTACCTCGCAATCGCCGACGCCCTCGGGTTGACCCGGACGGACATGGTCCGGCTGGCCAGGAACTCGATCGAGGCAACCTTCCTTCCGGACGACCGCAAGGCGACCCTCCAGGATGAGATCACCGCCTACGTAGCGTCGTATCCGGCCAGCCCTTGATGGCAGGCAGCGTCCGGGGCTATCCTTAGCGCGCCTGCCGCCCGTCCAGGGCGTGTGTTTTCATGGCGGGCCCGGTCCGGCGGTTGCCCGCCCCCATCCGTGTTCTCGAGGAGTTGCCATGTCCAACGTCATACTGCGCGCCGAGACCGGCCGCGAAACCGGTACGAGAAGCTCCCGCAGGTTGAGGAGCCGGGGCATGGTGCCTGCCACGTTCTACGGCCGGGGCTCGGACGCTCTCTCGGTGGCGGTGAGCGCCCGTGACCTCCGCTCGGCGCTGACCACGGAGGCCGGACTCAACGCGGTGATCAACCTCCAGATCGGAGAGGAGACCCACACCTCCCTGGCCCGCCAGCTCCAGCGCCATCCCACCAGGGGAGACATCATCCACCTGGACTTCCTCAAGATATCCCTCACCGACGAGGTCGAGGCCGTGGTGGCCATCGAGCTGATCGGGGATCAGGCCGCGATCCGGGAGGGCGGAGGCATCCTCGAGACGATCGCCAACACGGTGACCGTCCGGGCGCTCGTGACCGCCATCCCGGAGTCGATCCAGGCCGACATCTCCGGCCTGGGAGTAGGCGACACTCTCCGCGTGTCGGACCTTCCCACTCCGAGCGGGGTCGAGTACCTAGACGATCCGGACCAACCGGTCCTGGTGGTCAGCCTCCCGGCCATCGCCCAGACCGAGGAAGAGGACGAGGAGGAAGTCGAGGATCTCGTGCTGGTTGGCGAGGATGGCGAAGGCGCGGAGGCTGGTACCGAACAGGAAGCCTGACGGAGGTACTGAGGAATGTCCGGTTGGCCCGATAGTCGGAAACGAAATCCCAGGTAGACGTATCGCGGGCCAGCCCATCCCCGTCTTTTTCAGCACCCTCCCATCGGTCAGGCCCCTGTACCGGCGTGAGCGACAGCAATGCCGGTGATCGTGGGGCTCCATAACCCTGAGCCTGCCTACTCCGGCACGCGCCACAATGTCGGGGCCGAGGTGGTCGCCGTCCTGGCGCGGCGGTCGGAGAGCCGGCTGCGACGGGGACCCCGGCGGGTCCGGTGCCGGGTGGCCCGGGCGCGCATCGGAACCGAGCCCGCGTTGCTGGCCCTCCCGAACGCCTCGATGAACGTGACCGGGCCACCGATCCGGGCATTGCTCAGTTACTACAAGGTGAAGCCGCGGGATCTGCTGGTCATCCATGACGACATCGACCTGCCCTTCGGCCGGCTCCGGCTACGGTCGGGGCGTAGCCACGGCGGCCACAACGGGGTGCGGTCGATAGTCGGATCGCTGGGAACCACCGACTTCTGGCGTCTCAAGCTCGGCCTCGGGCGTCCACCCGGACGGATGGACCCGGCCGCCTACGTTCTGAGCCGGTTCTCCGCCGTGGAACGCGAGGATGTCGACCATCTGGTGGCCGATGCCGCCGACGTGGTGGAGAAGTTCATGACCGATCCCGAGAGAGCCATGGAACTCGCCGGCGGCAGGCGGCCCTGACCCGGATGCCGGCATCGGCGATTCCAACCACTCTCGCGATGGCAAGGAGGTAAGCACATGGGGCGATTGGTGGGGGCTATCGACCAGGGGACCACGAGCACCCGCTTCATGGTCTTCGACCACGACGGTGCGGTAGTGGCGTCCGCCCAGGAGGAGTTCGAGCAGATCTACCCCCGGCCCGGCTGGGTGGAGCACGACCCGGCGGTGATCCTCGCCACCGTGGAGAACGTGGTAGCTCGAGCCCTGTCGCAGGCGGGCGTGGCGGCCCGGGATCTGGTGGCGGTCGGGATCACCAACCAGCGGGAGACGACTGTGGTCTGGGACCGGTCCACGGGCACGCCCCTCGCCAACGCCATCGTCTGGCAGGACACGAGGACAGCTCGGCTTTGCCGGGAACTGGAGGCCGGCCACGGCATGGACCGCTTCCGGGCCGCCACAGGCCTCCCGCTCGCCACATACTTCAGCGGCCCCAAGGCCAGGTGGCTCCTCGACCATGTGGACGGGCTGGCGGACCAGGCCGCCTCGGGGCGGGCGGCGATGGGAACCATCGACTCATGGCTGCTGTGGAACCTCACCGGCGGTGTCGCGGGCGGCCGGCACGTCACCGATGTCTCCAACGCATCGCGGACCATGCTGATGGACCTCGACAGCCTGACCTGGAGCGACGAGCTGCTCGCCGCCATGAGGATCCCGCGCGCCATGCTGGCCGAGATCGTGCCCTCCATCGGCAGGGTCGGGCTGGGAACAGGGATCCTCGAGGGGGTTCCCATCTCGGCCATCCTGGGTGACCAGCACGCCGCCCTGTTCGGGCAGGCATGCTTCCTCCCGGGCGAGGCCAAGAACACCTACGGGACCGGCTGCTTCCTGCTGATGAACACCGGCGAGGCGATGGTCCCCTCGACCCACGGACTGCTCACCACGATCGGGTACCAGATCGCCGGAAGAGCACCTGTATACGCGCTGGAGGGCTCCGTCGCGATCGCCGGCGCGGTGGTGCAGTGGCTACGCGACAACCTCGCCATGATCTCGACCGCGGGCGAGGTGGAGACCCTGGCCGCCTCGGTGGAGGACAACGGCGACGTGTACTTCGTGCCCGCCTTTTCGGGCCTGTTCGCGCCCCACTGGCGCTCGGACGCCCGAGGGGTGATCACCGGCCTGACCCGCTTCTCGACCCGGTCGCACATAGCCCGCGCCGCCCTCGAGGCGGTGGCCTACCAGACCCGGGAGGTGCTGGAGGCGATGCAGACCGACTCGGGCGTGACGCTGCGGGAACTCAGGGTCGACGGGGGCATGGTGGTCAACAACCTGCTGATGCAGTTCCAGGCCGACATGCTCGATGTCCCGGTGGTGCGTCCCGGAACGGACGAGACCACCGTTCTCGGCGCCGCCTACGGGGCAGGGCTGGCCGAGGGCTTCTGGCGTGATCTCGACGACCTGCGGTCCCGTTGGCGCGAGGCCAACCGGTGGCAGCCCGACATGACCGCTGCCGACCGGGAGATGCTGTACGCCAGATGGCGCCAAGCGCTGGAACGCTCACTGGACTGGGCGCGCTAGTGGTCTGTCTGCGAAACAGCCAGGCGTGCTCTGGCTGCCATCGGCGTCCCGTCGCTGCGTTCCGCTTCCTCAACGTGCCGCTGCGGGCACGCCTTCGTCAGCGGGCCTTGCGAGGAACACCGCTGCCGACGCCATACCACACCCGTTCCACAGACAGACCACGAGGGGTCGGCCGCGCGGTGTAGTGTTGCCGCGGGGAGGTAGTCCTATTTCGATTCCTGACCTGCTCGCTCTCTTCCGGGTCATGTGCGTTCCCGCCATCATCGGCCTGGTGCTGGCCACCGAGCACACCACCGGTCGGTACCTCTTCGGCATCGCCACCGTGCTGGTCATCCTCGCCGGTCTCAGCGACGCCCTCGACGGCTACATCGCCCGGCGCCAGGGTATCTCCTCCACAATCGGCGCCTTCTTGGACACCACCGCCGACAAGATCCTGGTAAGCGGCGTGCTGATCGCCCTGGTCTCCGTGGACCGGGCATCGGTGTGGGTGACGGTCATCATCATGACCCGCGAGTTCGTGGTGATGGCCATCCGGAGCGTGGTCGCCATCGACGGAACGCTGGTTCCTGCGTCGGTGGCCGGCAAGACCAAGGCCGCCGTCCAGTTCTTCGCGCTCGGGTTCGCCATGATGCGACTCCCCGACCCGTGGGGACCGCTCTACTTCGACGAGTACTGGATGTGGTTCGCCGGCGCGGTGACGTTCGCTTCGGGCTGGGACTATGCCGTCAAGTTCCGGCAGGCGATCCGCCACGCCGGACGAACCGCCGATTCGTGACCGTCCTGGTCACCGGCGGCACCGGCGTGGTCGGGCAGCCGGTGATCCGCCGGCTGGTGGAATCCGGCCGGGAGGTACGGGGTCTGGCTCGCTCGGAGAAGGCGGCGGCGGTTCTGGCCGGCCTCGGAGCCGTGCCGTCGGCGGGCGACATCGAGGACCCAGATTCCCTGGCACGGGCCATGTCGGGCTGCGAGGTGGTGTACGACATCGCCGGGCTGGTGTCCTTCTGCCCCACTGATCCGGCCGCCCTGTACCGGGTCAACGTCGAGGGCACCCGCAACGTGGTACGGGCTGCCCGCCGGGCCGGGGTCAGGCGCCTGATCCACACCTCTTCGGTGGTGGCACTGGGCGAGAAGCCGGGAACGGTGGGCGACGAGTCCACGCAGCACACCGGTCGCTACACCAGCCACTATGCCCGGTCCAAGCACCAGGGAGAACTGGTGGCGCTCGCCGAGGCGGGAGACATGGAAGTGGTGGTGGTCAACCCCGCCTCCGTCCAGGGCGGGGGTCGGACGACCGGCACCGGCAACCTGCTGCTCCAGGCGGTCAACGGGCGCCTCAGGTTCCTGGTGGACACCCCCATCTCGATCGTGGACACCGCGGATTGCGCCCAAGGCCATATCGCCGCCGAGCAGCGAGGAGTCTCGGGCCGCCGATACGTGTTGAGCGGCTTCACCATCACCCTCCGCCAGGCGTGGGACCTGCTCAGCGACCTGACCGGGCGTCGTCACCCGGTCAAGTTCCTGCCCAGGCCCCTGCTGGTTGCGCTGGAGCCGCTGGCCGACCTCATCGGGCGGCGGGTTCGATCGGTACCCATCTGCCGGGAGACCGTGCACCTGATGCGCTACGGCGCCAGCTACGACGGTTCCCTCGCCGCCCGGGAGCTGGGACTGGAATACCGGTCCGCCCGCCAGACCTTCGCCGGGGCGCTCGACTCGTTCCGGGAGGCCGGCCTCACCGACGTTTAGTTGCTAGTTGCTAGTTGCTAGTTGCTAGTTGCTAATATTTGTTGTTAGCCACGGACCACTGACCACTGACCACTGATCGCAGGGCCGGGTACGATGGTCGGTCGTGCGCGCACCCCTTTCCACGCTCCTGGATCGCTGGCGCCACGCCCACCTACCCCGGCCTCCCGACCGGTTGGTGGTGCCGGTGGCAGCCCGGGCCATCACCGTCGCCGGGCTGGCCGGATCGGCCCAGGGACCGGTCGTGGTGGTCGTTCCATCCGATCCGGAGGCCGAAAACCTCGCGTCCGACCTCCGGCTGTTCACCGACGACGTACTCCTGTTCCCGTCCTGGGAGACCCTGCCCTTCGAGCACGTCTCCCCCAACCTGTCCACCATGGCCTCGCGGTCAGAGGTTCGGGACCGGCTGTCGGGCAGTCCTCGCGGCCTGGTGGTGGTCGCCTCGGTGCGATCCGTCATCCAGCGGGTCAGCGGGTGCTCCACCGGTCCGGTCGTGGTGAGATCGGGGACCGACGTGGCGTTCGAGCGCCTGGTCAGCCGCCTAGACGCCTGCGGCTACACCCGCACCGACCGGGTCGAGGCGCGAGGAGAATTCGCCGTGCGGGGCGGCATCCTCGACGTCTTCCCGGCGCAGGCCGAACTACCCGTCCGGCTCGACTTCTGGGGTGATCAGGTCGACGAGATCCGGGTGTTCTCGATCGGGTCCCAGCGCTCCACCGACTCGGTCGACGAGTTACGGGCCTATCCGGCCCGCGAGCTACGCCCCGACCCCGAGGTTCGGGAGACAGCCCGGGACCTCTACCACCGCCTCCCGTGGGCGGCCTCGATATGGGATCGGTTCGCGCAGGGGCTCCGGTTCGCCGGGATGGAGTCCTGGCTCCCATGGTTGGCGCCGCCCTGCTGCTTCCTGGACGAGATCCCACCTGCGGCCACCACCGTCCTCCTCGACCCGGTCCGGATGAGAGCCCGGGCCACGGACCTCGCCGAGGAGGAGCAGGACCTGGCCGAGGCCCTCGCCGGGACCTGGGGAGAGAGCTTTCCGGTCGACCAGGACCGGCCGGCCCTGTTCCTAGATCTCGACCGCTCCCTCCCCGGCAAGGTGCTGGAGTGCCCACCCCTGGCCGCCTCCCCGGCTGATCGAGGCATCACGGTGGGCCCCTGGGAGGCTCAACCCGGTGATCGGGAATCGGTCACCGCCGGGCTGTTACGCCTACGGCTCGCCGGTACGGACGTGGTCCTGGCCATGGACGGCGCCCCGGCCGCCAACCGGGTGGCGGACGTCCTGAGGGAGAACGGCCTGGACCTGCCGGTCATCGAGCGGGTGACCGGGCCGGTCCGCTCGGGAATCCTCGCCGAGGGCATCCACACCGGAGTCGTGCTTCCATCCCTCAAGCTGGCCGTGCTGGGCGAGCGGGAGATACTGGGTCGCCGCCGCGCCCATCGCCGCCCCGTCGCCCGCCGCCGGACCGCCTCCGGATACGAAGACCTCGAGCCCGGCGACTACGTGGTCCACCGCCACCACGGGATCGGGCGCTTCGACGGGCTGATCAGCCGGACCATCGCCGGGGTGGAGCGGGACTACCTCCTGATCGTCTACGCCAGGGATGACCGTCTGTACGTGCCCACCGACCAGTTGACGGCGGTTCGCAAGTACACCGGCGGGGAATCCCCCCGTCTCAGCCGGATGGGAGGGCGCGACTGGACGGCCACCCGGAACAAGGTGCGGCGTGAAGCCTCGGTTCTGGCCGCCCACGTGGTGGCGGTCCACCGGGCCCGGGCCGCGGCCAAGGGCCACGCCTTCGCCGCCGACACTCCCTGGCAGCGCGAGATCGAGGCCGCTTTCCCCTTCGAGGAGACGGCCGACCAGTTGACCGCTATCGAGGACGTCAAGAGGGACATGGAGTCCCCGCTCCCCATGGACCGCCTCATCTTCGGCGACGTAGGCTTCGGGAAGACCGAGGTCGCCCTGCGGGCCGCCTTCAAGGCGGTGGCGGACGGGTACCAGGTTGCCATGCTGTGTCCCACCACGCTCCTCGTCCAGCAGCACTTCCAGACCTTCTCGGAGCGCTTCGCCGCCTACCCCCTCCGGGTCGAGATGCTGAGCCGTTTCCTCACCCCCGCCCAGGCACGCCGGGTGGTGAACGGCCTCGAAAGCGGGCAGGTGGACATCGTGATCGGGACCCACGGGCTGCTAGCCGACCGGGTGAGGTTCCGCAGGCTGGGCCTCCTGGTCGTGGACGAGGAGCATCGCTTCGGCGTCAAGGCCAAGGACCGCATCAAGGCCATGAGGACGGACGTGGACGTGATCACGCTGACCGCCACCCCCATCCCCCGTACCTTGGAGATGGCCCTCACCGGGATCCGGGACGTGAGCCACATCCGCACCCCACCCGAGGATCGGCACCCGATCCTCACCTTCGTGGGCCCCTATGACGCGCGGGTGGTGTCGGCGGCGATCCGCCGGGAGATGCTCCGCGACGGCCAGGTCTTCTACGTCCACAACCGGGTGCGCTCGATCGACCACGCCGTGGCCAGGCTCCGGGAGTTGGTACCCAATGCCCGTTACGGGGTGGCCCACGGCCGGATGAACGAAGGCACCCTCGAGCAGATGATGCTCGACTTCTGGGACCACCGCTACGACGTGCTGGTCGCCACCACCATCATCGAGTCGGGACTCGACCTGCCCCAGGTCAACACCCTGATCGTGGAGCGGGCCGACCAACTGGGCCTGGCCCAGCTCCACCAGCTCCGAGGCCGGGTGGGACGATCGGGAAGGCGGGCCTACGCCTACCTGTTCCATCCCGAGACCACGCTTTCGGAGACCGCCTACCGCCGCCTGGAAGCCGTGGGCGAGTCCAGCGATCTCGGATCAGGGCTCCAGCTCGCGCTGCGCGACCTGGAGATCCGGGGAGCGGGCTCGATCCTGGGCGAGGTGCAGTCGGGCCATATCGCGGCGGTGGGCTTCGACATGTACGTGGAGCTGGTCTCGGAGGCGGTCGCCGAGAGGATGGGCACCGAGCCCGCCACCGAGTCCATCAAGGAGGTCCGGATCGATCTGCCGGTCGACGCGCATCTACCCGAGGACTACGTATCCGACCAGCATGCGAGGCTCGAGGCGTACCGCACCCTGGCGATGGCCGTGTCCCAGGAGGACGTGGCCGACGTGGCGCTGGAATGGCGGGACCGCTACGGCCCGCTCCCCGATGAGGCGGAGCGGCTGCTCGACATGGCCCGCCTGCGGGTCGAGGCCATCAGGGTGGGGATCGACGAGATCGTCCAGTTCCGCAGGGAGGTCCGCCTCGGCCCGGTTCACCTCAGCCAGTCGCAGGAGATCCGCCTCGACCGCCTGGCCCCGGAAGCCATCCTGAACGCCACCGAGGAGAAGCTGTTCCTGCCCAAGCCCGGGTATGTGGATGCCCTGCCGTTCCTGCTGGCCTTCCTCACGAGGATGTGGCCCCCGCCCGCCGATACCGAGGACGGGCGGTCCTAGAAATGCGTCCGGAGAATCAGGGCTACCATCCCGACGAGAACCCCCTGGGCACCGGAACCGGATTGCGTCCGTAGGAAGGAGACAAGGTTGCTAAACCTCATCACCGAACGCCGGGGAACCCGGGTCCGTCCGGCCTTCCTCGCGTTCGCGTCGTTGGCAGCGGCTCTCCTCGTAGCGTGCGGGAGCACCGGCGAGGTGGCCACGGTTGACGGCGAATCGATCACCTTCGACGAGGTGTCCGTGTTGATCCCCGAGGCGGGCGACACGGTTGACGTCACCCGCTTCGCCAACTCGCTGATGCTGGTGGTGGCCGACCGGGTGATGTCCTCGCAGGCCGAGCAACAGTTCGGCGTGGTCCGGACCGAGCAGGAGATCGACGCCAAGCTTGGAGAACTGCTCCTGCAAACCGGCCTCACCGCCGAGCAGATCTACGAGACCTACGGCCTGACCGAGGCCTCGCTCCGTCTCATCGCGGCCCAGGAAGTCACGGCCGACCAGGTGACGACCGAGCTCGTGGCCGACGCCGGCCCGATAGCCGAAGAAGAGCTGATGGCGATCTACGAGGCGTCGCTCGGGGAACTCAGCCAGGTTTGCGCCGCCCATATCCTCCTAGAGACCGAGGAGGAAGGCAACGCTGCCTACGACCGCGCCGTGGCGGGCGAGGACTTCGCGGCACTGGCGATGGAGCTGTCAACCGGCCCGAGCGGCCCCAACGGGGGCGACCTGGGATGCTCCTCCCCGGCTACGTACGTTGCTGAGTTCGCCGCCGCCACCCTTGAGGCCGAGGTGGGAGTCCCGTTCGGACCGGTCCAATCCAACTTCGGTTGGCACGTGATCCTGGTGAACGCGCGGACCGTTCCCGCATTCGAGGATGTCCGGGAAGGGCTGGCCGAGGACCTGCGGCTATCGGACGGTAACCGGCGCTGGGTGGAGTGGCTGACCAGCGTCCTCACGGAAGCAGAGGTCACCGTGGAACCCGAGTACGGAACGTGGACGACCGACCCGAGCCCCAACATCATCCCGCCGGAATCCTGAACGAAGCCCTGATCGTCGCCGGCCTCGGGCCCGGAGATCTCTCCCGGACTCCCGCCGGGGTCCGGGCGGCATTGCTAGACCCCGATCGCGACGTGATCCTGCGTACCGCGCAGCACCCCGCCGCCGCCCAGTTGGCGCAGAGGCGCCGGGTGACCACCTGTGACGACCTCTATGACGCCGGCGAGACGTTCGACGAGGTGTACGAGGCCATCGTGTCGAGGGTGCTGGCGGCGGCGGAGATGGGCCCCGTGATCTACGCGACGCCGGGTAGCCCGCTCTACGGGGAACGCACCGTCGCCGTACTGAGAGCGCGCTGCCGGGCCGCGGGCCGGCCGGTCGAGTTGCTACATGCCCCTTCGTTCCTCGACGAGGTGTTCTCCGCCCTCCAACTGGACCCCACGGAGCGGGGCTTCACGGTGCTGGACGGCCGGGACCTGCCGGATCCCCTGATGCTGCACCTGCCGACGGTGGTGTTCCAGGTCGACACCGGACCGGTTCTCGACGATGCACTGCGCCGGCTCGGACGCACCCTCCCCGAAGGCACCCCGGTGACCGTGCTGTCGGACCTCGGCACCGAGAAGGCCCTCGTCCGCACCTACCCGATCGGGGATGTCCCCGCCGATGCGGCTAATGCGCGCACCAGCCTGTTCCTCGACCCTCCCGAGACCGGTCTCGTCGGGGCCATCCGGGCGATGCGGCGGCTGAGAAAGGAGTGCCCATGGGATCAGCGGCAGACCCACGACTCCCTCACTCCATACGCCGTGGAGGAGACCTTCGAGCTCCTGGAGGCGATCGGCCGGCTCCCCCACGGCGCCCCCGGCGGGGATGACATCGACTACGTCGCCTACCACGATGTGGAGGAGGAGCTAGGCGATGTCCTCCTGCAGGTGATCTTCCACTCCAACCTCGCCTCGGAGACGGGGGCGTTCGACGTCGAGGACGTGGCCGAGACCCTCCGGCGCAAGCTGGTGCGCCGCCATCCTCACGTGTTCGGAACCCTCGAGGTCCAGGATGCCGAGGAGGTGATCGCCAACTGGGTGGAGATCAAGGCGGGCGAGAAGCACCGTGAATCGTTGATGGACGGCGTGCCGGGCAATCTCCCCGGACTGGACCGGGCGGTCAAGCTCCAGAAGCGAGCCACCCGGGTGGGGTTCGACTGGCCGGACGCCCGCTCGGTGGTAGGCGACGTGGAGGAGGAGATCGCCGAGCTGGTCGAGGTGATAGACCAGGGCGAGGAAGCCGACCACGAGGAGGCCGACCACGAGCTGGGCGACGTGTTGTTCGCGGTGGCCAACCTGGCCCGGCACCTCGGCGTGCCCCCGGAGCTGGCCCTCCGCAAGGCCGTCAACCGCTTCGAGACCCGCTTCCGCCGCATGGAGGAACTAGACGACCTAGCCGCCGCCGACCTGGACCGCCTCGACGCCCTATGGGAGCAAGCCAAACACGAGGAACGCCACTAGTTGCACGCGCGCCGCTGCGGGCGCGGGCGGTCGGGCTGAAGGCGGCTTGGGGGCCTCGGCTGGCGGATGGGGGTCAGGGTGAGGCTCGGTTGATCTTGGCAAGGGCCCGGAGTGCGGCGCGGGTGTAGGGGTCGGGGGGTGGTGGCCGGTAGCCGCAGGTGCGGCGGTCGGGTAGCAGGCGCCTGCGGCGCGGCGGGGATTGGGGGTCGATCCGCATGCCTCGGCGGTGGACGGCCACGTGGTGGTGCCACCAGCACAGGGTGGTGAGGTTCTCGGGGGAGTGATCACCATCTCTCGATCGTTCGAGGATGTGGTGGACCTCCAGCCGGTAGGTGGAGCTGCACCCGTCGATGGTGCATCCATCGTCGCGGGCGAGAACAGCCCTCCGCAGACCGGGCCGGATAGTCGAGGTGGATCCGTGATGGGTGATGTCCTGTCCGGTCACCGTGATGTTCTCGATGCGGCCGGAACATTGGATGAGGTCCACGGTTCCGGGACCGACCCGGCCTCCTGCCAGGACGGAGACGCCTTGCTCGAAGCCCGACGCTTCGGCGATGGGATTGTTGGCCACGACCATGAGCAGGGGTTCGCGCCGGCTGCGCGGGGATGGCAGAGCGGGCTCGGCCGCCGGCGTGGCCAGGGCGTGCTCGTCGAGTTCGTCCTGGCAGAGGGTGGTGAGCGCCAGCGCTCTGCGCTGCCCGGCGTCAGGCCGCTCCTCGCCGGCCGGGACCAGTCTCTCGCCCCTGCGGTTGAGGGCCTCACGGCATATCTCCGCCTCGAAGGATCCGAGGCGGCCGTTCATGCGCACGTGGGAGCCATCAAGGGAGGGCTGGAACGCTACGTACTGGCCCTCGAAGATTCGCCGCTCGTCCTCACGGGTGATCTTCCTCATCTGGTTGACGACCCGTCCTACGGAGTCGAGGTCCTTGTCCCGGATCCGGGCGATCTCCTCCGCCGATGCCCCGGCTTCCCGCAGGCGGGTCTCCTCCAGGACACGGACGTAGGAGACCTCGCCCCGGCGTATCCGTTCGATGTCGCTGGTGTCCAGCCGCTGGGCCAGGTACACCATGTCACGGGCCGTGGAGCGATGGACATCCATGCGTGAAGCCACGAGATCAACCGGGTTGCCGTACCCAAGGCGCGCTGCGCTGTTGCGCCGCAACATGCTCTTAACCCAGCCCAGCTGGCCACCTCTGGCCCGGCTGACTACGGCCTGCTCCCGGACCAACGCAGCTTCGGCCTTGGCGTCCTCCACATCAGGAGGCAGATGGCGGCGGCCCTCGACCATGTGGCGGGCCCGGTCATAGGCGTCCTGCCGCTCCTTCTGGTAGCGGGTCATGAACATGCCGGCATGCGGTCCCCGGACGTCGGCGATGACCGGGGGGCTGGCTTGGGCCGAGTCGGCCTTGGGGTAGTCGAGCAAGTAATCGAACATATGTTCGTATCATACACCATGGGTGTGACATAAACCAGCTGGAACCATGCTAAGAAGTATGTAGCTGTGGCTTCTTGCCGCGATTCTGATATAGAGACGGCGCCAGCCATAGATGCCCGGAGTTGGCGGCTTATCGTGATAAGTTAACGGGCCAGTCTCAAGGGAGCACCGGTGGCCACGACCATCACCACGGTCCGTGCTAGGCAGATTCTCGATTCACGCGGAAACCCGACCGTGGAGGCCGAGGTGGGCCTTACCGGCGGCGCCGTGGGTCGGGCCGCCGTACCCTCCGGCGCCTCCACCGGGACCCTCGAGGCGGTCGAACTGCGGGACGGAGGCGCTCCCTACGCCGGCAAGGGCGTGGCCCGAGCCGTATCGAACGTCAACGACATCCTGGGACCGGCGGTCATCGGACACGACGCCACCGAGCAGCCACTCATCGACCAGGTCATGATCGATCTCGACGCTACCACCAACAAGGGTCGGATGGGCGCCAACGCCATCCTGGCAGTCTCCCTCGCCAGTGCCCGCGCCGCCGCCACCCAGTTGAAGATGCCGCTGTTCCGTTATCTGGGCGGCCCCGCCGCCCAGGATCTACCGGTTCCCCTGCTCAACGTGCTCAACGGAGGGGCCCACGCCGCCAACCCGCTGGACGTCCAGGAGTTCATGGTGGTCCCGGCGGGCCTGCCCTCGTTCGCCGCCGCTCTCCGAGCCGGCGTGGAGGTGTACCAGACGCTCAAGAAGGTCCTGTCCACCCGGGGCTTGAGCACCAACGTGGGCGACGAGGGCGGGTTCGCGCCCAACCTGTCCGGCAGCCGGGAGGCTCTGGACCTGCTGATGACCGCCATCGAACGGGCCGGGTACCGGCCGGGCCAGGAGATCGCGCTGGCTCTCGACGTGGCCGCCACCGAGTTCCATCGCGACGGCGCCTACCAGTTGGAGGGACGTTCCCTGGACGCGAACGGCATGGTCGACTTCTACGAGGAACTGGTGGATACCTACCCGATCGTGTCCATCGAGGACGGCCTGTCCGAGGACGACTGGGAGGGCTGGTCCCTGCTGACCGAGCGGCTGGGAGGCCGTTGCCAGCTGGTGGGGGACGACATCTTCGTCACCAACCGCCTGATCCTGCGCAAGGGCATCGACCTAGGCGTGGCAAACGCCGTTCTCGTCAAGGTCAACCAGATCGGGTCGCTTTCCGAGACCCTCCACACCATGGAGATCGCCAGGGGCGCCGGATACGGAAGGGTGGTCTCGCACCGCTCCGGCGAGACCGAGGACACTTTCATCTCCCATCTGGCCGTGGCCACCAATGCCGGACAGATCAAGACCGGAGCCCCGGCCCGCTCGGAACGAACCGCCAAGTACAACGAACTGCTCCGGATCGAGGAGCGGCTGGGGAGCCAGGCTCGCTTCCCGGGCCTGTCGCTATACGGAGGCGGCTGACGGTGGAGGCCCGCCAGCGCCGCAGCGTCCTCCTTCCCCTGATAATGCTGGGGATAGTGCTGGTTGCGGCCGTGGACGTGTTCCCGATACGCCAGTTGGTGGCGCTGAACGGTGAGGCCGCGGATCTCCGCGTGCAACTGACCGAGATCCAGGAGCAAAACGCTCAGCTGGAGCGGGAGGTCGAGTTGCTGCACTCCCCCACCGAGATCGAGCGCATCGCCCGCGCCGACTTCGGTTACGTGAATCCCGGAGAGACCAGCTACGTGGTGATCATGAGCGACGAGCCCCGTGACCCCGAGACTTCGCAGGGCGGGTCGAGCGAGGTGGTGCCCGAGTCCGGCGGGTTCTGGGAAGCGCTCTGGGACTTCCTCACCGGCCGCGACATGAGCAATGGATGAGCGTCAGGTCGTAGCGGTACAGATCGGCCGGCCCTCGAGAGCCGAGATCACCACCCTCTCCCGTTGCCACCTCGACCTCCCGGTTGTCGTCCGGGTGCCCCCGGTACTGGAGGACGGCACGCCCTTCCCGACCCTGTACTGGTTGACGTGTCCCCTGGCCGTGAAGCGGATCAGCCGTCTCGAGAGCGGCGGCGGGGTCAAGGCGCTGGACCGGCGGGCGGACCGGGTACCCGCCTTCGGCGCCGCGCTGGAAGCGGCCCACGCCCGCTACGCCGCCCAGCGGGACGCGCTGCTACCGGAGGGTGCCGAACCACAGCCCCGGGGAGGAGTAGCGGGCGCCACCAGCGGGGTCAAGTGCCTGCATGCCCACTACGCCGACACCCGAGCCGGCAACGCCAACCCGGTGGGTGACCTGGTAGCTCCCTGGGTTGAGCCGCTCGACTGCCCGGTCCCCTGCGTGATCGAGTCCGAGGGCCGGGCGACCAAGAACACCCGCTGGATCGAGCCCCGCTGAGCGATCATCCGGACGAGACTCCGCCCGAGCCACCGGATCGGTGCGAGAATGGGGACCGGGAAGGCGCACGGACAGATAAGGCGCACTCCCGCTTGGCCCGGGTGACGGAATCGGTAGACGTGGCGGACTTAAACTCCGCTGCCCCCAAAGGGGCGTGTGGGTTCGAATCCCACCCCGGGCACCACTGAAATCTGCCACATGCCGGGGCACGCCCGGCAGTGTCTTCGCCGGGCCGCGCTGTCTCACACTGATAGGCAAGTCGCCACTTGCCTGTTAAGGTACGTGACGGTGGCCGACATCTACAAGGCCCTCGCGGATCGGACGCGTCGAATCATCCTCGACGAGTTGGCCGAGCGCGATGGCCAAACACTGTTCGAGATCGGAGCAAGGCTCGCTTCCAAGCATCAGCTGGGTTCGACCCGCCAGGCGATCTCTCAGCACCTCGGTGTCCTGGAGGAGGCCGGCCTCGTCACGTCCAGACGTGAAGGCCGCTACAAGTACCACTTCTTTTGACCCAGCACCACTGTCCGAGATCAGCCAACGGTGGCCACAAGAAAGGACCGAATAATGAAGATCGCGTTTGCCAGTGTGTACGTCGATGACCAGGTCAAGGC
>VXRE01000003.1 GCA_009838635.1 Acidimicrobiia bacterium | reverse complement strand
TACACCCGCCCGACATCAACCCCGCCAGCAGTTCCACTATGAACGCGAGCGCGGAGCCCTTGTGTCCTTCTTCTCTTCCGACCGGGAGTAACGCCCCACCCCTCGCGAAGTCCTCCGGGTCGGTGGTCGGATTGCCGTCGGAGTCGAGGATCCAGCCGGTGGGCGTGGGCGTTCCCCGCGCCCTGTACACCCGCACCTTGCCCTCCGCCGCCACCGAGGTGGCCATGTCCAGCAGGAAGGGTCCGGCCAGTCGGGACGGCACCGACATGGCTAGCGGGTTGGAGCACAGCCTCCGCTCCGTGCCCCGGAACGGCGCCTGGTTGATCCCGTGGCCGCCGCCGTTGGTGAAGATCATCGACACCAGCCCCTCCCCGGCCACCTGCTCGGCGTAGCGGCCCAGGCGGCCGATGTGCTTCACCCTCCGGATGGTCACCACGCCGACCCCGGCGGTCCGGGCCTTCTCGATGGCCAGGCCGGTGGCGAAGGTGGCTACCACCTGGCCGAAGTTCCAGCCACCGTCGACCCGGGCGGTGGTGGGTGTCTCGCCGAGGACCCGGGGACGGGCGCCCGGGATCAGATCGCCGCCATGAGCCCAGTCGATGTAGTCCCACAACCGGATGACCCCGTGGGAATGGTGGCCGATGACGTCGTTCTCTACCAGGTGCTCCGCCACCAGCCGGGCGTCGGAGCCGGGCGCTCCGGTCGCCCGCACTATCGCGGTGCATACGTCCTCGAGCCGGGTGGGTGAGACCTTCCACATGCAGGTGTCCTTTCGGTCCGGCGGCGGGTGCTCGTCCCCGATTGGTGTGCCGCGACTGCCAGCCGCAACGCTAGTGGTGTGGGTGCGAAACGGCCGTGGCGGCGGGAGTGCGCCGGTTGGCTTCGCGCCATGCTTGGAGTCACGCGTGCCTGCTACCCTGCGGGCCGTCCTCCGGGGGCTCGAAAGTGCTTTGTCCAGCCCGCCGGAAGAGGAGCTACGAGTTCGGTTCGCCATGAGGTATGTCGCCCCCACATCCATCGAAGAGGCCGTTTCGGTTCTAGACGGCGCGGTCGCTGCCCAGGTGTACGCGGGCGCTACCGACTTCATTCCCCAGCTGCGGATGGGCCGGCCGGAGCCCGGTGTGGCCGTCGATCTGAAGCGGATCGATAGGCTGACCGACCTTCGCCGGGAAGGGAATACGTGGGTGATCGGCGCCGCCACCCCCTCGGCACGGCTGGCCGAGGAGGACGACCTGGTCGCCGAGCTGCCGGGCCTGGTGGAGGCCGCGGGCCTGATCGGATCCGATCAGATCCAGAGCCGCGCCAGCCTGGGCGGGAACCTGTGCAATGCCTCCCCTGCCGCCGACTCCGTTCCGGCCATGGTGGTCAACGACGGTCGGGCGGTGATCGCCGGACCCGGGGGCATGAGGACAATCCCGGTGGCATCGGTGGTCACCGGCCCCGGCACCACGTCGCTGGCCAGCGGGGAGTTCCTGGTCGAGCTCGTCTTCGACCGTCCTCCGCCCCAAACCGCCGACGCGTACCTGCGGTTCATCCCCCGCACCGAGATGGACATCGCGGTGGTCGGCGCCGGGGCCCGGCTCACGCTGGATGAGGCGGGAAGGTGCCAGGAGGTGTCGGTCGCCCTAGGAGCCGTAGCGCCCACGGTGGTCATGGTTCCGGCCGCGGAAGACATCCTGGTGGGCCACACGCTCACCGACGACGCCTTGAAGCGGGTGGCGGCGGAGGCCTCGGCGGTCTGCAACCCGATCGACGACAAGCGCGGCACCAAGGCGTACCGCCGGCAGGTGGCCGGGGTGCTGGCGGTGAGGGCCCTCAAGCTGGCCGCCGACCGCGCCGCCCGGACCGGCTCATGAAGCGCCCGCACCAGTGAGGAACCCCGTATGAGCAGAACGCACGTCACCTGCACCATCAACGGCGACCCCGCCGAGTTCCTGTGCGAGGAGGATCAGACCCTCCTGGACACCCTGCGGGACGTGGTCGGGCTGATGGGAGTCAAGGAGGGCTGCGCCACCGGTGACTGCGGGGCATGCTCAGTCATCCTCAACGGACGGCTCAACTGTTCCTGCCTGGTCTTCGCGCCGGAGGCGGAGGGGGCGACGATCGAGACGGTCGAGGGCATGGCCGGCCCGGACGGCCTCCACCCGCTCCAGGAGACCTTCCTGGAGGGAGCGGCCCTGCAATGCGGGATCTGCACCCCCGGCTTCCTGGTGGCCGGCAAGGCGCTACTGGACCGCAACCCGGATCCCACCGAGGAAGAAGTGCGCTACGCCGTCGCCGGCAACCTCTGCCGGTGTACGGGTTATGACAAGATCGTGCGGTCGATCCTGGACGCGGCCGACCGTATGGGAGAAGCCGCCCCGGCTTCATAGGGCAAAGGAGAAGGCGTGACCGTTACCGCTACCCCCACCACCGATTCCCAGCCCGGATACAAGTGGGTCGGGACCCGTCCGGTCCGCCACGACGGGCTCGACAAGGTGACCGGCCGGGCCAGGTACGGCGCCGACCTGAACCTGCCCGGGATGCTGATCGGAGCCGTGCTCCGGTCTCCCCATGCCCACGCCCGCATCCTCTCCATCGACACCTCGGCAGCCCAGGCGATGGAAGGCGTCAAGGCGGTGGTCACGGGCGCCGACTTCCCGATGCTGGAGTCCGGCGGGGAAGGGAGCGGGGAGGAGTACTACGACCCCCGGGACCTGTGCCGCAACGTGATGGCGCGTGACAAGGTCCTCTACGAGGGCCATGCGCTGGCCGCCGTGGCCGCCACCTCCCGCCGGGAGGCGCTGGCGGCGCTGGCGGCCATCGAGGTCGACTACGACGTCCTGCCCCACGTGCTGGACGTGTCCGAGGCCATGGCGCCCGACGCCCCGATCCTCCACGATGACCTGATCACCGAGGGGGTGGATCCGATACCGGACGAGCCTTCCAACGTGGCCTCACGCTACGTGATCGACCGCGGGGACATCGAGAAGGGCTTCGCCGAGGCCGATGTGATAGTGGAGCGGGAATTCGTGACCCAGCCGGTCCACCAGGGCTACATCGAGCCCCATGCGGTGGTGGCGGACGTGGGTGAGGACGGCAAGGCCACCGTCTTCTGCTCCTCCCAGGGCCACTTCATGGTGCGGTCCCACACGGCGGAACTGCTCGGATGGGAGCCGTCCCGGGTGAAGGTTATACCGGCCGAGATCGGCGGGGGCTTCGGTGGGAAGACGACCGTGTACGTGGAGCCGGTGGCGGCCCGGCTGTCGCAGAAGGCCGGCCGGCCGGTCAAGATCGTCATGACCCGCGACGAGGTGTTCCGGGCCACCGGTCCCACCTCGGGGTCCAAGATACGTCTCAAGGTGGGCGCCACCAGGGACGGCAGGCTGACCGCGGTGGAGGGATCCATGGCCTACCAGGCGGGCGCCTTCAAGGGCTCGCCGGTGAGCCTGGGATGCATGTGCGCCTTCGCCCCCTACGCGATCGAGAACGTGCTCCTGGAGGGCCTGGACGTGGTGGTGAACATGCCGAAGGTGGCCGCCTACCGGGCGCCCGGAGCGCCGATGGCGTCGTTCGCCTCCGAGACGTTGCTGGACGAGGTCGCGGAGCAACTGGGCATCGATCCGCTCGAGCTCCGGCTCCGCAACGCCGCCGAGGAGGGCGTGCGGTCCGTCTACGGGCCGGTCTACAAGCGGATCGGCTTCAAGGAGACGGTCGAGGCGGTCCGGGACCATCCGCAGTACTCGACCGAGCTCGGGCCCAACCAGGGCCGGGGGGTGGCGAGCGGCTTCTGGTTCAACTTCGGGGGCAGCTCGAGCGCCACGGTCCACATCAACGAGGACGGGTCCGCCTCGGTGCTCACCGGCAGCCCCGACATCGGCGGGAGCCGGGCCTCGATGGCGCTGATGGCCGCGGAGGAACTGGGCATCGACGTCTACGACATCACCCCCATCGTCAGCGACACCGAATCGGTCGGCTACACCGAGGTCACCGGGGGGAGCCGGGTCACCCACGCCACCGGCATGGCGGTCATCGACGCCTGCCGCAAGGTGGTCACCGACCTGCGGGCCCGGGCCGCCAAGGTCTGGGACGTCGATGTCGAGGAGGTCGAGTGGGTGGACGGACGGGCCCAGCACGTCTCCGGGGACCGGGCGCCCATGACCACCAGGGACCTGGCCGCCGGCGCCGCCGGGACGGGCGGCCCGATCACGGCCAGCGCCGCCGTGAACGCGCGGGGAGCAGGGGTCGCCTTCTCGACCCAGGTGTGCGACGTGGAGGTCGATCCCGAGACCGGCGCCGTGACGATCCTCCGGTACATGACCGCCCAGGATGCGGGGCGGGCCATCCATCCGAGCTATGTCGAAGGACAGATGCAGGGTGGCGTGGCCCAGGGAATCGGCTGGGCGCTCAACGAGGAGTACATCTTCGACACCGGCGGGACCATGGAGAACCCGGGATTCCTGGACTACCGGATGCCGGTCGCCTCCGACCTGCCGATGATCGACACGGTGATCGTCGAGGTGCCCAATCCGGGCCATCCCTACGGGGTACGGGGCGTGGGCGAGGTGGGCATCGTGCCCCCCATGGCGGCGGTGGCGAACGCCATCCACGACGCCACCGGCCTCCGGATGAGCGAACTGCCCATGTCGCCGGTGAAGGTGCTGGAGGCAATCGGCGCCAACGGCGGCTGACATGGCCCGGGTGATCTTCGGCTCGGCGCTGCGCCGCTACACCGGAGGGGTCGAGGAGGTCGAGGTCGAGGCCGCCACGGTGCGCTCGCTGATCAAGGCCCTGGACCGGCGGTTTCCCGGCCTGGGAGAGCATCTGGGATCAGGCCTGGCGGTGGCGATCGATGGCGAGATCATGACCGACGCCCTCTACGAGCCCGTCCCCGAGGATGCCGAGGTTCACTTCCTGCCGCCCATAGGAGGCGGCTGACCCCAGCCCACCTCGAGCCGGTGCAGGTCAGTGCTGATACGGCCGGCCGGACCAGAGCCGCTCGGACATGGCAACCGCCTGCGCCGGGGCGCCGCAACGCCGGTACCCAACCTTCCTCCCGGACCGATGAGATCGTTTTTTCGCGTTCTCTCCGGCAGGGGTCGAATCTGTCACACGTCCGACATACGTTGCCCATCGCCAAGCACCTACACCGGCCGATGAGGTGAGACCGATCGGAAGGCCGGCCCGAGGGAACACGACAGCTCGATGGAGCGAACAGCCGACTCCCGGCCTCCAGCCGGGCATGGCCGACCACGCTCCCAACAGGACAGGTGGTGGCGGGGGAGGGAGCCCGGTGCGGAGCACCGGTTTTTCGCGACTTTTCTCCGAGTCTCGGTTCTTGAGGCACAGGACATCACCCATGACGCCCTCAGCCTCAAGAACACCACAGCCCCCGAACCTGATGCACACAGCACCACCCATGACGCCCTAAACCTCAGGAACACCGCACCACGGGTTGTGTTCTGAACCTTAGGCTCGTGGCGCGCCGTGGCGCGTCCTAAGCCTTAGGTTCGTGACATCGGCACGCTCCACCCTGAGCCTTAGGCTCGTGGCGCGCTGTGGCGCGTCCTAAGCCTTAGGTTCGTAGGAGGGGTGGGCGCGGGCGGTAGGCTTCATCGATCGGTTCGGGCAGAAAGAGGTGTTCGGCGTGAGTGTGATCGATCCTGAAGTTCGGAAGGCTTATCGCAAGATGCCAAAGCGGCTGGTAACCGGCCCCATCCTCATGAAGTTGTCGCGCAGATTCGACAAGATGCTGATGCCCAAGACAACAATGGATGGTCTCGTGTCTGAAGACATCCCGACCCCGGGGACGACCAAGACCATACGCATCCACCGCCGCTCCGATTCGACCGGGGCGGTGCCAGTGGTGTTCTGGATTCACGGCGGCGGGTATATCGCGGGAAACAACACGACCGAAGACCGGTGGGGAGCTCTCTTCTGCCGAAGCTTCGATTGCGCAGTCGTCGCAGCCGGGTATCGGCTGGCGCCCGAAAACCCCTTCCCGGCAGGTCTGGACGACCTCAGAGCCGCAGTGCAGTGGATCCTCGACCACGGCGCAGACCAAGGGCTCGATCCCGGGAGGATCTTGATTGCCGGCGAAAGCGGAGGCGGAGGACTCGCCGCGGCGCTCACGCAACGCCTCCATGACGAAGGCGTCCTTGTGGCCGGCCAGTTGCTTGCCTGTCCGATGCTTGACGACCGCACCGCGGTGAGGACCGACATCGGACGTAGGGAGCATATTCTCTGGACGAATGGCTCCAACCACTTCGGATGGTCCAGCTACCTCGGCACCGAACCAGGCGGTGAAACCGTTCCCGAATATGCAGTACCGGCACGGCGATCCGACCTGGCGGGCCTGCCGCCGACATGGATCGGCGTCGGCGACCTCGACCTCTTCTGGGACGAGAACCTCGAATACGGCCGCAGGCTCGAAGAGGCAGGCGTTCCCGTGACCCTGGAGACCGCCGAGGGAGGCCCCCACGGATACCAAACGATGGCTCCGGAGGCGGCGATATCCAAGCGGTTCAACGCTTCAGCAGCCGCCTTCGCCAAGGAGATGCTGGCCGGCTAGCCCGTACCAACGCGCCCGCCGGCTCAGGACCTAACTGAAGTCGGCCTCGATGACGTCCCGTTCCGCGCCTGACGGGCTGTACATCCAGAACAGCTTCACCGGGGTGTCTCCGGTGTTGAAGAACTGGTGGCTGACTCCGGGAGGCGTGAAGACGACGGTGCCGGGACCGGTGACGATCTCCCGGTCGCCCACCGTGGCCCGGCCCTCGCCCTCGGAGAACATCCAGATCTCGGCGGCGTCGTCATGCGTGTGCAGGCTCCCCATCTGGCCGGGAGGTACCTCGCAGGTGCCTATGGCGAAGTCCCCGATGCCCGGCTGGAGCAGGGGCGACAGCAATGCCTTCACGTGTCGCACGAACGGCTCGGGAGTGGTCAGGCCCACCCCCTCCTCCTCGGTGGTCACGATCGGGGTGCCCGGCTCGTAATCCATCCGCCCTACCTCCTCGCTCGCGTCCTGCCGGCGGCGTCCCGGCGATTCAGGTCAACCGACTCCCACCGGCACCCGGGCGTCCAGATAGGCGGCCAGGTGATCGACCAGGTCGCGGGCGTCGTCCTCGGCGCCGTGGATGAAGCTGGACTTGCGACGGCGCAGGAAGTTCAACCCGATCACGTACAGGCCCGGGGATTCGGTCACCACGCCGCCGTCGTGGCGGATCCGACCCTTGTAGTCCAGCACCGGGACGTGGAGCCACGAGTAGTCGGGGCGGTACCCGGTCGCCCACAGGACGGTACGGATGTTCTCCCTGTCCAGATCGATCAGCAGCGGCGGGGAGTCCTCCAGCCGGGTGCGCTCGAATCGATGCGGCGGATCGTACCGGCCGTCCAACCCGTTCTCGGTGACCCACTCGTCGATGGTGGTCAGCAGGCGGTTCATCTTGAGGTCGGAGCGGGTGACCTTGTTGTGGAGGGATCCCGACAGCTGGGCCTTACCGCCCCTGATCCCGGCCAGGCGGCCCACCATCCGCACCCCCTGGTCGGTCAGGGCGTTGAGATCGAGCGACTTGCGCTCCGGGGATCCGACCAGCTGGGGCGAGGGGACCTGGCGGGCGCGGTGGACATCGTCCGCCTCGTCGTAGCGCTCGTCCGAGACGCCGGTCACGTCCATCCAGTACCGGATGTCGCGACCTCGGTAGATCCTGGGCATGCGGACGTGCTCGCCCACGGACACGGTGACCGGGCGCCCGGATCGATGGATCTCCTCGGCGAGCTGGATGCCGGTGGCGGACACCCCCACCACCAGCACCCCTCCATCTTCGATATCGGAGGGGCGGCGGTACTCGTGCGGGGTGACGGAACGGACCGAGTCGGGGAGGGCGGCCGCGATGGGGGGCACCTTGGGCAGGTTGAAGCCCCCGCTGGCCAGGATCACCGACCGGCACCGCCACACGCCGCGGTCGGTCACCACCTGGTAACCGTCACCGTCCGGGCGGACCGAGGTGACGGTGGTGCGCGTCCGGAGAGGTGGGTTCACCAACCGGGCGTACCGGTCGATGACGCCCACCAGCTCCGTCACGGTCATGAAGCCGTCGGGGTCGTCACCGTCGTAAGCGAAGCCGGGCAGGCTGACCTGCCAGTTGGGGGTCAGCAGCCGCAGCGAGTCCCAGCGTTCGGTCCGCCAGGTGTTGGCCACCTCACCCCGCTCCAGGACCACATGGTCGATGCCCCGAGCAGACAGGAAGTAGCTCGCCGCCAAGCCGCTGTGCCCGGCTCCGATAACAACGGTGGTGGTACGCATCCGATGACTCCGGATCGGGCGCCTCAGCCGACGCTTACGGTCACGTTGGTGGGATTGGTCATGATGTCGAAGACCGCCGAGATCTTCTGGGACTGCGCCACCAGCGCCTCGAGATCGGCCTCGCTCGTGTCGTCGGCGTCGATCTCGTAGTTGACCCGGACGTCGTTGAACCCGTTCCTGACATCGGGGTCGGATCCGAGGATGCCCCCGATGTTCATGTCGGCCTCGAGCGTGGCCTTCACCGAGCGGAGCTTGATCTCGCGGTTCTCGGCCACCGCGGCCACGCCCGCCGTCAGGCAGCTGGCCAGGCCCGCCAGCACGATCTCCACCGGAGTGGCGGCATTGTCCGCCGCGTTGAACTCCAACGGATGGTCGGCCTCGAACTCGTAGTTCCCCTTGTGGCTGCGCTCCTCGCCCAGACCGAAGTAGCCGTCGATCGTCGTCTTGCTGTGGGTTCCGTGAACCCACTCGTTCGAGGCCCTCCACGTGTAGTCGCCGGCGGCCGGGGTGTCGCCGACCACTCCCCGCGCGAACAACAGGTGAGCCGTATCGACTCCGTTGATGTCACCACTGCTCATTTTTCTTCTTCTCCTTCGTGTTTCCCGTGGATACGGGTTGGTTGCTTGCGTTCTGTACCCGAACTGGGTCTGGTCCCGTCCCTGTGGATCCTGGATCGTCGATCACAGGTCCGGAATCGAGGACGCGTGGCCGGTCGTGCCTGTTGGCTCCCGGGTGGTGGCGTCGGTTACGGGCGGTTGCCAGGACCGCCCGGGTGGATCACCCGGGAGCCTGGACAACACATGCACCTGCTCGATGCTGGAGGCTTGAAGTGCAGGCAATCCATGTGTGACAGTCTCCTCTCGCTTGTACGCGCTCGTCTGAGCGCCGCGAGCGGAATCCCGCCTCGGCAGTCTCATCGATCAGGCATTGGCACCGCTCATGTCGGTTGCCGCGGCTTCAAAGGGCCTGTCCCTCCACCGCTCTGGATGAGCGCGTTGTAACGGCAGGATTAGACCATACGAAGTGACGGATGTCAAAGACCTCGGGACCCGGTGGTGGGTGGAGGGGCGCGGTGGTAGGTGGCTAGCTCCGCCAGCGGCCGGGCCTGGTGCGGATGGCACCGAAGCCGAGCCGGTCGCACAGCTCGAAGAAACGTGACCGGTTAGCGCCGCGCCATTCAAGATCCTCCAGGTCCTCGGCCAGCGGCACGTCACGGCGGAGGGTGGTGAGGGTCCGGTAGAGGGCAGCCTCGGGGCGGGCGGCTTCCAGGTTGGCGGACAGCCGGGCGGCGCCCCGGACCTTGACGTCCCAGCCGGTGGGCGATCCCGGGATGTCCTCGATATGGCCATACCGGGCCAGGAGGGTGGAACTGGACTTCGCCCCCCAACCGGGAATCCCGGGAACCCGGTCGGCGGCGTCACCCACCAGCGCCAGGTAATCGGGTATGGAGCCGGGACGGACGCCGAACTTCTCCACCACCCCGCGCTCGTCATAACGCTTTCGTTCCCGGCGGTTGAACGTCACCACCCGATCCCCGATCACGCACTGCATCAGGTCCTTGTCGGGGCTGAGGATGACCACCCGGTCCACATCGTCCATCCAGCGGTGGGCGGCGGTGGCGATGGCGTCGTCGGCTTCGAAGTCCCGCATGGCCCAGACGGTCACTCCCAGGATCTCCAACGCCTCCTCCGCCAGCCGGAACTGACCGAGCAACTCCGGCTCGATTCCCTCACCCGTCTTGTAGCCCGGGAAGATGTCGTTGCGGAAGGACTCGATGACGGCGTCGGTGGCGGCGGCCAGATGGGTGACCCCGTCCTCGCGGAGCAGGCGGATCGTGGAGTCGAGCACCCCGTAGACGGCGCCGACCTCCATCCCGTCAGGAGCAGCCCGCCTCGGATACCCGAAATAGGCCCGGAACAGCTCGTAGGTGGCGTCCAGCAGGTGAAGGTTCACGACGTAGACAGGCTAGGCGGTGCACAGCAAATCACCCAGCAGGCCCTTGACGAGGATCGCCGGGACTCGGGTGGCCTGGTCGCGGAGCGGCAGATCCGCCGCGCCGGCCTTGCCGCGTTGGGATATCGCGGGGATCCACCCTCGTTGCCACTAGCCTGGGGCCGTCTCCCGTCGCTGTCACGGTGGCGGGTGTTCTTGTTTACGGATGGAATCCGGTTTGCAACCTCGTTCAATGTTTCGCTCCGTCACCGGCCTGCGACGCGCCCTGCCCGGGAGGCGGGGAACACCCGGCAATACAGGGTCGGCACCGGTCATGAGAGCCTTCCGGCATCGCAGTTTCACCGTCCTGTGGTCCGGGCTGTTCTTCTACCGGGCGGGCTTCTGGATCGGCCTGCTCACATTCCAGCTGATGGTGGCCCGCCTGACCGACAACAGCCCCTGGATGCTGGGCCTGCTGTCGTTCTTCAGCTCGATCCCGATGCTGGTGGTCACCCCCTTCGTCGGCGTGGTGGCCGACCGACTCGACCGGAAGCGGCTCATCGTGGTGAACCAGGCCAGCATGGGCATCGCGGCTGCGGTCATCAGCTACCTGGTCATCACCGGTCGGGCCGATTCGGTCGTCATGATGTTCGGCTTCGCCCTCGTGTTCGGGGTGGGGCTGGCGTTCTCCATCCCGATCAACCATGCGGCGGTTGCCAATTCGGTCCCGTCCGAGGACCTGCGGAGCGCCGTGTCGATCAACTCGATCGGGCTGAACCTGGCCCGCATCGGTGGGCCGGCGCTGGCGGGGCCGATCCTGGCCCTATGGGGACCGGGAGGCACTTTCGCGCTGTGGGCGGTGGCGGCTTTGGCCGGAGCGGTGGCGATCTCGATGATCACGCTCCGGCCCTACCAGCCCGAACAGGACACGCTCGGCGTCTTCGGTCGGATGCGCCAGGGAATCGAGTACGTCCGCGAGCGTCCCACCATCATGAAGGCCCTGGCCATGGCCGCCATGGTGACCGTCTTCGGCACCTCCTACATGGCCGTGCTCCCGGTGGTGGCCTACGACACCCTGGGTGGCGGCGACCAGACCTTCACGGTGCTGATCATGCTGATCGGTCTCGGCGCCATGCTCGGTGCGTTCGCAGCCGGGAGCGGCCGGTTACGGCTCAACATGTCCACCATTACCTGGGGCGCGGTGGCCTTCGGGGTGGTTGAGGGGTTGTTCGGCCTGACCCGGACGGTCTGGGCGGCCGGGGTCCTCGTGACGGTGGCGGGCGGCCTCAACTTCTTCCTGCTCACCTGCCTGACCACCCTGGTCCAGACCCTGGCCACCGAATCCAAGCGGGGACGGGTGCTGAGCCTCTTCGTGCTGGCGTGGGGCGGCCTCTTCCCGTTCGGAACGCTGATGCTCGGCGCTCTCGGGGAGGCGATCACCACTCCCTACGCCCTGGCCGCCTTCGGCTTGGTCCTGGTCGTCTACAGCCTCTGGACCCGTCCCGGGCGCCGGGTTGTCAAAGCCTCCTCGAGACCCGCCAAGTCCTGAGCCCGCGGATTACCCGTCTTCGGAGAGACTGTCCTTCCGCCCGGTGAGTCCCGACCGGGTTAGAACATCACCGCCGAGGCGATGGATATCTCGATCTCGTGGATGGCCTGGGCCACGGCCTGGCCGATCAGGTCCAGCTTCCGTACCTGCTCGATCCGTGCTGTGGCCTGGTCGAGTTCCTGCTTGGACAGCAACAGCTTGAAGATGCCGCACACGTCGGCCAGGCAGATGAGCACCACATCGTGCGGGTCGGGGATCTCGTCGCTGAACAGGACACCCATGATCCGCAGCTTGACTTCGCGCTCCGCCTCGCCGTCGACAGCCGGGTAGCGCCTCGAACGGAACACCCACAGGAAGGAGTCCTCCTGTCGTTCCAGGATCCCGCGTTCCACCAGCCGTGACAAGGCCTGCTCGCGAATCTCATCGGAGTACCGGGAGGTCTGCTCCACCCAGTAGAGGGCGTTGCGCTTCTCGCCGGCAGCGATCATGGCCAGGGTCGGGTCGAGCAGGCTGTCGCCCGTGGGGGTGGCATCGATCAGGATCATGTCCTCGAGGTCGGTGTCGACGCGGTTCTCCATGGCCAGGTCCATGAGTACGGCTCCGGCGATGGCGCGGTCCATCGCGAACCTGGACACGTGATAGAACTTGCCGTCCTCGTCACGGAGTAGGAGAAGGAGGATCTCCTCCACGAATCTCAACATGCGGTCACCCCCTAGCGGGTTGGCAAGAAGTCGGGTCTTGCTCGGCTGTCCGCCTGAACATCCGACCCCGTACCAGCTAAGTGTAGCCGGTCCGGGCTCGCGGTCAGGGGACGCGGTGACCCGCTCTCGGCGTCCCCTCGAGGCGGACCGCAGGGTGGCTAACGTTCTCGGTCAGCGCCCCGAGGAGATGCGCAACCGGTGGACTTCGAATTCTCGTCGCGAGTGGAGCGGCTGCAGTCCGCCTTGCTGGACTTCATGGACGGGACGGTCTACCCCGCCGAGCCCGTCTATGCAGAGCAGATGGCGGCTGCGGGAGACCCCCACCACCATCCACAGGTCATGGAGGACCTGAAGGCGGAGGCCCGCTCCAGGGGGTTGTGGAACCTGTTCCTGCCCGATCCAGACCGGGGAGCGGGACTGTCGGTCCTCGAGTACGCACCGCTGGCCGAGATCACCGGCCGTAGCCCGCTGCTGGCGCCGGAGGCGGTGAACTGCTCGGCGCCCGACACCGGCAACATGGAGATCCTCCACATGTTCGGAACGGAGGAGCAGAAACGCCGCTGGCTCGATCCGCTCCTGGACGGCGCCATCCGCTCATGCATCTCCATGACCGAACCGGATGTCGCCTCCTCGGACCCCCGCAACATCCGCACCCGCATCACGAAGGACGGAGATCACCTCGTCATCCGTGGACGCAAGTGGTTCTCGACCGGGGCGGCCAGCCCGAGGTGCAAGGTGGCGATCGTCATGGGGGTGACCGATCCGGACGCCCATCCCTACCGGCGCCAGAGCATGGTTCTGGTGCCGCTCGACAGTCCTGGGGTGACCGTCGAGCACGACTCCTCCGTCTTCGGCTATCACGACCGGGGAGGTCACGCGACTCTCCATCTCGACCGTGTCCGCGTCCCGGCATCGAACCTCCTGGGCGAGCGGGGCGGGGGTTTCGCCATGGCCCAGGCCAGGCTCGGTCCGGGACGGATCCATCATTGCATGAGGGCGATCGGCATGGCCGAGCGGGCATTCGATCTGATGTGCGCCCGGGCGCAGGCCAGGCAGGCCTTCGGGTCGCTGCTGTCGGACCAGGGTGTGGTGCGGGACTGGATAGGCGAGTCGCGGATCCGGATCGAACAGGCTCGCCTGATGGTGTTGAAGACCGCCTGGATGATCGACACGGTGGGCACCCGTGAGGCCCGGGTCGAGATCTCGGCCATCAAGGTGGCCGTGCCTCGCATGGCCAGGCTGGTGATCGACCGCGCCATCCAGGTGTTCGGCGCCGCCGGGGTGTCGGACCAGTTCCCGCTGGCCCACCTCTATGCGCAGGTCCGGTCGCTGCAGATCCTCGACGGGCCCGACGAGGTCCACATTCGAGCGGTGGCCCGCCGCGAGCTGGCCCGCTACGAACCGGGTGAGGTCCCCCCTCCCTATCCATTCTGACCGTCCTTTGCCGACCGTGTGTCAGAAACAAGGAACACGTCAGGCCCGACGGCTGTTGTACGGGGTATGAGACGCAGAGCGACACCGTTCATCCTCACATCGATCCAGCCCCCGGCGGGTGGGGCGTCGTGGCGCGACCAGGCGGCGTGCCGGACAACCGACCCGGGCATCTTCTTCCCCGATCCGGGCGACGTGGTGGGCGTGGGGCGAGCCAAGCAGGAATGTGAGGGATGCCCGGTGGCGTCCGAGTGCCTATCCTACGCGGTGGGCACCAACCAGACCGAGGGGATCTGGGGTGGCACCACCCCGGGCGAGCGGCGCCGGCTCCGGCAGCGGTGGCTCAAGGACCTGAGAGAAGCGGGCTGACCCGTCCCGTACGCGGACTCACTCCGATAACCAGGTTCGTTGATCTATCGCCACGGCGCTGACGAACCTTAGGTCTGGGACGCCATATTCGACCCTCTGCCTCAAGAACCCGAAGACCGGGCCGCAGCGGCGAACCTCAGGATCAGAACACCACCGACGGTTCCCTAAACCTGAGGATCAGGGCACCACTTATGACGCCCTACGCCTCAAGAACCCCCAAAACACGGCCATGACGGCGAACCTTAGGCTCAGGACGCGGTACACCACACCCTCAGCCTCAAGAACACCACAGCCCCCGAACCTTAGGCTCAGGACGTGGTACACCACACCCTCTGCCTCAAGAACAGCCAGGCGCCAAAAGTCGCGAAAAACCGGTGCTCCGCACCGGGCCCCTCCCCCGCCACCACCCATCCTGTTGGAGCGGGGTGGGGCATGCCCGACTGGATGCCGGGAGACGGCCCTTCGCTCCATAAGCCTTTTGATGTTCCCTCGGGCCGGCCGTTCCGATCGGTCTCATCTCACATCGGCCGGTGTAGGTGCTTGGCGATAGGCAACATAAGGAACACCTGTGACGCGTTCAACCCCTTTCCGGGAGAACGCGAAAAATCGTTCCCGCAACCGGGACGGGCCCCATGAGGGCGCGAGGGCTTCGGGTCGTGCTTCCTGGACGGTGGGGCGGGCCTGATGGGCGGGAGCGATGCCCGATCGTGATCGGGGTATCGTTGGCGCCATGACGGAGCGGATCTACTCGGTTGACTCGTATGCCCGCGAGATGGCGGCCGAGGTGGTGGCGACCGATGTCGACGACGGGCGGGTGCTGCTCGACCGGACGGTGTTCTATCCGGGCGGGGGTGGCCAGCCGGTCGATGTCGGAGAGCTGGCCATCGGGGATGACCGGCTCCAGGTGGTGGGGGTCAAGCAGGACTCGGACGGCGTCTGGCACTGGCTCGAGGGCGGGCTTCCGAAGGTGGGAACCAAGGTGACCGGCAGGATCGACTGGGACCGCCGGTACCGGCTGATGCGTACCCACACATCATTGCACGCCCTGTGCGGGGTGATCTGGGAGCGGTTCCGGAGCCCGGTGACGGGCGGCAACATGGAACCCGGCCACGGTCGCCTGGACTTCGAGATCCCCAACTGGGACGCCAGCCACCGGGATCCCGTCGAGCAGGCGTTGAACGAGGCCATCGCCCGGCACCTCCCGGTGGATGTCTCCTTCATGCCCCGCGAGGAGGCCGACCTCGACCCCAGCCTCATCCGGACCAAGGTCAACCTGATCCCGCCCTCGGTGCGCCGGATCCGGGTGATCGACATCGTGGGCCTGGACCGCCAGGCGGACGGTGGCACCCACGTCCACACGACCGAGGAGGTCGGCCGGGTGAGGATCACCAAGGTCCAGTCGAAGGGCCGGGGGTTCCGCCGCATCCGGGTGGCCCTCGAAGACGACCCGGCCTAGTGGTCTGTCACTGACCACCGACCGGGGCGCCCGATGAGCATCAGAGCGGAACTGGAGGCTCGGGTCGGGGAGGTCATCGGGGTGGGCGACTGGCACACCATCACCCAGGCCGACATCGACAGCTTCGCCGCCGCCACCCGGGACCCTCAGTGGATCCACGTGGATGCCGCCCGGGCAGCCGAAGGCCCGTTCGGGGCCACCATCGCCCACGGGTTCATGACCCTGGCGTTGATACCGGGGATCGGCCCCGTTCTCGACCTCCCCGGACTCGAGATGATCATCAACTACGGCCTCAACCGGGTGCGGTTCCTCAGCCCGGTCCCCGTCGGTTCGAGGGTACGGGTGGTCCGGGAGATAGCGGGCGTGTCGGAGAAGCCCAACGGCATCCTCCTCGAGGAGAAGGTCACGATCGAGTTGGAGGGGTCCGCCAGACCGGCCTGCGTGGCCGAGACGGTGATCCTGCTGGTCGGGTAGGCCCGGCGTCAGCCGAGCGCCAGGTCCCGGTGGGTGTAGGACCGCTTGCCCGGCCCGTAGTCGCCCACCACGTGCCCTTCGCCCCGCAGCAGCCACTTGGTGGTGAACAGTCCTTCGGCCCCCATCGGACCCCGGGCGTGGACGCGGCCGGTGGCGATGCCCACCTCGGCCCCCAGCCCGTAGCGGAACCCGTCGGCGAACCGGGTGCTGGCGTTCCAGAACACCGAGGCGGAGTCGACCGTCTCGAGGAAGCGCCAGGCCACCTCGGCGTCCTCGGTGACCACGGTGTCGGTGTGAGCCGACCCGTAGCTGTGGATGTGGTCGATGGCGTCTTCGAGCCCGTCCACCACCCGGGCTGCGATGACGAGATCCCCGAACTCCTGGCCGAAGTCGGACGGGTCAGCCGGCGTGACGCCCGGCGCCATGGCCGCCACCGCCTCGTCCCCGCGCACGTCCACCCCGGCATCGAGCAGGGCCTGGACCACCGCCCGGCCTGCCGGAAAGTCGCGGTGGAGCAGCAGGGTCTCGGCGGCGTTGCAGACGGCGACGTAGTTCGTCTTGGAGTCCACCGCCACCCGGACCGCCATACCGGGGTCGGCGGTCTCGTCCACGTAGACATGGCAGATGCCGTCCGCATGACCCAGCACGGGGATGCGCGACGCCGCCTTGATGGCGCGCACCAGATCGGCGGAGCCCCGAGGGACGACCAGATCGATGTGCTCGTCCATGGCCAGCAGGTCGGCCACCGCCTCCCGGCCCTCCACGTTCTGGACCACGTCGGCGGGTCCTCCCGCCTTGACCACCGCCTCCCGCAGCAGGTCGGTGAGCGCCCGGTTGGAGTGCAGGGCCTCGGATCCGCCCTTCATGAGCACCGCATTGCCGGTGCGCAGCGCCAGGGAGCCGATCTGGATCACCGCGTCGGGGCGGCTCTCGAAGACGATCAGCAACACGCCGATCGGGACCCGTACCTGCTCGAGGACCAGCCCTTCGTCCAGTTCCCGGCGGATCAGCGGGAGCCCCACCGGGTCGGCCGAGTCGATCAGGACGTTCACGCCCTCCCGCAGCGTCTCCAGCTTGGACGGCGACAGCGCCAGGCGCTTGCGGATCGGTCCCGGGAGGTCGTCCGCCCCCGGAGCCTCCAGGTCCCGCCGGTTGGCGGCCAGCAGGTCATCCTCGCGCTCGCCGAGCAGGCGCTCCAGGTTCCTCAGCACCTCGGTCCGCATGTCGGCGCCCTCCACCACGAAGGCGCGCTGGGCCTCCCGAGCCGATCTCGCCTGATCCTGTGTTGAAGCCCCCGTAGACATAGGGGCAGGAGTGTAGTGACCTCGAGGTCCAAGGCCACAGGGCCTCCGGGGGGTGGAGAACATGGGCTGACTTCCGGACAAATGACCGTTTGGCCACGTGTTGCGCTCGTACTACAGGTAATCTTTAGACCGGGCACGCTGAGGAGGCCTGCCTGGGAAGTATCCCGATCAGGAATGGGGTGTACACAGTGCGAACCCGCAACACCACAAGGGGAAGCCGCCGAATCTTTGTCGTGCTCTTAGCCGTGCTGGCGCTTATCGTCGTCGGCTGCGCCGAGGACGACTCCCGCGGCTCCCAGACAACGATCAAGCTCGCCGTCAACCCCTGGAACGGCTCCGCGGCCAACGTCGCGGTGGCGGCCCAGCTGCTGGAGAGCGAGCTCGGTTACACCGTCGAACGAGTGGACATCGACGAGAACGCCCAGTGGGCCGCGATCAACACCGGAGATCTCGACGCCTCGCTGGAGGTGTGGCCCTCCGGTCATGCCCAGAACGTGGCCGACTTCATCGATAGCGCGGACGGGAACGTGGACAACGCCGGCCTGATCGGTCCGATCGGCGAGATCGGTTGGTTCATGCCTACCTACATGGTGGACCAGCATCCGGCGCTGGCAACCTGGGAGGGCTTCGCCGATCCCGAGCTGGCGGGCCTGTTCGCCACCGCCGAGACCGGCGACAAGGGCCAGTTCATGAGCGGTGACCCCAGCTGGACGATCTACGACGAGCAGATCATCGCCAACCTGAACCTGCCGCTCGAGATCGTGTACGTCGGCTCCGAGGCCGGCATCCTGGCCGCCCTGGACTCGGCGTACAGCCGCCAGGAGCCCGCTCTGTTCTACTTCTGGACCCCGCACTCGGCGTTCAACACCTACGACCTCACCCGGGTGGCGCTCCCCGCCTACAGCGATGCGTGCTACGCCACGGGTGATGCCGGAGGCATCGATTGCGACTACCCGGAGGACGTGCTGTTCAAGATCGTCAGCCGCGATCTGGCTGAGAACGCCCCCGACGCCGATGCCTTCCTGCGGGCCATGAGCTACTCGACCGCCGACCAGATCCAGATGCTGTCGGCCATCGAGAACGACGGGCTCACGGTGGACGAGGCCGCGGCCCAGTGGATCGAGGCCAACCCCGACGTCTGGGGTGCGTGGATCCCCTCCTCCTAGAAGGCAGGCGATAACCGGCGCCGGCAGCCAGCGAGACCTGCCGGCGCCGCCGGCCTTCCCCGAGGGGTAGTTCTTGTACGACTTCATCATCGTGGGAGGCGGCTCCGCCGGGTGCGCGCTGGCCAACCGGCTGAGCGCCGACGCGGGCAACCGGGTCCTGGTGCTGGAAGCCGGGCGCCGGGACTACCGCTGGGACGTGTTCATCCACATGCCGGCGGCCCTGGCCTTCCCCATCGGCAACCGCCTCTACGACTGGCGCTACCAGAGCGATCCCGAACCCCACATGGGGGGTCGGAGGATCTATCACGCCCGGGGAAAGGTGCTCGGCGGATCCAGCTCCATCAACGGCATGATCTTCCAGCGCGGCAACCCGGCCGACTACGACAAGTGGGCCGCCGAACCCGGCATGGAGGGCTGGGACTACCGCCACTGCCTCCCCTACTTCAAGCGTTCGGAGACCTGCCTGGCCGGTGCGGATGGATGGCGGGGCGGCGAGGGCCCGCTGGTGCTGGAACGGGGACCGGCCGACAGCCCCCTCTTCACGGCCTTCTTCGAAGCGGTTCAGGAGGCCGGGCATGCGCTGACCGACGACGTGAACGGGTACCGCCAGGAGGGGTTCGCGGCGTTCGACCGCAACATCCACCGGGGACGGCGGGTCTCGGCTTCGGTGGCCTACCTGCATCCGGTGATGGGCCGCCGCAACCTCGACGTGAGGACCGGCGCCCTCATCAACCGGGTCCTGTTCGAGGGCAGGCGGGCGGTGGGGGTGGAGTACCGCCGGCGGGGCCGTGACCGCACCGTCCGGGGCCGGCACGTCCTGCTGTGCGCCGGGGCGTTCGGATCCGCCCAGCTGCTCCAACTCTCCGGGGTGGGGCCCGCCGGTCTCCTGGAGTCGCTGGACATCCCGGTGGTCACCGACCTGCCGGGGGTCGGCGAGAACCTCCAGGACCACCTCGAGGTGTACGTCCAGTACGCCTCCCGCCGGCCGGTGTCCATGCAGCCGGCCCTGCGCCTGTGGCGCCGGCCCTGGATCGGCCTGCAATGGCTGGCCCGGAGGGGGCCCGGCGCCACCAACCATTTCGAGGGCGGCGGTTTCGTCCGCTCCAACCCGGACGTGTCCTACCCCAACCTCATGTTCCACTTCCTGCCGCTGGCCATCCGCTACGACGGCTCTTCGCCGAGCCACGGCCACGGCTACCAGGTCCACGTCGGCCCCATGTACTCGGACGCCCGGGGCTACGTCCGGATCAAGTCCACCGACCCGAGGGCCAAGCCGTCCCTCCGCTTCAACTACCTCTCCACCGACCAGGACCGCCGGGAGTGGGTCGAGGCCGTCCGGGTGACCCGCCACATCATGAACCAGCCGGCGTTCGCCCCCTACAACGCCGGGGAGCTGTCGCCCGGACCGGAGGTCTCGACCGACCAGGAGATCCTGGACTGGGTCGCCCGGGATGCCGAGACCGCCCTGCATCCCTCCGGGACGGCTCGCATGGGCACCGACGACGGGTCGGTGGTGGATCCCGGATCGATGCGGGTTCACGGCACCGAGGGGCTGAGCGTGGTGGACGCCTCGGTAATGCCCACGGTCACCAACGGCAACATCTACGCTCCGGTGATGATGATCGCGGAGAAGGCGGCCGACCTCATCCTGGGCAACCAGCCCCTGGAGCCCCTGGATGTCCCGGTCTACCCGGCGGAACCGGCCGGGTGACGAACGCTCGACAATCGACGGCGGAAGTTGGACCAAAGTGATGGACACAGCGATGGAAGCGGGTAGCGAGGCCTCCCGGGTCAGGGTCGAGGGCGTGTGGAAGGTCTTCGGCAGGCGGGCCGCCGAGGCGCGGGACATGGCGGAGGCCGGGGCCGGCCGGGAGGAGATAAGGGAGGCCGTCGGCAGCGTGGTGGCGGTCCGCGACGTCACCTTCCAGGTGTCCCCGGGGGAGACGTTCGTGGTCATGGGCCTCTCAGGATCGGGAAAGTCCACCCTCGTCCGGTGCGTCTCTCACCTGATCGAGCCCACCGAGGGAACCGTGGAGGTGTGCGGCACCGAGCTCACGCAGGCCGACAGCGCCACGCTGCGCGACCTGCGGCGCCGGAAGATGGCGATGGTGTTCCAGCATTTCGGGCTGTTCCCCCATCGCACGGTGGTGGACAACGTGGCCTACGGGCTGGAGGTCCAGGGGATCGACCGCCGCGAGCGGCAGGAGCGCGCCCGGGAGCTCCTGGAGACCGTCGGCCTCGAGGGCTGGGGCGACCATCACCCCCAGCAGCTCAGCGGCGGCATGCAGCAGCGGGTGGGGCTGGCCCGGGCGCTGGCCGTCGATCCCGAGGTGCTGTTCTTCGACGAGCCGTTCTCCGCACTCGACCCGCTCATCCGCCGGGACATGCAGGACGAGCTGATCGAGCTCCAGATGAGGCTGCGCCGGACGCTGGTGTTCATCACCCACGACTTCGTCGAGGCCCTGAAGCTGGCCGACCGGATCGCCATCATGAACGACGGGGCCTTCGTGCAGGTCGGCACCCCCGTAGAGATCCTGACCGACCCGGCCGACGACTACGTGCGGGCGTTCACCCAGGACGCCCCGGTGGTGAAGGTCCTGCAGGCCTGCTCGGTGATGCGGCCGCTGGAGGGAACGGAGGTCGACCACGGGTGGCCGAAGGTTTCCGAGACCACGCCGCTGGAGGCGGTCCTCCCCCACCTGCTGGGGTCCACCGATCCCGTGCTGGTGTGCGATGAGCAGGAGGCTCCCGTGGGGCTGCTCCACGGGGATGAGGTCGCCGGCGTGATCTCCCCGGACCGGTGATGACAGCGGTCGACGGGGTCCGCCCCGGCGCCGGCGGGCTCCGGGCCGCGTGGCGAGGCGGGCCGGCGCGCTTCGCCCTGGTGCTCGGCGGGATGATCCTGCTGGTGGCGGCCTTCCGCATCCTCACCGACTTCGGCGTATTCCCGGAGTCCTGGAACATCGGGCTGGCCGACCCGATCGACCGGGCACGGCGGTGGCTGATCACGAACCAGAACTCCCACTGGCTGTACACCGTCTTCCTGAACCCGCTCACCGACACCATGGACTGGGCCATCCGCCGGCTGGAGTCCCTCCTCAAGTGGCTCCCCTGGTATTGCTACCCGCTGTTCACCGGTCTGGGGCTGTGGTGGACCCGGGGCCGGATCGCCGGCGCGCTCGGTCTGGCCGGCGTGACCCTGATCGGAGTGTTGGGCCTCTGGAACGAGGCGTTCGCCACCCTGGCGCTGATGGGAGTGGCGGTGCTCGTCTCCATGGCCATCGGGATCCCGCTGGGGATCGCGGCGTGGCACAGCGATGCGGTCGCCCGCATCACCCGGCCCACCCTGGACACCATGCAGACCATGCCCGGGTTCGTCTACCTCATCCCCTTCGTCCTGCTGTTCGGGTTCGGGCGGGTGCCGGCCATGATCTCCACGGTGATCTTCGCCCTGGCCCCGGTGGTGAGGCTCACCGAGGTGGGGCTGCGTACCGTCCCGCAATCCACCGTGGAGGCGTCGGAGATGTTCGGCGCCACCGAGCGGCAGACCCTCCGGCTGGTCCGTCTCCCCCAGGCGCGGCCGGCCATCTTCGCCGGTATGAACCAGACCACCATGCTGGCCATGAGCATGGTGGTGATAGCCGCCTTCATCGGCGCCGGCGGCCTCGGCCAGGTGGTGCTGCAGGCCATGCGGAGCATCAACGTGGGCAAGGCCTCCGAAGCGGGCATCGCCATCGTGGTCATGGCCATCATCCTGGACCGCTTCTCCACCGGCGTCGCCACCGCCGACCCCGGTGACGACCTCCCGGCCATCCGATGGCTGGCCGTGGTGACGGCGGTCGGCGCCGTGGCCGGGGGCTTGGCCGGCTTGAACGAATTCCCCAAGGCGCTCGGCTGGCGGTTCGCCCCCTACGTCAACAGCCTCACCGATTGGGCCCGGGACAACCTGTACGACATCGGCGGATCGGGCATCGGGACGGGTCCGTTCAGCGACTTCGTCACCACCCAGCTCGTGATACCGCTGCGCGAGCTCCTCTCCTCCGGCATCCCGTGGCCGGCCATGATCGGGATCGGGGTCGTGCTCGGGCTATGGGCCCGGGGGCCCCGCCTGGCCGTCGGGATCGGCGCGGCGCTGGCAGCCATCGGCCTGCTGGGCATGTGGGAGCTGTCCATGGACACCCTGGCCCAGGTCCTCCTGGCGGTGGCCGCCACCCTGGCCGTGGGCGTGCCGGTGGGGATCATGTCCTCGCACAACGACCTGCTCCGCACCGCCCTCCGCCCGGTCCTCGACTTCTTCCAGACGATTCCGAGCTTCGTGCTGCTGGTGCCGGTGATCACCCTCTTCCACGTGGGCCGCATCCCCGGCATCATCGCCTCGGTCGTCTACGCGCTACCGGCCGCGGTCCACTACACCGACCTCGGGCTGCGCCGGGTGCCCACCGAGACCCACGAGGCGGCGGAGAGCTTCGGGGCGACCCGGGCCCAGCGCCTCCGCCAGGTGGAGATGCCGCTGGCCGCACCCGAGCTGATGGTGGCGGTGAACCAGGTGATCATGCTCATCCTGGCCATGGTCGTCATCGCCGGCCTGGTCGGCGGGGGCGGGCTGGGTCTGGAGGCCGTCCGGGGCCTGCGGCGCAGCGACGCGGTGGGCCGCGGGTTCGAGGCCGGCATCGCCATCGTCCTTCTGGCCGCCATCCTCGACCGCCTCACCCGCGCCGTGGCCGACCGCCTCCGCCCCCCGGCCGCCGTCTGACAGCGGTCGGGTCCTGATCGAGCGTATGGCGCCCGACCGCTCCACGCCGTCCTCGCATTGCCGCATAAGTGTCAGGGGCGACACCTAGGGTTGGAGGTGGCAGGGAGGAGGACGGCGCCATCGGGCTGGATCAGATCTACACCAAGCCGGCCGTTGCGGATCGCTGCCTCCGGTTCCTGTTCGACACGCTTGACAGCCTCCGCGATCTCCGGCGCGACCGGATTCTCTACGTGGAGCCGAGCGCCGGGGAGGGTTGCTTCCTCGACCTGTTGCCCGCCGGCCGGCGTATCGGCATCGACATCGACCCGCGGCGACCCGGCATCGTCCGGCACGACTTCCTGACCTGGCCCTTCGAGGACACGGTCGAGGACCCCCGGCAGACCGTGGTGGTGGGCAATCCGCCCTTCGGCCACCGGTCGAGGCTCGCCATCCGGTTCTTCAACCGGGCGGCCGCCATGGCGAACACCATCGCGTTCGTGGTCCCCGTCCAGTTCCGGAAGTACTCGGTCCACAAGAACCTGCGTCCCGGGTTCCGGTGGATCGCGACTCTGGAACTGGAGGCGCCGGCCTTCTACACCCCTGACGAGCCGGACTACCGGCTCAACACCGAGTTCCAGGTCTGGACCAGGGAGGGGAACCACGACTTCGAGGACATGCGCCTGCGGAGCCCGCCCGCCATCCGGCACGCCGACTTCGAGATGTGGCAGTACAACAACACGCCCGGGGCGCTCAAGGTCTTCGACCACGACTTCGACTTCGCCGTGCCCCGGCAGGGCTACCAGGACTACTCGAGGCGGGAGACCTCCGCCGACCGCTGCGAGCGCACCAAGCAGTGGATCCTGTTCAAAGCCGGGACCCCGGCCGTTCTCGACCGGCTGCTGAGCATGGACTTCGCCGCCCTGTCGCAGAACAACACCATCACCCCCGGCTTCGGGAAGGCCGACGTGGTGAAGGAGTACGTGAGGATCGCCCGCCAGGAGAACGGTGCGAACCTCCGGCTGCGGGGCTGAGGGAGCGGCGTGCCGGCGGCTAGGCGCAGGATGCAGAAGTACTTCGGCTCTTGCCCGGCGCCGGTCCGTATGCGTTCCGGCTTCCGCACGGGCGGTTGCCTGCCGGCAAGGGGGTTGAACTTGTCACACCCTCGCTATAGGTTATTGGATAACCGTAATTACCAGCGGTCCGGCTCCGACGTCGACCGGCCCGCACGAGGG
>VXRE01000112.1 GCA_009838635.1 Acidimicrobiia bacterium | reverse complement strand
ATTCCGGTCCTTCCGCGGGCGCGATCGCGGCGCGCGAGTTCGGGTCCATGGCGGGCTTTCCGAACGTCATCGGGTTGGACATCGGAGGGACGAGCACCGACGTCTCGGTGACCCTGGAGGGGGAGGTGCGGACTACCCAGGCCTGGGAGGTCGAGTGGGGCCATCCGATCATGTTCCCCGCGGTCGACATCATCACCGTGGGCGCGGGCGGGGGATCGGTGGCCTGGTTCGATCCGGGTGGAAAACTCCGGTCCGGCCCCCAGAGCATGGGCGCGGTGCCCGGTCCCGCCTGCTACGGAAAGGGAGGTGACCAGCCCACCAGCACCGACGCCCACGTGGTCCTGGGCAACCTGCGACCGGGAGCGATGCTGGGTGGGGCCATGGAGATATCCCCGCAGCTCGCCGAGCAGGTGATCGCCGACAAGATCGGGCGGGGGCTGGGGAGCGACGCGGTCACCGCGGCCGCGGCCGTGATCGCGGTGGCCGAGGCCAACATGGCCAACGCAATCCGGCTGGCCACTCTGCGCCGGGGCCTGGATCCCCGCGACTTCGCCTTGGTGTCCTTCGGCGGCGCCGGGCCCTTCCATGGAGCTCGGGTTGCGGCCGAGTTGCGTATCCCCACCGTGGTGGTCCCGCCCAGCCCGGGGCTGACCTCGGCACTCGGGTGCCTGATGGCCGACATCCGCCACGATCTGGGGGCCAGCATGTTCTATGGCGAGGCGGGGGCTGTAGACATCGACGCCATGAACGCCCGCTTTGACGAGATGGACTCACGGGTGCGAGCAGCCCTCGACCGGGAGGGGATACCCTCGGGACGCCAGTCCGTGGAGCGCAGCATCGACATGTGTTACGCCGGCCAGTGGCGGGTGTTCCCGATGCCGGTCTCATCCGGCATCACCGCCGCGAGCCTGGCGGAGAGCGTCGAGCTCTTCAAGAAGGTGTACCGGCAGCGGTTCACGTTCGACCTGGGGCCCCGCGAGGTCGAGGTCCACGGCATCAACGTGGTCGGCACGGGCATCACCGAGAAGTACCGGCCGCGGCCGGTACGGGATGCCACGAGGGACGACCCCGTGCCTGAGCGGCGTCCGGTGTTCTGGCGAGAGGAGGGGAAGCGGGTCGACACTCCGGTCTGGCGCCGATCGTCCCTCCCGGTCGGCTTCCGGACCGAGGGCCCCGCCATAGTGGAGCAGATGGACTCCACCACGCTGATACCTCCCGGAGTCTCGATGCAGGTGGATCGCTATCTCAACCTGATCCTCGACATCACCGGTGCCGGGGGTGGATCGTGAATCCGGAAGCCAGGATGAGCGAGGCCTCGTCGGAGGTGGATCCGGTCACCTTCTCGATCCTCTCCAGCGCGTTCGTCAGCCTGGTGGACGAGATGGTCGGCGCCCTCCAGGACGCGTGCCTGTCCTTCGTCATCTACGTGGGAGACGTCAGCGGAGGGCTGCTCAACGCCGCGGGAGAGTTGGTGGCGCAGGGGACCCGCGACGTGGCCGTTCACGTCGGGGCGCTCCAACCCAGCACGGAGGCTGTAATCGAGGACTTCGGGGACGAGGAAGGGGGGCTCGAGGAAGGCGATGTATTTGCCTTCAACGATCCCTACCGGGGCGGTACCCATCTCCCCGACATGACCTTCATCAGTCCGATCTTCTGGGACGGGCGCCTGGTCGCCTTCACCGCCACCAAGGGCCATTGGTCGGACGTGGGGGGAGCCACCCCGGGATCCATGAACGCCCTCGCGGCCGACATCCACGCCGAAGGCCTGGTGGTACCGCCGCTCAAGGTGGTCTCGCGGGGTGTGATCCGCCACGACGTCCGCAACCTGATAATGGCCAACATCCGTATCCCGCTGAACGCGACCGGAGACCTGATCGCCCACATCGAGGCCGCCCGGGTGGGGGAGAGGCGGCTGCATGCTCTGATCACGAAGTACGGGCTGGACACGGTTCTGGCCTCCATGGCCGAAGCCCTCGATCACTCCGAGCGGGAACTGGCCGCGGAGATCCTGCGCTGCCCGGAAGGGACCTGGGAGACAGAGGACTTCATCGACTACGACCCGCAAGCTCCGGAGGACGGCCCCGTGCGGGTTTCCCTGAAGATGACGATCCGCCACGACCCACCCAAGGTGACATACGACATGAGGGGTTCGGGGGCCCCTGTGCGATCCGGGATGAACGGCACCCACGGTTCCACTTTCGGCGCGCTGGTGGCGGGCACGAAGTACATCTTTCCCAAGCCATCGATGAACGCCGGGTGGCTTCGCATCATCGAGGCGGTGTTCCCCGAGACCAGCGTGGTCAACGCGGTCCGCCCGTACGCGGTCTGCGGCGAGGTCTCCGGGGCCTACGAGAAGACCACCGCCTGCATCCAGCGGGTGTGGGCGCAGGTGGTGCCCCGCCGGTCGTTCGCCGGCAACTTCAACCTGGAGTACGTGGTGGCCGGAGGAGTGGACGACCGGCCGGGCCGGCACGAGGCCTACTTCGTCTACTACCACTGGCACACCGGCGGGTGGGGCGGAATGTACGGCACCGACGGGCGCGACTGCGGCGCGGCCATATTCGGCCTGGGGATACTTAACCAGTCCAGCGAGGTGATCGAGAGGATGTGGCCGGTCACCTTCGATCGGCTGGCGCCAGTCACCGACTCGATGGGCGCGGGGAGATGGAGAGGGGGAGCAGGTCTGGAGTCGGTCCTCCGGGTGGAGAACACAGGCGGCGTCCGGCTGTCCTACATCGCCGACCGGGGAGAGGACGGCCCCGGTGGTCCTCGGGGCCTCTTCGGGGGATCGGACGGCATTCCCATCCGCGTGGTCAAGGACCTCGGCACAGATACGGAGCAGGAGCTTCCCATCTATTTCGCTGACGAGTCCATCGGACGGCACGGCACCTTCTACCACGTCTCCTCGGGGGGCGGGGGTTACGGTGATCCCTTGCAACGGGACCCGGACGCGGTGCTGGAGGACGTCCTGGACAGGTACGTCTCGCTCGAAGCCGCCCGCCGCGACTACGGGGTGATGATCGAGGTCGGAGATGCCGATCTCCTGGATCACCGGATCGATGTCGAAGGCACCCGGGCTCTGCGGGCCCAACTCCGCGCGGCCAGGTCGGATGAAGGAGAACACAAGCCATGAGGCAAGCCAGAAACCTATTCGTCGAGCGGTACCGCAGCCGGACACCGGAATCCCGTCGCTTGTACGGCGAGGCCAGGACACACCTTCCTGGCGGGGTTCCGGGCAACGCCGGGTACCGGCCTCCCTACCCCCTGTACGTGGAGAGGGCCGCCGGTCCTTTCCTATGGGATGTGGACGGCAACAGGTACATCGACTCGCTCATCGGCGGGGGCCCCCACATCCTGGGGCATTCGCCTCCGGCGGTCATGGATGCCGTGGCGGAGCAGATCCGCTCCGGGACCAGCACCATCGCCCCTCCTGCCACCGCCCTGGTCCTGGCCCGGCGGATCCAGAAGCACATGCCCCACATGGAGATGATGCGCTTCGTGCACACCGGGTCGGAAGCAGTTCACATGTCGATGCGGGTCGCCCGGGCCTTCACCGGCCGGGCCAAGGTCGGAAAGTTCGAGGGCAACTTCCACGGCGGTTATGACAACCTCCTCGTGAGCGGAACCTCGTTCGGGGGAGCCGAAGAGCGTCCGCTGTCCCTCCCCGAGGGCGGGGGGATACCCCAGAGCGTCCTTGACGACACCGTCGTGCTGCCCTTCAACAACACCGACGCCACGGTGGCCCTCATCGAGCAGCACGCATCGGAGTTGGCGGCAGTGGTGGTGGAGGCCGTGGGAGGAACGTGGCTGGGAGGGATCGTTGCCGATCAGGGCTTCCTGGAGGCCCTCCGGGAGGTGACCGCCCGTCACGGGATCCTGCTCATCTTCGACGAGGTCATCACCGGATTCCGCGTGGCCCTGGGAGGCAGCGCAGAGGTAACCGGAGTCACTCCCGATCTGACCGCCCTGGCCAAGACCATCGGGGGCGGGTTCCCGCTTGGCGCCTTCGGCGGGCGCCGCGACATAATGGACCAGGTTGTCACCCCTAGCCGGGGTCCTGACGACGACCGGCTCACGATCTTCCAGTCGGGGACCTTCCAGAGCAATCTCGTTTCCCTGACCGCCGGCCTCGCCATGCTCTCCGAACTGGAGAAGCCGGGCGTGCTCGACAAGCTGAACGACCACGGGGACCGGGTACGTGAGGGAATGGAGAAGATAGGCGCGAACCTGGGCCTTCCGATCCGGGCTGTCGGCCAGGGATCCATCTTCGGCGTCTACTTCGCGGACGAGGCGCCCCGCACCATCCGGGATGTCGCGGACAGTGACCGGGAACTGGCCGCGACCTTCTACCTGGGACTCCTTGCCCATGGCGTCTACATCACCCCTTATCACCTGGGTTTCACCAACGCGGCGCAGGGCCGGTCGGAGATCGACGAGTTGCTGGACATCTGCCATTCGGTGCTGGCGACGATCGGGGAGGGCTGATCCGTGGAGCTGCGCGGACAATCGGCAGGAGCTCGGCGCCCGCGATGAAGGGGATGCTCGCCGGTGTGACGATCCTGGAACTCGGGCAGGTGATCGCCGGAACCTACGGCGGCATGGTCCTCGCCGATCTGGGCGCGGAGGTGATAAAGATCGAGCCTCCGTGGGGGGATGCTGCTCGCAACCCGAGGATCGCGCCCGTGGGCGAGGAGAGCTCCATCCATCTCCAGATGAACCGGGGCAAGAAGAGCATGGTCCTGGACCTCAAGAGCCGGGCCGGTCGGGACGTGTTCCATGCCCTGGTCGCCCGCTCGGACGTGGTGATCGACAATTTCCGCCCCGGCGTGATGGCGCGTCTCGGGATCGACCACGAGAGCTTGGAGCGACACAACCCTCGCATTATCACGGTTTCGATCACCGGCTTCGGCTCCACCGGTCCGGCCCGGGATCGACCGGCCTTCGATCTGGTGGTGCAGGCCTACAGCGGGTTGCTGGACATGACCGGTCCTGCCGACGGACCCCCGGCCCGGGTGGGGGTTCCCATCGCAGACATCTCCGGCGGGGTTTTCGCCTGTTTGGCGGTGCTGGGAGCACTGGTGGGAAGGGAGCTCCACGGGGAAGGCCGCCACGCCGATGTCTCGATGCTGGACTCCCTCGTCTCCATGCTCTCCTACGACGCGTTCCAGCACCTGAATACCGGCTCTGTCATCGGGCGGCTCGGCACGGCCCACGCCCATATGGTCCCCTGGCAGGCGTTCGAGGTGAAGGATGGATACATGGTGGTTGCGGTGCGTGACGAGAAGTTCTGGGGGAACCTCTGCGATGCCATAGGCCGCCCGGACCTCAAGGAGGATCCCCGTTCCAGAGACAACCGGGCCCGTGTCGAGCACCGCGCCTACGTTGTGGGGGTCCTGGCCGAGGCGTTCGCCCAAAGGACCAAGGCCGAGTGGTTGGAGATGACCGGGCGGTATGACCTCCCAGTCGCTCCCGTGAACGACATCGGTGAAGTGTTCACCGATCCGCAGGTCCGGGCCAGGGAGATGGTGGGCTCCTACCGGCATCCCGGCCTGGGCGATGTCTCCTACCCGGCAAGTCCCGTGAAGCTGAGCGGTTGGACCAGCCCTGGCCGCCCGGCGCCCATGCTGGGCGAGCACACGCGGGAGGTCCTGGAGGACAGGCTGGGTTACTCGCAAGAGGCCATCGGCGCGCTGGCGGACGGGGGCGTGATCGGGGTGGGGACGTGAGCCGTAACATGAACGGGGCGGCTGTTGAGCGGGCGACTTCCCGGTTGCCCGCGCCCCGCACCGCGCCGACGAGAGAGCTGTCATGAACCAGGGCACGAGCACCGCCCACAAGACTCCAGCCCCAGGTCTTGCCGATCGCGACTCGTTGTCGGGTCATGCCGCGCCCGACGGATGGAGCGTTGCGGAGTTACGGGAGATGTTCCGGCTCATGTACACCATCCGGCGGTTCGAGGTGACCATGGAGCGGGCCCACCTCGAGGGTGAGCTCTACGGGCCCTTCCACTCCTCGATGGGGCAGGAGGCCGTCTCGGCGGGGGTGTGCTCCGCTCTCCGGCTCGACGACGTCGTGGCGTCCACCCATCGCGGGCACGGGCACGCCATAGCCAAGGGCGCGGTTCTGGGGCGGATCTGCGCCGAGCTGTGGGGCCGGTCCACGGGTTACTGCCAGGGCAAGGGCGGTTCCATGCACATCGTCAGCATGGACCACGGGTTCGTGGGCCAGAGCCCCATCATCGGAGGGAGCGGGTTGCTCGCCACCGGCGCGGCGCTCGCCTTCGACCTGAACCGGGAAGAGCGGGTCGCGGTAGCTTTCATGGGTGATGGCGCCGTCGGGCAGGGGGTCTTCCACGAGAGTCTCAACCTTGCCGCGATCTGGAGGCTCCCGGTGGTGTTCGTGGTGGAGAACAACGGATATGCCCACTCCTTCCGCGCCGAGCAGATGCAGGTGAATCCGGACATCGCCTCCCGGGCGGCAGGTTTCGGGATACCGGGGGTCGTGGTCGACGGCATCGATGTCTTCGCAGTCCGCGAGGCCACCAGGACCGCCGCGGCCCGAGCGCGTGAAGGTGGAGGGCCCAGCCTGATAGAGGCGAAGTGCTACCGCTGGCGAGGACACAACCTGGGAGATGCCGAGCATCTCTACCGGGCCCGGGAGGAGGTCGAGGAGGCACGCCGGAACGATCCGCTCGAACGGTTCCGCGCTGCGACCTTCGACCTGATTCCGCCTGGGGTGCTCGAGGAGATCGAGGCGGCGGCGGAGGAGGAGATCGACGAGGCGGTCCGGTTTGCCAGGCAATCCCCGCCTCCCGATCCGCTGACGGCTCTGGAAGGGAGCTTCTGATCCGGGAGATCACGTTCGTCGAGGCGGTGAGGGAGGCCCAAGCGGACGCCTTGTCCGCCGACGACCGCGTGTTCATCATGGGCCAGGAACTCGGAGAGTACGGGGGCGTCTTCAGGGCCACGGAGGGCCTTGCCGAGAGGTTCGGCGCTCATCGCGTTCGAGACATGCCGATCGCCGAGCAGTCGATGCTCGGAGCGGGTGTGGGGGCGGCGATCATGGGAATGCGGCCCATCGTCGAGGTGATGTTCATGGACTTCATCGCCTGTGGGATGGATGCCATCGTCAACCACGCCGCCAAGGTTGGTTACATGTCCGGCGACCAGATGCGGGCGCCGATGGTCATCCGGACCCAGGGAGGCTCGGGTACCCATCACGGCTCCCAGCACTCCCAGACCCTCGAGAGTTGGTTCCTCCACGTGCCGGGTCTGGCGGTGGTGGTGCCGTTCACGCCCTCGGACGTGAAGGGTCTGTTCAAGACCTCGATCCGGGTCGACCATCCGGTCCTGTTCGTGGAGCATCGGGCGCTGTACCGGACCAGGGGAGCGGTCTCTGATCCCGTGGAGCCCATCCCCTTGGGTAAGGGAGTGATCAGGCGCCGGGGCGACGATGTGACGGTGGTAGGGATCGGCAAGTCGGTAGGGCAGGCACAGATCGCCGCTCGCCTGCTCGAGGAGGAAGGCGTATCGGTCGAGGTGATCGACCTGCGCACCCTGGTGCCATTGGACGTGGATCTAGTGCTGGAGTCGCTCGCTCACACCCATCACCTCGTGGTGGCCCACGAGGCCGTAGAGAGGGGAGGATGGGCCGGAGAGCTGGTCAGCCGGGTGGTCGCCGAGGGCTTCGACGAGCTGGATGCGCCTCCCCTCCGAGCCGGCAGCAGGCCCGTCCCCGTACCTTTCGCCAAGGAACTGGAGGCGGAGATGATCGCCGACGAGCGTCTGATCGCTCAGCGAGTACGCCAGGCTCTCGGCATGGTGGAGTACGCCCCATGACCAGGGCGGCAGTGGACATCGGTGGGACCTTCACCGACGTGGTCACCGTGGACGAGCGGACCGGAGGGCTCATCCAGGCGAAGTCTCTCACCACCTATCCGGACCCCACGCCCGGTTTCCTCAACGCGCTCACCAAGGCCTCCGACCGCGCTGCATTGGAGACGGTCGGATACGGCACCACGCTTGCCACCAACGCGGTGCTGACCAGGTCGGGCGCCCGAACCGCCCTCCTGACCACTGCGGGGTTCCGGGATGTGCTGGAGATTCGCCGCACCCACCGTTCCTCACTGTTCGACATCTACGAGCAGATCCCGGAGCCGATCGTTCCGAGGCCTCTGCGCTTCGAGATTCCGGAGAGGACGGCCGCCGACGGAAGCGAGGTGGAGCCGCTCGACGAGCAGGCGGTGCGGGACGCGGCCTCCCGGATCCGCCAGGCCGGGGTGGAGTCGATCGCCGTCTGCTACCTGTTCTCCTTCATGAACCCGGCCCATGAGCTCCGGACCCGCGAGATCATCAGGGAGGAGATACCGGCCCTGGCCGACGACGTGACCATCTCCTCGGAAGCACTTCCCCTGCACCGCGAGTACGAGCGGACCAGCACCACCGTGATGAACGCCTACCTGACGCCGCTGGTACGGAGCTACTTCAGCCGGCTGCGGGCCGAGCTCCAGGAGAGCAGGCTCTTCGCCTGGCTGCAGATGATGCAGTCCAACGGCGGCCTGGTAAGGCCCGAACGGGCCGCCTCCTTTCCGATCCTCACCCTTCTGTCCGGACCGGCCGGGGGAGTGATGGCGTCCGCCTATCTCGGCGAGCTGCTCGGTGAGGCCAACCTGCTCACGCTCGACATGGGCGGAACGAGCTGCGACGTAGCGGGCATAACCGACGGCGAGCCCGACACGAGGCTTGACTTCGAGATCGGCGGTTATGCCGTCTCGTACCCGACCCTCGACATCCACACCGTGGGAGCGGGCGGCGGGAGCATCGCCAAGGTGGACGAGTTCGGGAGGATGTCCGTCGGGCCGGACTCAGCAGGTTCCGATCCGGGCCCGGCCTGTTACGGCCGGGGCGGCGAGCTTCCCACGGTCACCGATGCCAACCTGCTCCTCGGCGTGTACGACCCCGAGTACCGGTTGGGTGGCGAGATAAGCCCGGACCTGGACCTCGCGGCTCGCGCCGTCGAGACGCATGTGGGCAGGCCGCTGGGGCTGTCCGTTACCGAGGCGGCCGTGGGGATCATCCGGCTGGTGAACGCGAACATGATGCATGCGCTGCGGACCGTCTCCATAGAACGCGGGCGGGACCCGCGCGACTTCGCCCTGGTGCCCTTCGGAGGCGCCGGTCCGACCCACGGAGTGCACATCGCCGAGGAACTGGCCCTGCGCCGGGTGGTCATCCCTCCCATCCCGGGCTGCAACTCTGCGCTGGGCATCCTCTCGTCCGACGTTCGCCACGATCTGGTCGCCACCCTGCGCGCTCGCATGACCCGGCTTCCCCCCTCCGAACTGGGAGAAGCCTTGTCCGCGATGGCCGGGGAGGCGCAACGGGAGTTGGAGGAGGACGGTATCCCGCCCGAGATGCGGAGGCTCCAAGCCAGCCTCGACATGCGCTACGCCGGCCAGGCCTACGAGCTCAACGTCCCCCTGTCCTCGATCCGTCCGGATCCCTCGACGATGGGGCAAGCCGTGGCCGATTTCCACACCGCTCACGAGACCAGGTATGGCCATGCGCTTGCCGATGACATGGTCGATCTCGTGAACGTGCGGCTCACCGGGCTGGGACACACCCCGAAGCCGCGTCTCGGAGGGGAGGGCACCGTGTCGGGGAAGGCCGAGCCCCGTACTCGGCGCCGGGTGGTCTCGGTTCTGGGGCAGGAGACGGCCGTGCCCGTCTATCACCGGGAGGATCTCCGGCCTGGCCACACCGTGGACACCCCCTGCATCATCCAGCAGTTGGACTCCACGACCTACCTCCCCCTCGGCGAGGCTCGGGTACACGCCACCGGGTCGATCGTGGTTGAGCTGCCATGAGGGGCCACGAGGTGGACCCGGTCACCGTGGAGGTGGTTGCCAGCGGCCTGGCGGCCGGTGCCCGCGAGATGGGCATCACCATGCGGCAGACCTCGAGCTCTACGATCTTCAACGAGGGCAACGACTACTCCTGCGGGATCTTCAACGCCGGGACCGAGTTGGTGAGCCATGGGGAGTTCCTGCCCATCCACCTGGGATCCCTTCCCTACTCGGTCAGCTACGCCATCGACGAGGTAGGGGTGGACAGGTTCCGCCCCGGGGACTCCATCATCCTCAACGACCCCTTCCGAGGTGGTTCCCATCTTCCGGACGTCACGCTGGTCACACCCATCTTCTACGAGGGTGACCTGATCGGCTGGGGAGCCAACCGCGCCCACCACCTGGATGTGGGAGGCACAGTGCCGGGCAGCTTCTACGCCCAGGCACGGGAGAACTACCAGGAGGGCCTCCGCATCCCTCCGGTCAAGATCATCAAGGAAGGCCGGATCGACGAGGAGGTCATGAACATGATCCTGGCCAACGTGCGCCTCCCGAAGAACATGCGCTCCGACCTCCTGAGCCAGGTCTCGGCCAACCTGACCGCCCGTCGGCGCGTGGTGGACCTGGTGGAACGCTACGGCCTCGACACCGTGGAGCGGTGCATGGCCATCGAGATGGACAACTCGGAGCGGCGCATCCGCTCGGTGATCGCCGGGTGGCCCGACGGCCGCTACCGCGCCGAGGACTCCATGGACAACGACGGCATCACCGATGTCCCCCGGACGGTGCGGGTTACCGTGGAGGTGCGCGGGGACGGGGTGGTGGTGGACTTCACCGGTACCGATCCGCAGGTCGAGGGTCCGCTCAACAGCGTCCTCGGCTACACCGCCTCCGGCGTCTACATGACCATCCAGGCTGCCACCGACCCCACCATTCCCCCCAACTCGGGGTGCTACCGACCGGTCGAGATCATCGCTCCTGAGGGAACGATCGTGAACCCGCGCTTCCCGGCGGCCTGCACCGGCGGCAACGAGATCGTGTCGGTCATCCACAACGCGGTGTACCGCGCGCTTGCCGAGATCCCCCGTGACATCCAGAAGCCGGTCCGCCTGATGGCCGCCGACCAGGGATCATCCAACAACCTGTTCCTGAGCGGTTTCGGCGAGGACGGCGAGCGCTTCGTGCTCTACGAATACCCCGAGGGTGGATGGGGTGGCGCCGAGGGCCGGGATGGGCAGAGCGCCATCTACTCCATCGTGGGCAACACGTGGAACCTGCCGGTCGAGGCGATCGAGATGAAGTACCCGCTTCGGATCGACCGTTACGAGCTCCGCCGGGATTCGGGAGGACCCGGGAAGTGGCGGGGCGGGCTGTCGGTGCGCCGCGACTACCGGCTTCTTGCCCCCTCCGGTGAACTCTCGGTGCTGGGCAACCGGGTGCGGGTTCCCCCCTATGGCCTCTTCGGGGGCCATAGCGGAGCGCCTGCCCGGTACCGCCTCGACCCCGGAACCCCGGACGAGCGTCCCGCCGCCCCGGAGTTCGGGGCCAAGAAGTCAATGGTTCCCCTGGCACACCACCAGGTGGTGGCCCAGGAGACCGCGGGTGGCGGAGGTTACGGTGATCCACTGGAGCGCGACCCGGCCGCGGTGGTGCGAGATGTCGAGTACGGCTACGTATCCGCGCGGAGCGCCTTCGAGGACTACGGCGTGGTGATCGATACCGAGGGCCGTTTCGATGAGGATGGGACCCGCATGCGCCGTGAGGCCATGCTGGCCGGCGGGTAGTGATGGACATCGAGCCCTTCCGCCGGAAGGTCGAGGCGCTGTACCGCGAACGGACCCCGGGTTCGAGCGTCTCCTGGCGGGAGAGCGGCGGCGTCCTCCCCATGGGGGTGTCGGGCGCCGCCAAGTTCTACGAGCCCTATCCGGTGGTCCTGTCGGGCGGCCGGGGCGGGCACGTGACCGATGTCGACGGGAACGACTACGCCGACTACCTCATGGGCGCCGGGTCGTCACTCCTCGGGCACTGCCATCCGGAGGTGGTGCAAGCGGTCAGGCAACAGATCGGTCGGCTGGCAACCGTCCTGGCCCCCACACCGGTCGAGGCACGGTTCGCGGAGCGGCTGCGGAGCCTCATGCCCTACCTGGAGCGCCTCCGGTTCGCCAACACCGGGTCGGAAGCGGTCCGGACGGCGCTCCGGGCGGCGCGAGCTTTCACCGGAAAGACCCGCTACGGCAAGTTCGAGGGCAACTTCCACGGCTCGGACGACTATTTCCTGGTTTCTTCGGGGTCTCGGCAGGTGGCGGGCTCGGCGCGCCGTCCCCGACCGGTCATGGACTCGGCCGGCGTCCCACCCCGCATCGCGGACGAGGTCCTACTGCTTCCCTACAACGACGCGAAGAGCGCCGCCGCCCTGATCGAGGCGCACGCGGGCGAACTGGCCGCGGTGGTGATGGAGCCGGTGGCGTTCTCCACCGGCGGGGCGGTGGTGGCGGATCGCCGGTTTGCCGCGGCGGTGCGCGAACTCACCACGAGACACGGGATCGTCTTGATCTTCGACGAGGTCGTCACCGGCCTGCGCCTCGGCGTCGGCGGCGCGCCCGAGTACCTGGGCGTCACGCCGGATCTGTCGTGTCTCGGGAAGGCCATCGGCGGCGGGCTGCCCCTCTCGGCGATGGGAGGCCGGGCCGACATCATGGAGGCGGTACTCGGCCCCTCGGCGCAGGCCGGGGGTACCCGCATCTTCCATTCGGGCACCTTCACCGGTAATCCCCTGTCCCTGGCGGCCGGGATGGCGGTCCTGGATGTGCTGGAACGCGAGCCGGTCCTGGAACACATCGACCATCTCGGCGCGCGGCTGATCAGCAGCCTCCAGGAGGTCCTCGACTCCCGCGGAGTGGGACACATGACCGGCTTCGGCTCGATCTTCCAGCTGCACTTCACCGAGACGCCTCCCAGCAACCGGCGGGAGGTGCTGGCCGGCGACCCGGTCCTGACGGCCGCGGTCCTGCTCGGCTTGTGCGCGCACGGTGTGCTGTGGCCGCCGGTCCACCCCGGTGTGGTGTCCTACGGTCACACCGAGGAGGACATCGATCGCCTCGCCGAGGTACTCGACACCGTGATGGGAATGGTCTCCTGATGGGCGCCGGGCCTTCCTCCGACGCACCGGTCGCCATCGTCACCGGAGCAGGCGGGGGGATTGGTAGGGGGATCGCCATCACCCTCGCCGAGCGTGGGTACCGGTTGGTCGTCACGTCCCGCACCGCCGCAGACCTGGAGCGAACCAGGGAACTGGTCGAAGAGGCCGGGAGCTCGGGGACGGTGGTGGTGGCCGACCTGAAGGACCCCGGTACACCGTCCCTGCTTCTACGCTCGGCCCTCGACAGCTTCGGCCGGATCGACGGGTTGGTCAACAACGCGGCGCTCAACATCTTCGTTCCCTTCTGGGACCAGCCCGACCGCAACCTCGACGACATGATCGAGACCAACCTCACGGCTGTCTTCTTCCTGTGCCAGGAGGTGGCGAGCTACTGGGTCCGGAACGCCTTGACCGGGGCGATCGTCAACATCAGTTCGGCCGAGGACACCATCGCCTATCCCGACCAGGTTCCCTATGCCTCCTCGAAAGGAGGCCTTCTGTCGGTGACCAAGGTCCTGGCATTGGAACTGGGTCCGTTCGGTATCCGGGTAAACGCGGTGAGCCCGGGTTCGGTGGACACCGAGATGACGCCGGACATCTACCGGCGGGAAGCTCCGAAGCTGATTCCCATCGGCCGCCTAGGGGAGCCACAGGAAATCGGAACGTGTGTCTCCTTCCTCCTCAGCGATGACGCCTCCTACGTGACGGGCACGTCCATCTATGCGGACGGGGGGTACATGCTGCTATGACCGGGCGCTTCTCGGGTAAGAACGCCATCGTCACCGGCGCCGCATCCGGCATCGGAAGGGCCACCGCCCACCGGTTGGCCGGTGACGGCGCCAACCTGCTGTGTGTTGACCGGGACGAAGCGGGACTGGCCGACCTGCTTTCGAGCCTTGGCGGATCGCACGCCGCCCTCACCGCCGACCTGAGCCTGGCGCAGGCCTGTACCGACGTGGTGCAAACCGCACTGCGGCACTGGGACCGGCGCATCGACATCCTGGTCAACGCCGCGGCGATACTCATTCGCCAGCCGATCCTGGAGCACTCGCGGGAGACCTGGGATCTCACCATCGATATCAACCTAAAGGCGCCCTTCCGGCTGGCGCGGGACGTGGTGGCCTCCATGATCGAAGGGGGCATCCGGGGGGCGATCGCGAACGTGGGGTCCATCGAGGCGGTGTTGCCCATTGCCGGACACGCCGCTTACACCGCCTCCAAGGGCGCCGTCACCATGCTGACCCGCTCCGCCGCGTTCGAGACCGCTCCATACGGGATCCGGGTGAATGCGGTGGCGCCGGGGGCCACCGCTACCGGAATGAATGCCGATCTGCGGCGGGACGACCCCGACCGATGGCGGGAGATGCTCTCCGGTACGCCGATGGGCCGCCACGCTCTACCGGAGGAAATCGCATCGGTCATCGCGTTCCTGGTCTCCGATGAGGCCAGCTACGTGACCGGCGCCGTGGTCACCGCCGACGGCGGCTGGACCTTGCATTGAGCAAGGCCTGACGGGACGGGGAGGGAAACCATGCGGCTGGTGAAGATGCCCCGGCTGGGCCAGGACATGAGCGAGGGCGTCCTCGTGGAGTGGCTCAAGTCTCCGGGAGACCGGGTGGAGGAGGGCGAACTCCTGGCGGTCATCGAGACGGATAAGGCGGAGGTGGCCTTCGAGTCCCCCACCGGGGGCTATCTGGTTGCCATCCTCATGGAACCGCGGGCTTCCGCCGCCACCGGAGCGCCTATCGCGTGGATAGCGGACGATCCGTCCGCGCAACCGCCTTCGCTTGACTCGCCACCGTCTGAACCTATCGCGGCTGGTGCCGCGCCGGCTGCCCGGGCGGCCGGCGGGCCGCCCTCCCGTCCCCCGACCCGGGAGTCGAGCCGGAAGCCGGTATCACCGTTGGCACGTCGCCGAGCGAAGGAACTCGGGGTGGACATCTCCGGCGTGGAAGGTACCGGACCGCGGGGGAGGGTTACCGAGGACGATGTGGTGAGGGCGCACGAGGCCGCACAGGCGGGGGCTCCGGAGTCCCGTCCGCTGCCTCGAATGCGCCGGGCGATAGCTAGGAGCATGACCCGATCGGCGGCGATCCCGCAGTTCCGGCTGGTGCGCGAGGTTGTCATCGAGATGTCCGATCACGCCGCCGACGGACCGAAGGCGACCTACACGGACCTACTTCTCTGGGCTGCCGCCAAGGCTCTGGCGGAGAGGCCGTCCGTGAACGCCAGCTGGATAGACGGCGATCCGCCCTCGGTTCGGGTTCATCCCGCCGTCAATCTCGGGTTTGCCGTCGCGGTCGATGACGGGCTGGTGGTGCCCGTCATCCCGGACGCGGCCTCCTTGTCACTGGCGCAGACGTCCGCGCAGCGCCGCCGCCTCGAGCAGGCGGCCCGTCGGGGACGGCTGCGTCCCGAGAACCTCGAGGGGGGCACCTTCACGGTGTCGAATCTGGGCGCCGCCGGGATTGACGAGTTCACGGCGCTCATCAACCCCCCGGAGGCCGGCATCCTGGCCGTGGGCGCCGTGAAGCCCAGACCGGTAGTGGTTAAGGGGATGCTGGTGGCGGCGCCGACAGTGAGGCTGACGCTGACCGGGGATCACCGGGTCTTCGACGGGATGGAGGGCGCCAAGTTCCTTGCGGCCCTCGTCGCGCACCTCGGGCCTCCGGCTCGAACCGGAACTGACCGACCTGCAATGGAGGGGACACGATGAGCCTGTACGAGCCGACATACATGGAAGGCACCCTCGGGACCATGGCGGTCGATTGGGAGGAGCGGATCAACATGGCCCGCATGCGCGATGAGCGCAAGGCACGGGCACAGCACCATATCGCCGAGGCAGGGTTGGGTTCTGTGCTGCTGCTGGACGACCCCAACATCCGCTACGTGACAGGGTTGGCCATGCTGGGAGGTTCGGGGGCCGATCACTACAGCTTCCTGACCACCGGCGGGGATGTGGTGCACTGGGACACCGCCGACCACGCCAGCAACGAGCGGGCCAACTGTCCATGGCTGCCGGACATCCGCTATGCCGCACCCGGTCTGGGCAACGTTCCGCGTGCCAGCGGGTCTCCCTCGGCTCGGGAGTTCCTGGCCGACACGATGGCGGACCTCATCGTCGAGGCTGCCCACGATTACGGCGTCCATCGGGATCCGGTCGGGATCGACTCGACCCAGCCGGGGTTGGCGGCCAAGCTGAGCGAGCGGGGGCTCGACATCCGCGCAGGCGCGGCGGACGCTCTCCATACCGCCCGGCAGACCAAGACCCCTGACGAGGTCGAGTGCCTTCGGGTGCTTTCGGCGATCTGCGAGGCCGGGTTCATGGCCATCAAGAAGGCGGCCGAGCCCGGGGTGCCGGAGCAGGAGGTCTGGGGCGCAGCCGTGGAAGCCATCCTGCGGAGGGGCGGCACCGTGGAGGGCGGCTACCTGACCAGTGGTCCCAACACCTGGCCCAAGCATCAGGCGAACACCACCGACCGGATCCTCCGCCCCGGCGACATCATGTACGCCGACTTCTACAGTGCCACGTTCCAGGGCTACCGGTCGTGCTACTACCGCACCTTCTCCATCGGGAAGCCGAAGCAGCGTTCCCATGATGCGTACCGGCGGGCGCGGGATTGGATGTACGACGTGATCGAGGCCATTCGTCCGGGAGTGACCACCGGTGAGGTGGCGATGCACTTCCCGGACCGTGAGGGCGAGCGCATGGACTGGTACGGGGCCGAGCACTACTGGCAGATGACCACGAACCAGTGGGCGCATGGTCTGGGGCTCCAACTCTACGAACGCCCTCTGATCTGGAGGGGGATCTCGGTGGATCACCCGATCGAGATCCTGGAGGGGATGACGATGGCCGTCGAGACCCAGGAGCCCGACGGCCGTTACGGGATGCGGGTGGAGGAGATGATCGTGGTCCGGGAGAAGGGCGCCGAGGTCCTCACCCGCTGGCCGGTGGACGAGATCACGGTAATCGACTACTAGAGCGCGCCCGGGCTAGGACTGCTCGGGCTGTCCTGGCCACTGCGCGATCCACCATCCGGCCGTCGACGGCGACCGAGCCCGCCCCTTCTGCTTCGGCCCGGTCGAACGCCTCCAGGGCCGCACGATGGCGGGCCACCTCGTCGGGCGTGGGCGTGAAGACCTCGTTGATCACCTGCACCTGAGCAGGATGGATGGCGAGTTTGGCTACGTACCCCGAGCGGCGGGCCAGCCGACTCTCGGTGCGCAGCGCCTCCTGATCGCGGTAGTCCATGAACACGCCGTCTATCGGATGCGGGATGCCGGCTGCTCTCGCGGCGAGGAGCACGCGGGATCGGGCATAGGCCAGGCCCGTTCCCGCCGGTTCCCACTCCACTCCGAGATCGGCCACCAGGTCGCCCTGCTCGCCGCTACCGAACATGACCGCCCGGACGCGCTCGCAGCCACCCAGGATTTCGACCGCGTTCAGCACTCCCTTCGCGGTCTCGATCATCGGTATGAGGGCGGTCGAGCCCTCAGGCTGTCCGGCTGCGGCCTCCAGCCCGCTCAGGGCGCCGCACGCCTTGAGTACGACCTCCCTGTTGGCGGCCTTTGGAATGATCACGCCTTCGGCTCCTGCCTCTACGGCGGCCACCAGGTCCTTCCACATCGCCTCCGAGCCGAAGCCGTTGATTCGAACGAAGTGGGGGAGGGCGCTGTCGGACCCGGGCCAGCCGGCGAGGTTGGCGCGGGCGGCATCCTTGGCGCCGGTGGCCACAGCATCCTCCAGGTCTACGATCACCGCGTCAGCGTCCGACCTCGCGGCCTTGAGGATCAGGTCCGGGCGGTCCCCAGGGGCGAAGAGCATGGAACGGACCGCATCGATAGCCGGCATCCTTCTCCCGTCGTCGGGTCGGCGTGGTGAGCTAGCCGGCGCGATTGCCGGCTCGGGCTCCCAGCCTACCGATTGTGGTCACGCTCGAACGGCGACATTCGCTCAGGAGGCCGGAAGTGCGTGCACGCGACCGCGGCCCCCGTCCACAGCCACGACCAGATCCTCTTCCTGACCCGGACGTCGGGATCCGGCCTCGGCCCAGGCTTCGATGTCCGCCCCGCACACGGCGGGGACCCCGAGCCACTCAGCCACTTCGAAGAGATGGGCGCCGGGACCGCCCTCGGAGGTGATGAGACCCGCCGCATTCCATAGCAGGGGCGCCAGATTGCCGATGGGTTGGCGTGCCGCGATCACGCTTCTTGGGCTGAGCCGGACGGCATCGTCTGCGGTTCGGACGGATATGAGGCGCCCCGCGCCCCATCCCGATGCCGCAGGACGGCCGGAGATGCTGTTGCCCTGGGATACGGCGACGCCGTAAATGAACGGGTCCCATCGGGAGAGCCCGATCCGCCCGCTCAGTCCTTCCGTCCCGCGTTCCGGATCGTCGAGGGTGCCCGGGTCCAGATACCACATCCACCCCTGGGACGGGATCACCCCCGTGCCGGTGAGGGACACTGCCAGTTCCGCCAGCCTCCGGACCTGTGACGCCGCCTCGGCAGGATCGACCGGTCCGGAGCGCTGGATGAGGTCTAGGAGCGACGACGGATCACCCCGGCCGAGGGCTGACCAGGCTCGTTCCAAGGGAGCGTCGCTCCCGATCCCACTCCAGCGTTGTGCTGTGAGTGCGGCCGTACCCCGGCGTAGGTCGACGGTAATCTCCGCAGGCGCTCTGGACGCGCTCTCATCAGCGATGGGATCAGGGAGATCCATGCCGATCGCCCATGGCCAGACCCAGCGTTCGCCCACCGGGCCCGGATAGCGGACCATCATCCGGACCAGGCGGCGGAGGTACGGGTCTCCTCCTCCCAACGATCGGGGCGCCGGCGGCATAACGGCCCCCTCTCGGACGCGAGCCGCCGGCTGTGCCTGGAGCAGGTAGATATCGCCGTTCCAGCCCTTCGCCCACTCGATGTGGCGACAACCCAGTCGCTCGCTCGCCTGCCGCGCCAGGAGGGCGACGCGGCGCAGGTCGGAGTTCCACCGGGAGCCGTCCCTGGCTTGGATCGTGCCGTCTCCGGCTACCAGCGCCACCTCGCCCGGCTGCCGGCCGGCGCGGATGGCTCCCGGGTGTCCCGGCGTCACCACCACCGTGACCTTGCCCGTCTCTCCCACCGTGGCGGTCCCGCCGCAGGCGGGCGCCAGTTCAGGCTGTACGAGGACGCCCATCCCGATGTCGCCCGGCTCCATGCCGGCGATCTCCGCCCTCCTCAAGGCCTCCGGGTTGAAGATGGATGCCCAGCACCCGATCACGCCTACGGCCACCTCGTCGGGTCGGAGGCCCACATAGGTTGCGAAGGCGCCTGCCCATATCCCCTCGGCCTCGGCGCGGCTGGAGGATCGCACCACCAGGCTCTCTCCCAACTTCCCGGCTGCCGAGGCAAGTTCCGAGGCGAGGCTCGCGGCCCCGTGGCCGAAGACGGCGGTTCGGGCCGCTCCGGAGTCGCGCCGGGACCCGAGCACAACAACTCCTTCTCCTACGGCGGCGGCGGACGCCGCTACCGGCACCACGAAACCGTCGAGAACCGGCAAGCCCTGCCTCCGAGCCTCGGCAAGCCGGGCTGCCTTGGCGCCGACCAGAGCGGCGTTCCCTGCCTCAGCGTCGTCGAGCCACACCAACCGGGCTGCCCGGGGCATGGTCAGTCCACGACGATGATCTCGTGAGACTTGTAGGTGGAGACCATCTCGATTCCGGTCTCCGTCACGAAGAGCATTTCCTCCAGACGAACGCCGAACTCGTGGAGCTTTCCGTGCTGTGTCTCCAGGGCGAATGTCATGCCCGGTTGGATCTCTACGGGGTGGTCCAGCGACCAGATGCGTGAGATCACCGGCGGGTCGTACTGGGCCAGGCCCAGCCCGTGCCCCCAGAGGTTGGCGGCAGCCTGGTCTTCCTCCTCGTATCCCCAGGCCTCCTGCGCGCTCGGCCACTTGGAGGCGACGTCTGCGGTGGTGACACCCGGTCCGGTGGCCTCGATGGAATCCCAGAGCCATCCGTGAGCCTCGTCGTAGACCCGCTGCATCTCGGCGGTCGGCCTGCCCCCCACGCAGTAGGTCCGGTACACGCAGCTCTTGAACCCGTTCCACGTGAGGGCGGCGAGGTCGACGATGACCAGTTCTCCGGGACGGATCATCCGATCCGAGAAGTTCCGCCAGTTGGGCCAGGCATTGGGACCGGACGACACGATCACGTCTTCCACGTCCTCCATGCCCGGAATGGAGTACAGCTTCTCGAACCCGAATGCCGCCACCTGGTTCTCGGTCATTCCCGGCTTGATGAAGTTGGTGATCTCGTAGTGGATGTAGTCGCAGATCGAACCCACCATGGAGAACGCCTTGACCTCGTCGGGGCTCTTGATGGCGCGGGCCTCCATCATCGGGCTCATGCCGTCGGTCCATTCGATCCCGTGCCGCTCGAAGGCCTGTACCAGGTTGATGTCGATGAAGTCGACTCCCAGAGGCTCGTCCTTGACCCCGGCCGCCTCCAGATCGCTGATGAGAGACCGCGTGAACTTGTCGACCTGCTGGGTGGAGGCGGGACCCACCGCGCCCTTTATCCAGGCGTAGGAGTACCGGACGTTCTCCTTGGGGATCCACGGACTGTGTACTTCCAAGTGGAATCCGATGTCACCCTGCTCGTAGACGATCGGAGGCCGGTCCCGTACCAGCACCACGTAACGGAGTCCGGGCTTGAGGCGGTTCCACCCCGGGGTGAGCGTGGACGACACGTAGCGCATGTTCTCGTCGTAGAAGAGGAGCATGGCGCCCAGGCCGTGGCGCTTCATGGCCTCGTGGGCCCGCGCCAACCGCCACTTGCGGACCGCGTCCCAGTTGATGCCTTCCTTCCAGTCCGTGCTCAGGACTCCGAAAGCCTCCCGCATATCCTCTTCTCTGGTCGATTGGTCGGGATCATACCGATGGCACTCGCAAGAAGACCGCCGACGGCAAGGGTGTCAGGTCGTCAGGAGAACCTTGAGGTGGTCCCCGCTCCTGGCGGCGGCGAAGGCGGCGGAGGCTTGCTCCAAGGGGAAGCGGGCGGTGATCAGCGGGGCGAGTTCCATCCGGCCCTGCTCCGCCAGGCGGATGGAGGTGTTGTAGTCGGCAGGCCGGGCGGCCCTCGGGAAGTGCAAGGTGAGCTCCTTGAGGTACAACTCGTAGAACGGCAGCCTTCCCCCTCTGCCGGTCACCGTGCCATAAACCACCACATGGCCGCCGTAGCCGCACAGCTCGATCGCCTGGAGCACCGTGGCCTCGGTTCCCACAGCCTCCACCACCAGATCGGCGCCCCTGCCATTCGAGATCTCGGTCACAGCCGCGACCGCCTCGTCCGGGGTGGCCACCGCATGAGCGCCGAGACTTCTGGCCAGATCCAGCTTCCGTCGCGACCGGGTGACTCCGATGACCCGGCCCGCACCTCGTGCCCTCAGCAATTGGAGATGCAGGAGACCTGACACTCCCAGGCCGACCACCACCGCCAGAGTCTCGGAAGAGACCGGGACGCTCTGCTGGGAGTGGACGGCCGTGCCCAGGACCTGCAGGAGTCCGGTGTCGTCCAGGACGATCTCTTCGGGCACCACATGGAGGAACCGCTCCGGTACCCCGATGGTCTCGACGAAGACACCGTCGAAGTCCCGGCCCAGCAGCCCGCCGCGGCGGCAAAGGTGGGTCTGGCCGTTCTCGCACAGATAGCACGTGCCGCAGTCGAAACTCGGATTCACGAGCACTCTGGTGCCCGGAACGATGCGTGCTCCGGGTGGGGTCCGCGTGACAGTTCCAACCAGTTCATGACCGAGTATCCGGGGATAGCGGGTAGGCATGGCGCCATCCAGGATCTTCAGGTCGGTCCCGCATATCCCCGCCCGCTCGAGACGGACCGTGACCTTGCCCTTATCGCTCCGGTGGGGAACATCCACGGTATCGAGCTTCCCGGGTCCCGTGGTAACGACCGCCCTCACGCCTTACCCCTCACGACCAAGCACTCGATGGTCTACCTACCGGCCGTAGGGCCATTCCAGCACCATCTGACGCTGGTCCTCCGTGTGGGGCGTTGGCTTGTGGCCTCCTTTCCGGTCTCCCTGCGACCGCAGCCTCCGCAGCACATCGAGCACCTCGCCGGACCGAGCGTATCCGTGCCTCCGGAGCCAGCATCCCACCACGGTCCCGGTCCGCCCGCTGCCTCTCCAGCAATGCTCGTAGACGTTGCATCCGTCTCGAAGGCGGTGATCGACCAGGTCCAGGGTTGCCATCATCTCGTCGTTCGTTGTCACGCTGTTGTCGGCTATGTCGCGGCGCACCACTGTGGCATGCCATTCGGCCCCCCGAAGGTCGTAGCGGTTCATCCTGTGGTCGGTACCGCCCGGATAATCCTGGGTCAGGTTGACGAACAGGTTGATGCCGGCGTCGAGGAGTTGGCCCACCTTGTCATTCCGGGGATCGGGGTCGGGATAGGCGCCGGCCGCGAACCGACCCGGTATCACCCAGTAGGACCGATCGGTCGGTCCCATCGGCCCGTCCTGAGCCAGTGCCATGTCCAGGAACCGGCCGTGGCCCTCGGCCGGGTTGAAGGGTCCGGGCGCGGCGGCGCCTTCACGCAGAGACAGCAAGCTGGGAACAGAGGCCATGAGACGGTCATGGTATTCGAGCACGGTTAGCCAGCTGGAAGGCGGGTGCTCACTCGCTTCTCCGACCGCGCGACAGGGCGACCGCGGCGTGCAGAGCCACTCCGGTGATCATCGTCTCCTCGTCGAACACGGCCCGGTCGGAGTGGAGCCCGGGCGCCCGGCCGGGTTCCAGGTCAGGAGGGCAGGCGCCGAGGAACGACATGGTTCCCGGGACTTCCCGGAGCACGTATCCCCAGTCCTCGGCGGCCATGATCGGCGAGTCCATCCACACCACCTGGTCGTCGCCCAGGGTGTCTCGGGCCACCTTGTCCACCCAGGCTGTGTGATCGGGGTCGTTGACGGTCACCGGATATCCCAGCTTGATCTCGACTTCCGCCTCCACACCGTGGGCTGCGGCGATACTCGGGACCACCCGGTTGATCAGGGCGTGTAGCTGGTCGCGAGTACTCTCGGAGACGGCTCGGATCGTGGCAACCATGGAAGCCGTCTCGGGGATCACGTTGTGGGTGGTCCCGGCCGCAACGGTCGCGAAGGTGATCACGCCCGGCTCGAAGACGTTGATCCGGCGGGTGATGGCGGTCTGCGTGGCCAGGACGATCTCCGCGGCCACCGGAATCGGGTCGTAGGAGAGGTAGGGCGCGGACGCATGGCCTCCCTTGCCCCGGATCGTGACCCGCGCCTCATCGGCGGAGGCGAGTTGCGGGCCCTTGCGGTGGAGCACCATGCCGCTGCGCGTCCACGTGTTCACGTGGATGGCGAAGGCGCCGGAAGGCCGGTCCTTCACCGTGGCGAGCAAACCCTCTTCGAGCATGAAACGCGCCCCGGCGAAGCCTTCCTCACCGGGCTGGAACATGAACAGCACCGTACCGGCGAGGTCCGACTTCATCGAGGACAGCAACCGGGCCGCCCCGACCAGCATGGCGGTGTGCAAATCATGCCCGCAGGCGTGCATGAACCCGTCATGGCTGCTGGCAAACTCCAGGCCGGTCTCTTCGGTGATCGGCAGGGCGTCCATGTCGGCCCGGAGCAGGGTCACCGGACCGGGGCGACCACCTTCCAGCACCGCCACGACCCCGCTGGTGGTCTCGTGCAGCACGATGTGGAGAGGCAGGCCCTCCAGCGCTTCGAGCACGATCCGGCGGGTCTCCGGGAGGTGGTTGCCCTGCTCGGGGAATCGATGGAGTAGCCGCCGCAGGTCCACCAGATCCGGGAATAGGTGTTGGGCGGCTGCTCGGAGGTCGGGCACGATGCCGGATGCTACCCGCTCGGAGGTAATCCTCCGCGGCAGGGCTAGATGGCGGTCCAACCGCCGTCGTGAGTCATTACCGCGCCGCTGACGAACCGTGAAGCATCGCTGGCCAGGTAGAGGACCAGGGGAGCGAGCTCCTCGGCGGTGGAGGCTCGCTGGAGCGGTATCCGCTCGTGGATGGTGCGCTGGAGACTCGCCTCCTGCTCGGGGGTGGCGAAGTTACCGGCCCGCTTGCTCAGGTTGGTGCCGAGGTGCCAGCCGGGTGCCACCGCGTTGGCGCGCAGCCCGAACTCCCCGTAGTCGGCGGCCGTCTGGAGGGTGAGGCCGATCATGCCTGCCTTGGAGGCGGCGTATCCCGCCTGGGAGATGACGTCCGGATGGAAGCCTCGCATCCCGAGCACCGAGGCGATGTTCACGATGGACGGGCTCTCGGTGGCCAGCATCATCGGTATCAGCGCTCGGGTGCACAGGAACGCGCTCCGCAGGTTGACCGCGATCACGTCGTCCCACTCCTGGACGGGGATGTCGGCCACCCGCCTGGACGGTGGGGAGTTGCCGGCGTTGTTGATCAGCACGTCCACGCCCGGCCCGGCATCCTCCAGCCGTTCGGCCATCGCCTCGACAGCGGTCGCATCCGCCACGTCGCATTCGATCGCCCATCCCTGACCGCCGTTCCCGGTTACCAGAGCAGCGGTTTCCGCGGCGGCGACCGGATCGATGTCCACCGGGATGACCTCGGCCCCCGCCTCGGCCAGGATCCGGCAGAAGGCCCGACCGAACCCCCCACC
>VXRE01000084.1 GCA_009838635.1 Acidimicrobiia bacterium | reverse complement strand
GCCGGCCAGAACGCGAAAATCGCGCCACGCTGGGCGGCCGCACCGGGCCCTCCCCCGCCGCCGCCACCGTGGTTCGGAGCGTGGTCGGCCATGCCCGGCTAGCTGCCGGGGTTGGGCGGCTCGCTCCATGAAGCCCTGTATGTTCCCTCCGGTCCGGCCGAACCGATCGTGTCATGCCATCAGCCGGTGGTGGTGCTTGGCAACCGGCAACATATGGCAAGTGTGTGACGTTTTCAACCCCCCTCGTCCGCTCCCATGAATCGACCGCCGTTCTCCGGTGGCACGAGGCCTTCCCAACGGCGGCACACGCTGATCGGCGGGACAACTTTGGAAACCGCAACTCGTAGACTCTCGGCCATGAAGTTCCGGACGCTCCTGGCGGTGGTCCTGCTGGCGACAGCCGCCGCCGCGGTCACTTCCTGGAGGTTGCGCGCCTCGGCCTACACGAAACCCCCGGCCACACCCGGCACCTGGCACCCGACCGCGCACCACCAGTGACCCGCCGAATCGCTCTCCATACGGAAGGCGACCGGAGCAACCGGCTGATCCGGGTGCTCCAGGCCGTCCACGGTATCGAGGTCGGACGGTTGCCAACCGGCCCGGACTCCGTCGGGCCGCCCGGCTCGTTGGCGGGCTGGGACGTGCTCGGCGTTGACGCTGTGACCGGCGCGTCGCGCCCGCTGGTCGAAGAGGCCTGCGATCTCGGCCTCCCGGTGGTGGCAGCCTCCGACCTACCGCCTCGTTTTGCTGCGGACCCCGACGCCACGATCGTCGGTGGAGCCGGGAGCGGGGCGGGCCTGGCCGCCGCGCTGGCCATGTCGATGCTCCCGCGGTCGGCTGAGCCCCTCAAGGCTCGCCTGGCGTGGACCGTGGCGGGCCGGCCCCTCCAGGCCGGACGGGCGGTCACCTTTCCCGAGCCGGTCGGGCCCCTGTGGGCCGGGTGGGGGGAGAACCCCCTTCCCTGGCAGGATGTGGAGTGCTGCCCGGCCCCGACCGACTCGGCATGGAGGGCGGTACGGGTCGATCTCGAGTTCCGTGACGCTGAAGGGGGCGGATCCCTGGTCCACGGCGTCTCGGACGAGGGGAGGTTCCTCGATGCGGTGTGCTTCGGCGCGGCCATCCTGGCCGCCGCTCGGGGCGCCTACCCGGGCGGCGTCGGCGGGCCCGGTGATCCGGACGGGGTCTTCGTGCGGCTGGCCCAGGACGCCGGCATGCAGGTGGCCCGCTTCGTCAGCGCCTAGGTGATTGGCCCGGCAGCGGTCACTTGGCCAGGGTTGGCATCTCGGCGGAGTCCTCGGGTGACACGTCCGGGTCGGGATCCGGAGGATCGGGCATCGGGGGTGCCGGAACCTGCAATGTCTCCTCCAGCATGACCACCTCGACGCCGCCCACCACGTCGGAAGTCAGGTTGTAGAACACGGCCGCCAGCGTGGTCAGCAGGGTCATCGCCGCCCCGAATACCACCGAGAAGAAGATCGCCACCCGGATGAACCGGCTGCCGTTGTCGAAGAAGGCCGAGCCCTCGTCAACCAGGCTGATAGTGATCAGGAACCGGTCGAGCGAGGCGGGAATGCCGGCCCTCTCCACCAGGGACCACATGAGGAGCAGGCCGATCAGGGTGGCGGCTGCGAATACCACGTGCAGCAGGAGCGACACCTTGAACACCGTCCACGGGTCGAACTTGCGGATCACCCGCCGCACCCGCCGCACGGTCGCCATCACATCCCTCCGACGAGTGGTCTTCGCCCGGCGTCGTGCCGGGAGGTGTCCACCGGCACCTCCTCCAGCACCGTGAACTCGATCCCACCGACCAGGTCCGCCAGCAGGTTGTACAGCACGGCTCCCACGGTGAGGGTGGCCGTGGTTACGGCCATCCAGCTGGCCGCCAGCAGGATCATGCCGCGCAGGTACTCACCGCCCGTCTTGAAGAGGGACTCGTCGGGATCGATCAGCGCCACCCGGGCGGCCGCCTCGTCGAAGGCGGACACGAGGCCGAGCCGGGAGATTGCCGCCCAGAGCATCACCGAGAGCAGCACCAGCCCGAGTGCGGCCAGCGCGGACAGGACTGCGGACACCTTCATGACCGTCCAGGGATCGAACTTGCGGAGGATCCGGCGAACCCGGCGTTGCGTGGTGGGCGGGGCGGACCAGGCCCCCAGACGCGCCTCGGTCACTTCGCCTCGGTGGCGAGGCCGGTGTCCATGGGAACGGGGGCGAAGCTGGCGACGCTGGCCCCGTCAGGCAGGTTCATCACCTTGACGCCGCTGGCGATACGGCTCTGGCGGCTGATCGAGTCCGTGGCGGTGCGGATGGCGACGCCTCCGGTGGAGACGATCATCACCTGGCTCCCTGGAGTCACCGCCCGGGCGCCCACCATCTCCCCTCGTACCTTCGTCAGCTTCATGGCCTTGACGCCCTTGCCGGCCCTGGCCTGGCGCTTGAACAGCGCCGACCGCACCCGCTTGCCGAAACCCCCCGAGGTCAGCAGCAGGATGTCGTCGCCCTCCAGCGTGGCGGCCGCTCCCACCACCTCATCCCCCGGATTGAGGCGGATCCCGATGACGCCCTGCGTAGCCCTGCCCCGGGCGCGAACATCGTCCTCCGAGAAGCGGATCCCCATCCCCCGGCGCGTGAAGAGGAGCAGGTCGCTCTTGCCGTCGGTGGAATGAACGGTCACCACCTCGTCGTCATCGGCCAGCCGGATCGCCACCAGCCGGGCGTAGCGACTGTCGTACTCCCGGAAGGCGGTGCGCTTCACCTTCCCCTTCCTGGTCACCATCACCATGTAGCGGTAGGACTCGTAGTCGCGGGTGTCCACGATCGCCTCGATGCGCTCCTGGGGATCCAGGGGCAGCACGCTGTGGGCAAGGACCCCTCGGGCGGTACGGGCCTTGCGGGGGATCTCGTGCGCCCGGACCCGGTAGACCCGGCCCCGGTTGGTGAAGAACAGGAGGTAGGAGTGAGCGGTGGTGTGGATCACATGGGTCAGGTAGTCGTCGCCGCGCAGCGCCGCCGCCTTCACGCCCTTCCCGCCCCGGCCCTGCGCCCGGTAGGCGTTCGCCGCCACCGACTTGACGTAACCCGTGGCCGACACCGTGACGATGATCTCCTCGTCAGCGATGAGGTCTTCAAGGGACAGCTCGGACTCGGCCGGCATGACCTGGGTGCGGCGAGCGCCTCCGTGGGTCTCACGGGTCGCCTGGAGCTCGTCGGCGATGATGGCGCGGCGCCGGACCGGGTCGGCCAGGATGGTGGTCAGCTCGTCGATCAGCCGCTGGAGCTCGGCGAGTTCTTCGCGTAGCTTGGCGGTCTCCAGCGAGGTGAGGCGGCGCAGGGCCATGTCCAGAATGGCTCGGGCCTGTATCTCCGACAGCGGGAAGCGGTCCATGAGAGCGGCCCGGGCCGAGGCGACGTCCTCGCTCCCCCGGATCACCGCGATCACCTCGTCGATGTTGTCCACCGCCACGATCAGCCCCTCCAGGACGTGGGCGCGGGCCTGGGCCCGCTTCAGCCGGAAGCGGGTGCGCCGCTCGATCACCTCCATCTGGTGGTCGAGGAAGTACTGGACGAGCTCGGCGATGTTGAGGGTGCGCGGCACGCCGTCCACCAGGGCCACCGCGTTGACGCCGAAGCTCTCCTCCAGGTTGGTGTGCTTGAACAGGTTGTTCAGCACCACCTTGGGGTTGACGTCCTTCTTCAGCTCGATGACCAGCCGCACCCCCACGCGGCCGGAGGACTCGTTGCGCAGGTCGGCAATACCCTCCAGCGTCTTCTGCTGGACGAGGGTGGCTATCCGGGCCATGACCCGATCCTGGCTCACCTGGTAGGGCAGCTCGGTCACCACGATGGCGGTGCGGTTCTTGCGGATCGGCTCCACGTCGGTGACCGCTCGCATCCGGACCGAGCCCCGCCCCGACACCAGCGCGTCCTTCACTCCCTTGGTCCCGATCACGTAGCCGCCCGTCGGGAAGTCGGGGCCCTTGACGATCGACAGGTACTCCTCGGGACCGGCATCCGGGTTGTCCAGCCCGAACAGGCACGCGTCGATGATCTCCCCCAGGTTGTGGGGCGGGATGTTGGTGGCCATGCCGACCGCGATGCCCTGCGAGCCGTTGACCAGGAGGTTGGGGAAGCGGGCCGGTAGCACGACCGGTTCCTGCTCGGATCCGTCGAAGTTGTCGGCGAAGTCCACCGTGTCCTCGTCGATGCCGTCGAGCAGCACCGCGGCCAGCCGATCGAGCCTGCACTCCGTGTAGCGCATCGCCGCCGGCGGATCGTCGGTCGTGCCGAAGTTGCCCTGCGGATGGATGAGGGGATAGCGGAGGGAGAAGGACTGGCCCATCCTGACGAGGGCGTCGTAGATGGCGTCGTTGGAGTGCGGGTGGTACTTGCCGATCACCTCCCCCACCACCGTGGCCGACTTGCGATGGGGGCGCCGCGGCCCGACCCCCATGTCGTCCATGGCGTAGATGATCCGCCTCTGCACCGGCTTGAGCCCGTCCCGCACGTCCGGGAGCGCCCGTGACACGATCACGGACATGGCGTAGTCCACGAAGGACTTCGACATCTCGTCGTTTATGTCGACCGCAAGGTGGGGGGCGGCGCGTCCCGTCTCGAGTTCCGGCACGGTGCGTTCCCTCCCGCTCAGATATCCAGGAACCGGACGTCGCCGGCGTTCTGCTGGATGAACTCCTTGCGAGCGGCCACGTCACCGCCCATCAGGGTCGAGAAGACGTGGTCGGCCTCCGTCGCGTCCGCCATGTCCACCTGGACCAGCGTCCGGGATTCCGGATGGAGGGCGGTCTCCCCCAGCTCGGAGTCGTTCATCTCCCCGAGGCCCTTGAACCGCGTGGGCCGGGCCTTCGGATGCGTCTCCTTGAAGGCCGACAGCTCGGCGTCGTCGGCCAGGTACCGGACCCCCCTCCCGACCTTGACCCGGTAGAGGGGCGGCACGGCGACGTACACGTAACCGGCCTCGATCAGCGGCCGCATGTGGCGGAAGAAGAAGGTCAGCAGGAGGGTCCGGATGTGGGCGCCGTCCACGTCCGCGTCCGTTAGCAGGATGACCTTGTGGTACCGCGCCTTGCCGATCTCGAAGTCCTCGCCGATACCCGTTCCGATCGCGGTGATCAGGGCCTGTATCTCCTTGTTGTGGAGGGCCTTGGCCAGCCGGGCCTTCTCCACGTTCAGGATCTTGCCCCTGATCGGCAGCACCGCCTGGAACATGGAGTCGCGCCCGTTCTTCGCCGGGCCCGCCGCCGAGTCCCCCTCCACGATGAACAACTCGGCGATCTCGGGATTGCCGGATGAGCAGTCCACCAGCTTGCCGGGCAGCCGTGAGGAGGCGAGCAACGACTTGCGCCGTATCACGTCACGGGCCTTGCGGGCCGCCTCGCGGGCGTGCTGCGCCTGGCGGGCCTTCTCCACGATCCGCCGGGCGTCCGGCGAGTAGCGCTCCAACCACTCCGGCAGCATCCGGTTGAGGGACTTCTGCACGTAGCTACGGATCTCGGTGTTGCCGAGCTTCGTCTTGGTCTGCCCCTCGAACTGCGGGTTGCGCACCTTCACGGAGACCACCGCGGTCAGTCCTTCCCGCACGTCCTCGCCGGTCAGGTTCGGATCCTTGTCCTTGAGCAGGTTCTTGGAGCGGGCGAACTCGTTGACGGCCTTCGTGAGGGCGGTGCGGAAGCCTTCCTCATGGGTGCCGCCCTCGTGCGTGTTGATGTTGTTGGCGAAGCTGATCAGGTTCTCGCTGAACGCGTTGGTCCATTGGAGTGCGACCTGTAGCTCCGCCTCCGGCGCCTCGTCCTCCAGGTAGAGGATCCGTCCATGGAGAGCGTCGCGGCGGCTGTTGAGGTGGAGGATGAAGTCCCGCAGGCCGCCCTTGTAGCAGAAGGTCTCCGAGCGGCTGCCGTTCCGCTTGTCCGTCAGGCGGACGCTGAGCCCCTTGTTGAGGAAGGCCAGTTCCCGGAGCCGTTGCGCCACGGTGGTGTACTTGAAGTCCACCGTGTCGGTGAACACATCGGGGTCGGGCCAGAAGGTGATCGTGGTGCCCGTCTTGCGGGCCGGGCGGCCTTTCCTCAGCGGTCCGGTCGGCTTGCCGCGCTCGAACGACTGCGACCACCTGAAGCCGTCCCGAACCACCTCGGCCACGAACCGGGCGGAGAGGGCGTTCACCACCGATATGCCGACCCCATGGAGGCCACCCGACACGGTGTAGGCGCCCTCCTCGAACTTGCCTCCGGCGTGGAGGGTGGTGAGCACCGTGGTGAGGGCGGACTTCCGGGTCTGGGCCAGCCGCGCCACCGGAATCCCGCGTCCGTCGTCGGATACGCGACAGCTTCCGTCCGCATCCAGCACCACGTCGATGTTGTCGGCGCAGCCGGCCATGGCCTCGTCGACCGAGTTGTCCACCACCTCCCAGACGAGATGATGAAGGCCCCGGGGGCCGGTCGTTCCGATGTACATGCCGGGCCGGCGGCGGACCGCCTCGAGACCCGGCAGCACCTTGATATCGCTCGCGCCATAGCTCGGGGGGCGGTCCAGGGTCACATGCAGTCCTTGGTCGGGCGGAGGGCGGCGCAAGCCGGCCGGTGGGTCTCTTCCACCGTAACCGGATTGTACCCGACCCTGGACTCAAAGCCAACATTCAAGCCACTCAGAAATAGGGCGTGACCTGCGGGTTTATACAAAACAGCTCCCATGGGCGCTCTCGCTCCTCACCACCCCCTCCGCCACGGCGGCCCGACCACCCGCACCGAGGTCACGAAGGACCTACCGAAGCGCTCCGCGATACGTACCACGAGCCGCTCGGCGTCGTGCCGGAGCATGCGAACCAGCCGTGGGTCAGAGGCTTCGACCAACAGCTCCCCTTTAGATACCACCACCGGAACCGAATTGGAACCCCACTGCGGGCCCGCCACCTCCTCCCAGCGCTCGTCGAGCTCCCGGACCCGGTCCAGGTCGGCCATGCCGAGGCCGGCCAGGATCGACTGGAGCATGTCTCCGAAGGACACCATGTCGCCGTCGTGCCTCGCCTTCCGCCTCTGACGGCTGCGCTCGAGCTCCTGGATCTCCCAGAGAATCCGCAAGGCTCGGGACTCGGTTCCGTCGAAGGCGGCCAGCGCTTCCTCCACCTGATCCGCCGACCAACGCTCGGTCACCCCAGGATCCCCTCCTCCAGGCGCCAGCGGCGGCCGGCGGGTAGCGGAACCTCCTCGTCCCGAGCTGTCGAGATGAAGGTCTGGGCGGCTGGTAAGGACCGTGCCAGCGCCGCCGAGCGTTCCTCGTCGAGCTCCGAGAAGATGTCGTCAAGCAGGAGCAACGGCGGCTGACCCACCGCCTGCTCCACCGCCCGGTGGGATGCCAGGCGAAGGGCAAGGGTGAGGGTGCGCTGCTCGCCCTGGCTGGCCTGGACCCGTGAGTCCCGGTCGTCGAGGAGCAGCCTCACATCGTCCCGATGGAGCCCCACCGTCGAGACCCTCCGCTCGAGATCGGCGGGCCGGGCCTCCCTGAGGGCCTCTCTGAGGGCCTCCTCCCAGCCGGGCTGATCGCCCGCGGTCGCGGCGCCCCACCCCGACCGGTAGTCGATCCGCACCCTCGTGGCATCGCCGGCCAGCCCCCGGTAGGCAGAACCGGACCGCTCCTCGATGGCATTCATCACGGCCTGCCGGCGAGCCATGACCCGCGCGCCGGCCCGGCCCAGCCGCTCATCCCAGACGTCCAGCGTGATCGGATCCGTCCGCCGACCCATCTGCTTGAGCAACACGTTCCGCTGCCGGAGGGCCCGCTCGTATTCCAGCTGGTCGCGGTAAGCACCGGGCCACAGCTGGACCGCTACCGAGTCGAGCAGGCCTCGCCGGTGCGAGGGACCCCGCTTGATCAGGTCGAGATCATCGGGGAGGAAGGTGATCGTGCGCACCTCCCCCACCAGATCCGCCAGGCGCGCCAGCCGGGTTCCGTTGACCTGCGCCCGGCGACGCCCGGCCCTCGCCAGCTCCACCTCGATCCGGGTGGTCCGGTCCGGCGTCACCACCTCCCCGCGGAGGACCGACCGTTCCGCGTCCCTCCTGATCAGGGCGGCGTCCGGGATCCCCCGGAAGGACTTGAGGGAGGCCAGGTAGCCCACTGCCTCGAGCAGGTTGGTCTTGCCCGACGCGTTCCGGCCCACCACCACGTTGATTCTCGGATCCGGCGCCCACCGCATCTGCCGGTAACTGCGGAAGTCGGAGACCTCCAACCAGGCAAGTCTCACCCGCGGTCCCTAGTCGAGCCGGGGCGCGCTCAGACGCGCACGGGCATCAACAGGTAGCGGAAGCTGTCGCTCCCGTCCGCCCTGATGATGCTGGGACGGTTGCTGTCCTTCACTTCCATCCGGATCCGCGGGCCCGGCACTGCGTTGATCCCGTCTTGGAGATACCGCACGTTGAAGGCGATCTTCAGCTCGTCCAGTTCACCACTCACGGCGCCATCCAGCGGCTCCACCTCCTCGCCGAGGTCGCTACGGCTCACCGACATCTCCACCCCGTCGCCGGTGATCTGCAACCGCACCGGAACATGCTCGTCAGCGACCACTGCCGCTCGTCCCACTGCCTCCAGCAGCCGATCCTTGTCGAACTCCACCGCAGCCGGGTAGTCGTCGGTAAGTAGTTGCGGTTATTTCGGTAATGTGCATTAGATCCGGCGGACGCTCAGCGAGCCCCGGTCCGAAGCGACCACGACCTCCCGCTCGCGAATCGCGACTCGGACCTGGTCCGCGGCCACGGTGCGCGCCAGCTCCTTGAGGCCCCGCGCCGGTATCAGCGCGGCATCCCCCACCTGGAGTCCGGGGAGGTTCCGGATCGCCAGGCGGTAACTATCGGTCGCCACCAGGCGCAAGCCCTCCTCGTAGTTCTCTATCAGAACACCGGTCAGGATCGGCCGCGAGGCATCGTTAGAGGCGGCCACGAGGACCTGCGAGAGCGCCTCCACCAGCAGGTTCCCGTCAAGTTCGACCGCTCCGGCCAGATCAGGCTCAGGCAGCTTCGGGTAGTCCTCGAGCGACAGGAGCCTGATCGTGAACGTAGGCCCGTTGCCCGACAGCTCGATGGCCCCCTCCTGCGACCGGATGGTCACCGCTCCCTCAGGCATTCTCCGTATGGCGTCGGTCATCAGGCGACCCGGGACGAGAAAGGCGCCCTCTTCCATGACCTCCACCTTCGCGGAGGTCCGGATCGTGACCTCCGTATCGCTCCCGGTGATTTCCAGTTGTCCGCCTTCGGCTTGGCAACGAACTCCTTGAAGGGTGGGAAGAGCCGTCTTGACTCCCGCGCCCCGGTTCGCGCGACCGAATGCCTCGGCTAGATCATCCCGATCAGCTCGGATATGCACTGCTAATCCTTCCCGCTCTCGACTACTAGTTTCTTGGATTCTCTACCAGTCGTGGTAGTAGGCCCTGTGGAATGTGGATAGGTGTCCGTACAGGCCTGCTTGCCACGGTTGGGGAAGTTACTCGTCGGGCCGACCGCGGTGGCTCATTTCCCAGGTCAGAGGGTCGGCCCCGTGAGTCTGACGTCGTTGATGGGTGGCTGCTCATGGTCGGGCCGGGCCGGTCAGGCGGTCGGTGGATTATCGCCGACGTTATACCCAGGTCCGCCCGGCGCGGGCGAGCGGCTGGGGAAGACCCTCATCTTTTCCACAGGGTTCCGGACAGGTGGGCGACCTGCCGTGCCAGTTCCGGATCCTTGGGGAGCAGCTTCTTGATCTTGTTGATGCCATGCATGACCGTGGTGTGGTCGCGGCCGCCGAGGACCTTGCCGATCTTGGGAAGCGACAGGTCGGTGAGCTCGCGGCAGAGGTACATGGCCACCTGGCGGTGGGTGGCGAGGGGCTGCACGCGGCTGGGGCCCTGAAGGTCGGCGAGGGAGTGGCCATAGGTCGTGGCCGTGACTTCAAGGATCTCCGTGCCGGTCGGTGGCGTGGTTGCCGGGTCGGGTATCAGACCGCGCAGCTCGGAGCGGGCGAGGTCGACGGAGATCTGCTGCTCGGTGAGGGCGGCGCAGGCGGTAACCCGGGTGAGGGCTCCTTCTAGTTCCCGGATGTTGTCCGTGACGTGGCGGGCGATGAACTCGAGCACCTCGTCGGGCACTGTGCCCGAGGCGTACTCCGTTGCGTTGCGGCGCAGGATCGCCAGGCGGGTCTCGAGGTCGGGTGGACCGATGTCGGCGAGCAGGCCCCACTGGAAGCGGGACCGGAGCCGGTCCTCGATGCCGAGATCCTTGGGAGGGCGGTCACAGGAGAGGACCATCTGGTGATCGAGCTCGTGGAGCGTGTTGAAGGTATGGAACACCTCCTCGAGTACCTGCTCCTTGCCCTCGAAGAACTGGATGTCGTCGAGCATGAGCACGTCGATGGTCCGGTAGCGATGCTTGAAGGAGTCCATCCGCTTGTTGCGTATGCCGTCCACGAACTCGTTGAAGAAGTTCTCGGAGGTCATGTAACGGACGTTGGCGGAAGGCCGATGGGTCCGGATGTAGTGGCCGATGGCGTGGAGGAGGTGGGTCTTGCCGAGGCCCGCCCCGCCATAGATGAACAGCGGGTTGTAGTTCTGACCAGGGCCTTCGGAGACCCGTTTGGCCGCTGCCAGGGCCAGTTGGTTGGACTGGCCGGCCACGAATGTGTCGAAGACGTACTTGCTGAGGAACTTGGGGGCGGGAACCGGTGCTCGGTCGATGGGGGCTACGGGCGTCTCCTCCGGTGCCGGCTCGGCTGCGAGAGCGGACGCCGGGGTCGGTTCCTCCGTGAGGTCCGGCCGATCGGTGACGAGGTACTCGATAACAGTCTGCGGTCCGAAGGTGGATGCCGCCACCTCATCGATAGTGGTCTGGTAATTGGTCCGGAGCCAACGGATGTGGAAATCGGATGGCGCCACCAGGTAGAGGGTCTCATCGACGACTTCGTGGCGAACGGAGGAGAACCACTTCTTCCAACCCTCCGGCCCGACCCTCGTTCGCAGGGCGGAAGAGAAGTCGGGATCATGCTGCGCGAGTTCGGGCTTAGACAAGTATTCCTCCTCCCGGCGGGCTCTGCGGGTGGGGTTACCCACAGCACTGTCCACAGTTGTGGATAACAAAGCGCAGGCTGGCCACGCCACTCCACCCCGCGCCCGGCAGTACTCCACTTGGTCTGGTGGCCAGGCTCCAGTCGTTGCTCACGGTTGACCCTGGGGACTTGGATCGGGTGAGCCCGGCCGGTGGTCATCCTACGTCGCCACAGGCGGCGCTGGACGAGTGAAACCGTTCATTCAGGGCATGGCGACAGTAGGACGGACTCCATAACACCATGTCAGGTAGGTAAGTGGAAGCGTGTTCGGGCGGGAGGAGGTCGCCGTGGCGGATTTTGCCGTTCTCGGCGGATTTATTTCGCGCTCTCCGGCGAACGTTTCAGGGCTCGCCCGACGCCTCCCGCATCGGTACCGCACCCCGACCAGGCCATCTTTGCAATACGGGCGGGATGTCCGTAATCTTGTCAGACCTCAAGGAAGTGTCGGCAGGCCCCGGCCAGGGCCGGGCCACGCCGTTTCCCCCGCACCGGGCACCGTACCCGGGTTGTCCGATAAGGGACCCCTAATGAAGCGCACGTACCAACCGAACAATCGCCGCAGAAAGCGCAAGCACGGGTTCCGGCATCGCATCCGAACGCGCCAGGGTCGCGCCATTCTGAATAGACGGCGCCAGAAGGGCCGCCAACGGCTTTCCGCCTGATTAGGCAGGCGACCCGCCGAGCGCGAGTGGGCAGCCGGGGAGCCGCTCGGCCCACGCATTTCCTTGGGTATGGCCCGTAAGGGTGGCACTCCGACCGCGAAGGTCTGTAGGCAGAGGAGAAGAAGCACGATGACGACCGCGCCGAGTACGGCTGTCCCCGCATCCGTCGGATCATCCTTTCCGGACTCCACAGGTCGCCCGGGTCGCCTCCGACGCCTGAGCGGCGCCTCCGAGTTCAACGAGGTGCTGAGGAATGGCCGGCGGCTCAGGCGGGGTGGCGTCACCGTGGTTGCCCACCGCCGTCACGGTGGTCTCCCGAGAGTCGGTTTGGTGGTGGGCCGCCGGGTGGGTGGCGCGGTGGTGCGTAACCGGGCAAGGCGGCGCCTTCGGGCGGCGTTGCGCGAGGTGACGCTCGCTGAGGCGACCGACTACGTGGTGATAGCCACGCCGGTCGTGGCCACGGCGCCCTTCCAGGAGCTGTGCGGATGGGTTCGCGACGCGATCTCGTCCACCCTCCCCCGAGCGAGCGCAAGGTGAGGCTTTCTGGGCCGACGGGTTCGGCGCTGAGGCTGCCGGCTATGGCGGGTCAGGGCCTCATCCGCGTGTGGCAGCACACGATCGGCCCGATGATCCCGAGTTCCTGCCGGTTCCTCCCCACCTGCTCCCGTTACACCTACGAGGCGCTGGGCGAGCACGGGCTATGGCGGGGCGCGTGGCTGGGGCTGAAGCGCCTGGGCCGCTGCCACCCGTGGTCGGAGGCAGGGTACGACCCCGTTCCTGATAGAAGGGCAGTCAGCCGGTGAGCGAGATTTGGAACAGCCTGCAGGCCCTGCTCGGCAATATCCTTTCCTTTTTCTACGACCTCGTTCCCAACTATGGATTTGCCATCATATGCCTTACCATCGTTGTCAACATCTTGGTCTTTCCGCTCACTCTCAAGCAGGTCCGGTCGACCCGGGCCATGCAGGAGATCCAACCGGAGATGGAGCGGCTCCGCAGGGAGTACAAGGGCGACCAGGAGACGATGAACCAGAAGGTCATGGAGCTCTATCGCGAGCGAGGCGTCAGCCCGTTCGGATGCGTGCTTCCCCTGCTCGTGCAGATGCCGGTCTGGTTCGCGCTGTTCCAGGTGCTGCGGAACCCGGCCAATAGCCTGCCGGCGGACTCGAGTCTGCTGGTGGCTGCAGGCGAGGGCGCGCTGCGTTTCCTGACCATGGATCTCGACCTGGCCCCGTCCGAGGTGGTGGGCACGGAAGGGCTGTTCGCCGTGGCGACGATCCCCTACCTGCTGCTGGTCGGGTTCGTGATACTCACGGGCTACATGCAACAGAAGCTGTTAAGCCCGCCGAAACAGTCTGGTACCAGCAATCCGCAGGCCGAAGCTGTTCAGCGTATGACGAAGATACTACCGTTGATGTTCGGGGTTATTTCGTATATCTGGCCGTCAGGACTTAACCTCTATTTCGCGACCAGCAACGTCTTCCGGACCGGTCAGCAGCTGCTGATCTTCAAGATCGACGGACGTCCCGGCCCTCCTCCGGACGGGGGGAAGCCGGCTACCAAGGAGCCCGATGACGGTGAGCCGGATGACGGCAAGAAGCCGCCCCGCCCGCAGGGCTCGGCTAAGAAACAACGCAGACGGAGGAGAAGGTAAACCGATGGTGGAGTGGGTCGAGGTCAAAGGCGCATCCGTTGAACTGGCCGTCCAGGCTGCTCTTGAGGAGCTGGGCATCGAAGACGCCGACCGGGCGGAGGTCAAGGTGCTGCAGGAACCGAAGCCGGGATTCCTCGGTATCGGGCGGCAGGATGCCATCGTACGGGTCAAGCCGAAGAGCAGAGGGCGGAGGGGACGGGCCGGCCGTGGCCGACCGAAGAAGAAGGCGCCGCGTAAGCCGAGTTCTGGCAGGGGCGCCCCGCCGAAGGATCGCAGCAAGGCCAGAGGAGGAGCCGCCAAGGCGAAGAGCCGGCAGGCCGGCGGCAAGGCAGGCGGCGACTCACGGTCGGGTCGCGGTAGGAAACAGCAGGCGCGTCAAGGCCGAAGGGCAGAAGGAGAGGTCGGAGCGGTGGCGGGTGATAGTAAGGACGGCGACACCTTGGGCACCGAGCAGGCCGAGGTGGTCCGGGAGTTCCTGGACGGCCTACTGAAAGAGTTCGGGTTGGAAGGGACGGTCGAGTCCGGATTCGACGGAAAGGTCGTACGCGCCGACATAACGGGCGAGCAGACCCAGGCGCTCATAGGCCCGAAGGCTTCGATCATGCACGCCGTCCACGAACTGACCAGGACGATCGTGCAGCGCAAGACGGCCCGTGGTTGCCGGCTCCGGCTCGACATCGCCGGCTACGGGAAGAAACGTCGACAGGCTCTCGGGATCTATGCGGGCCAGCTGGCCGAGCAGGTTATTGACGAGGGGGGAGAGATCATGCTCGAGCCCATGAACGCTGTCGACCGTAAGGTTGTGCACGATGCGGTGGCAGGTATTGATGGCGTCCGCTCCTACTCGGAGGGCACAGAACCCCGGCGTTCCGTGGTTATTTCGCTCGACTGAGACCCGGAGGACCGGACAACTCTCAACCTCGCTACCTTCATGTTTCACGTGAAACCATCCGGCTAGAGCGAGCGGCCCCCTAGGATTAGGGGGTGCTCAATGGGTCAGAGACTCCACCCGAACCTGCCCGGCGGGGCCTCGTCGTGGCGATCGCCAACCAGAAGGGCGGTGTCGGGAAGACGACCACGGCCATCAACCTCGGCGCTTCGCTGGCTTTGGAAGGACACCGCGTCCTTCTTGTGGACCTGGATCCTCAGGGCAACGCCAGCACGGGTCTCGGTGCCCGGACATCCGATGGCGGCCGGTCGATTTACAGCGTCCTCATAGGTCATAGCGCGCTGGACGAGGTGGTAGTCCCGACCTCAGTGGACAACTTGGCCCTGGCACCGGCGAGCATCGACCTGGCGGGCGCCGAGTTGGAAATGGTGTCCATGCTGAGCCGGGAGCAGCGTCTGGCAGCGGCGATCGCCCCCGTGGCGGGGCACTACGACACGATCCTGGTCGACTGCGCGCCGAGCCTAGGCCTGTTGACCATCAACGCGTTGGCGGCGGCCCACGAACTGCTCATTCCCGTCCAGTGCGAGTTCTACGCGCTGGAGGGCCTCGGCCAACTCATGGACAGCATCGATCTGGTACGCGACAGCCTCAATACCGATCTGTACATAGGTAACGTACTGTTGACTATGTTTGATGCTCGTACCAAACTCTCCACCGATGTTGCTGCCCAGATCCGCGACTACTTCGGCGAGCGCGTCTTCCGTACCGTGATCCCGCGATCGATCCGGTTGTCGGAAGCACCGTCCTACGGCGAGCCGATTGAGCTGTACGACCGGATGAGCCCCGGGGCGGTTGCCTATCGCTATGTCGCCATGGAGTTCCTTCAGAGACACCGACAACAGGAGCAAGCACGATGACCACCCGCCGATCAGGCCTCGGTAAGGGCCTGGAAGCTCTCATTCCGCCGCCCAGGCGCACCGATCTGCGCAGGATCGCGATCAGCCGCATCCGTGCCAACCCCAACCAGCCGCGGCAGGGGTTCGACGCGGACGCGCTGGAGACGCTGGCCGACTCGATCCGTCAGCTGGGCGTTCTCCAGCCTGTGGTGGTCCGGCCCGAGGGTCCCGGCTTCGTGCTGATCGCCGGCGAGCGACGCTGGCGCGCCGCTCAGGAGGCAGGACTCACCGAGTTACCCGCCCTGATCCGGGAGACGGACGCGGTGGGTACGGTAACGGAGGCCCTGGTCGAGAACCTGCTACGGGAGGACCTCAACCCGTTGGAGGAGGCGGCCGCCTTCCACCAGCTCGAGGACGAATTCGGCATGACCCATGCGGAGATCGGGGAGAAGGTGGGCCGGAGCCGGGCCGCTGTCACCAACGCCCTCCGCCTGCTCAATCTCGCCCCGGCGATCCAGGTCCTGGTTGCGTCCCGTGACCTGTCGGCGGGACACGCTCGGGCCCTGCTGGGACTCGATGATCAGGCCCTGGCCCGACACCTGGCCGACCGAGCGGTTTCCGAGGGATGGTCGGTCCGCCAACTCGAGGAAGCGGTGCGGCTCGGCAAGGGAATGGCCCGGGACGCTAGGCGCCGCCGTCCGGCCGAGCCTCGTCCGGCGGTGATCATCGAGTTGGAGAACCGCTTGGCCGAACAGCTCGGCACATCGGTGGACATCCGTTACAAGAAGCGGAAGGGGGGAGCGGTCGACGGCCAGGTGGTTCTCCGATTCAGCGGCCTGGATCAACTGGAGCAGATCTACCGGCGGTTCTTCCCATCGACCTAGTTGCTAGTTTTTAGTCTCTAGTTTCTAGTCGATAATTAGTAGTGTTCATTAGAACTAGCAACTAGCAACTAGCAACTAGGATACCCACTCCCGAAGCTCGGAGAGGATGGCGGCCTTGGGTCGGGCGCCCACGATCCGCTTCTTCTCCGCGCCGTTCTGGAACACCACCATGGTGGGGATGCTCATCACCTGATACTGGAACGGGGTCTGCTGGTTCTCGTCGATGTTGAGCTTGGCGATGGTGATCTGGTCGCCGTGGTCGGCGGCGATCTCCGCCAGCAAGGGTGCCACCAGGCGGCACGGGCCGCACCACTCCGCCCAGAAGTCGACCAGCACCGGCTTGTCGCCGGCGACGGCCTGCGCGAACTCTGCGTCGGTGAGTGTTACGACATCAGCCATTTCCTGGATCCTCCTTCGGATATATGGCGCCTGAACTTACTGTAGGTTACCGCGCTACAGACGTTACTAGCATTAAACACAGTTACGGTCCTGGCTTGCTGTGGGGCTCATTCCCCGGCCTCGAGCCAGCGCTCCGCGTCGATCGCCGCCGCACAGCCGGTCCCGGCGGCGGTCACGGCTTGGCGGTACACCTTGTCCACCACGTCGCCGGAGGCGAACACGCCCTCCACGTTCGTCATGGTGCTGCGACCCGGCAGCAGGATGTAGCCCTGGTCGTCCAGGTCGATCTGGCCGCGGAACAGCTCCGTATTGGGAACGTGGCCGATCGCGATGAACACCCCCTCGATGGGGTGCTCACGGGTCTCCCCGCTGATGACGTCCCGCAGCGTCACGCCGGTCACCGTCGACTCCCCCAGGACCTCCTCCACGGTGGTGTTCCACAGGACGTCGATCTTCTCGTTGGCCAGTGCCCGGCCGGCCATGATCCGGGAGGCCCGGAACCGGTCCCGCCGATGCACGATGGTCACGCTCGAGGCGAACTTGGTCAGGAACAGGGCCTCCTCCATCGCCGAGTCACCGCCGCCCACCACCACCAGGTCCTTGCCCCGGAAGAAGAACCCGTCACAGGTGGCACAGGCGGACACGCCGCGGCCGATCAGCGCCTCCTCGCCGGGCACCCCGAGGAACCGGGCGGTGGCGCCCGTGGCGATGACCACCGCTCTGGCCGAGTGACGGTCCGATCCCACCCGGACCTCGAACGGCTGCCGGGTGAAGTCGACCGAACTGACGTCGGACGTGATCAGGGTGGCGCCGAAGCGCGCGGCCTGCTTGCGGAAGCGTTCCATGAGCTCGGGACCCATGATCCCGTCCGGGAATCCCGGGTAGTTCTCCACGTCGGTGGTGATCATCAACTGCCCTCCCGCTGCGCTCCCTTCGAAGACCAGCGGGGAGAGGTCGGCCCGGGCCGCGTACAGGGCAGCGGTGAGCCCGGCGGGGCCCGATCCGATGATGACCAGGTTCTCGGTCATTCACTTCCTCCGGGTGGCTGTTCCTCAGGTACTTGTCTTCCCTTCCGCCATGACAACCATCCGGCGACCAGAAATAATCCCCCGAAGGCGGCGTAGGCCCCGGTGGCGCCGGTGGCGATCGCCAGAAGGCGGAATAGGGCCACGCTGATCAGAACGAGCGCTGCCACGATGAGCACCGCGGCGGCCGTGCCGAAGGCCGTCAGGGTGATCCCACGGTCGAGCCGGTCCACTGTCAGCGAACGGACTCTGGCGGCGATTCCTTCCAGCAGGTCGGCAAAGCGAGCGGCGTAGCTCTCCCTCACACGGGGCAGGTTAGCCCCATGAGCAAGTGAGGCCAGACGCGCAGTCGACTACTCGTCCGTAACCGCCCGAAGCGCAACGGCGCGGCAATCCGGGTAGACGAACAGGGCCAGAACTCCGTCCGCCGGTTGGTCGTCCGGGCCGGGTGCGACCAGGTAGGCCTCACCCGGCACGCCGTCCACGAGCCCGGGAGCCATCCAGGTGATCACCCCGCTCGCCCCCGCCAACTCGGCCGCCTCCTGCCAGCAGACCAGGCCCTCCTCGCCGGCCCGGTCGGCAAGCTCTGTGACCGGCACGGGCGTCATCTCGCTGATCGCGGCCAACTCCTCCATCATCTCCAACGCCTCACGGGTCTCGTCGGGCCGGTCGGTCGCAACCTCGAACGCCACGTAGCCAGGCCCGAGAGCTGCCTCTTCCGCCGAGTCAGCGGCGGCTTGGACGAGCTCGGCAGCGGCTTCGGCTACCACTTCCGGCTCCGCGGCTTCCGCCAACGCCGCCTCCATCTCGGCCGCGGCGAGGTCGGCGGCAACCTCAGCTTCTGCCATGGCCTCCTCCATCGCCATCTCGGCATCGGCGAGATCAGCTTCCACGTCGGCGGCGGGGGCCGCTTCCATCGCCGCCGCGGACTCCGCCGGCATAGCGGCCGTGGTGGTCGGCGTCGGTGCCGGAGCCGCTGTGACCGCGGCGGCCTGCGCGGTAACGGCGGATTCGACATCCGCCATGGAGGCCTCCTGGCCGGAATCGGTGTCGACCAGGTTGACGGCGACCGCGATCACGGCCACCACCGTCGCGGCCGCTGCGGCGGACGGAAGGACGCGCACCAGCCACGATCGGCGCTCCTGCCGGCCGGCGGACGGCGCGGGGTCGGCCTCCTCGACCCGGAGTTCGGCTCGGACGGCCGCCCGGAGCCGCTGACGCTCATCGTCGGATAGCTCCGGACCGGGTAGCTGCCCCAAGACCGACCGGACGGCGGCCTGGACGGCCAGCTCCCGGCGGTCACCCTCGTCGAGGGTGGCGTCGAGCCGGGCAGCCTCCTCCTCCGGAAGGTTGCCCTCCACCAGATCCAGGAGCTGGTCGATGGGGATGCGCTCGTCACTCATGCTTCGTCCTCTTTCGGATACCCGGAGGCGGCCATAAGGTTCCCGAGATGTGCGGCCAGCAGCTTCCGGCCCCGGAACACGCGTGACTTCACCGTACCGAGCGGGATCTCGAGGATCTCGGCCACGCTCTGCAGGGGTAGGCCCTCCAGATCGCTGAGCAGCACCGCCGGTCCGAACTCTTCGGGCAGGGTCGCCAGGGCGTCTTCGAGCATCGGCCGGAGCTCGGCGGAGCGGAAGCGGTCGCTTGCCGACAGGTCGGGAGGGTCATGGGCTTCGGGCAGCGGCGCGGTGGGTCGCCGGCCCTTCTTGCGGAGCATGGTGTAGCAGGTGTTGACCGCCACCCGGTACAGCCAGGTCGAGAACGCCGATCTTCCCTCAAACGAGCCGGCCTTGCGGAGCACGGTGATGAAGGTCTCCTGAGTTGCATCCAGAGCCTCCTCCCGATCCCGCAGGATACGAAGGCTGATGGCGAACACCCGGCCCTCGTGAGCGGCCATGAGCTGATCGAACGCCCGGCCGTCTCCGGCCAGGTATCGCCGGATCAGGACGGAGTCGTCGGCGGTAGCGGAGTCGTGGCGCCTGCTCAACTGTGAAAACTCACTTCGGCCAGCCGAGTCCGGTAGCCGTCTCCCTCGGGAGGCAGGTCGGTCAGCCAGAGCAGCCAGACCCCGCTGCGAACTTCGGGTAGCGGTAGCCGGAGGGTGGCGGCGCCGGCCTGTTGCTCGGCGATGACCTCCCAGCCCGGGTCGTCTACGCCGAGGAGGGACTCGGCCCACATGAGACGGAAGGCGGTGCCCTCGGACAGCCCCGTCAGTTCGAGGAGTGCCGGCGAACCGCTCACCTCGAAGGCCACGCCCACCCCCTCCTTCAGCAGAGGTAAGGGGTCGAAATAGCGCTCGGTGCGCCACTCGGTGTTGAGATCCCCATCGGTCAGCAAGGTCAGCCGGCCGGGATGCTCCTCGCCGTCCCCCAGCGGATCGAAGTCGAGCACCTGCAGCAGGACCACCGGTTCGTTCTCGGGCACCACCTGCTCGGGCGCCTCCTCCCCGGGGGACGAGGCCGGCGCGGGCGGGGTCTCCTCATCCGGCGGGGCAGCCAGGGTGGGCAATGGGAGCGCGGCCACCTGCAAGGGGGGCGTCGGGCTGGTGTCCACCGCGCTACCGGCCCATACCAGCACCGCGGCGGCGAGCGCGAGCAGGGCAGCCGGAAGCAGGCGGCGCCAGGACCACCGGAAGGAGGCCGACACGGGAGGGGAGTAGGGGACCGCCCGCAGCCGGTCGGCCAGTTGCCGGGCATCGATCTCGTCGGCGCGGGCGGAGCGGAGGATGTCGTCAACGCTCGGCGACAGCGAGTGGATGAGCTCCGAGGGCGCCATGGCCCCCGGAGGCTGGCCGGTGAGGGCTGTTTCCAGCGTGCCGGCCAGCGCCCGGACATCGTCCTCGGGGGAGGTGCCTCGCGGCAGCCGACCGAAGCCGCCCAGCTTGGCCGGCTGCCCTCGGGAGTAGAGGACCGCCCCGGCGTCGATGGCTCCGTGGGTCACGCCTGCGCCGTGGAGCACGGAGAGGCCTTCGGCTAGACCGCAGGCGTTGGTGAGCAGCTCGGCGAGGGGCGGCCCGTCGCCGGCGCCCGCCCGGTCGGCCAGCGTGGTGCCGCCCACCCACTCGGTGACCGCATAGGTGGTTCCGGGCACCTTGTCGGCTGCGAAGACCGCGGCCACATGCGTATGGCTGGCCCGGGAGGCACGCTGGACGGCGGCCAGGAACGACCGGCCTCTCGCCCTGGTCGCCTCGGGACCGATCACCCGGATCAGCACCGGACGATCCAGCTCGAGATCGGTGGCGAACCACTCCTCTACGTCCTCGTCGCGCCCGAGGCGCACCTCCAGCCGGTAGCGGCGCGGTATCGGCGGAGACATGGCTAGCGATCAGGGCCGTGAACGGGACGGAGGACGGTAGGGCATCGGTTCGGCGAGGCGAAGCGCCCGTTGCCGCTTCCCGGGAAGGGTAAGCCTTTCATCCTGCCGCCTCCAGCCTGCGGGCGATCAGCCCCGAATCTACCAACCGGACCGTTCACGAAAGGACGGGGATGGCCGTCCGCCAGGATCCGGCCGCCGGCCCGGCGCTGCACCGGGACGTGAAAAGAACTTTTCGCGTTCTTCCAAAGAAGGGTTGAAAACGTCACAGCTCCGATATACGTTGCCTATCGCCAAGCACCTGTACCGGCCGATGGGGCAAGACCGATCGGCCCGGCCGGCCCGAGGGAACATCAAGGCTTATGGAGCGAACAGCCGATTCCCGGCATCCAGCCGGGCATGGCCGACCACGCTCCAACAGGATGGGTGGTGGCGGGGGAGGGGCCCGGCGCGGAGCCCCGGATTTTCGCGACCTGCGGCGCCTGGACGTTCTTGAGGCAGAGGGCGTCACCTGTGGTGTTCTGTTCCTCAGGTTTGTGGTGTTGGGGGTTCTTGAGGCGGAGGGCGTCATGGGCGGTGCCCTGTTCCTGAGGTTTGTGGCGGGCGGCGACCTCGCGGGGTCTTGGGGCCGACAGCGCCCGGTACCGGGGTAGCCTGGCTGCCTATGAGAGTGCTGGCTGTTTCCCACCCGGTTTTTGAGGAGCACGACGCCGGGCGGGGCCATCCCGAGCGACCGGCCCGCCTGGGCGCGGCCCTGCGCGGGGTGCGGGCTGCTCCGGTGGAGTTGGTCGAGGAGTTGGCACCGGAGATCGACCGGAGGTTGCTGGAGCTGGTGCATGCCCCCGGCTATGTCGACTACATCGAACAGGTCTGTGCCTCGGGAGGCGGTCAGTTCGATCCGGATACGGCGGCGGTTCCGGCCTCGTGGGAAGCGGCCATCCGGGCTGCCGGCGCGGGCCCCTTAGCGGTCCGGCGCCTGGAGGAGGAGGCCGCCGACCTGGCCTTTCTGGCGGTCCGGCCGCCGGGCCACCACGCCCGTTCGTCCACGGCGATGGGGTTCTGCCTGTTCAACAGTGCGGCGGTAACGGCCGCCATGCTGGTGGAGGGGGGCTGCAAGGTGGCGATCATGGACTGGGACGTCCACCACGGCAACGGCACCGAGGAGATGTTCGAGCACGAAGAGAACGTTCTGTACATCTCGACCCACCAGTATCCGTTCTACCCGGGTACCGGGGGCATCGTCGATATGACCGCCCACCAGGGCGCGGCCACCATCCTGGACCTGCCCCTCCCGCCGGGAACCGCCGGCGACCTCTACCGGCGGGCCTTCGAGGATTTGATCCTGCCGGTGATCTCGCAGTTCGGCCCCGACTGGCTGCTGGTCAGCGCCGGCTACGACGCCCACGCGGCCGATCCCCTGGCAAGCCTGCGGCTGCTCCCGTCCGACTACGCCTACATGTCCCGCGCCCTCGCCGCGCTGACCCCTCCGGGCCGCACCATCTGCTTCCTGGAGGGCGGGTACGACCTGGACGCCATCACGGCCTCGGTCAGCGCCACCCTGGCGGGCGCGGCCGGCATTGCCGTTCCCGACGAGGAGCACCGCTTCCGCTCCTCCGAGCTCGCCTTCGCGACCCTGGATGCGGTGAGGGCGGAGGCTGCCAAGGTGTGGGACCTCGGCTGATCCGACCATGGTTCCCGAGCGCCTGAACTGGCTGAACAGCGGCCTCAGCCGCGAGTTGGCCGATCTCTTCACGGCCGCCGGCCACGAGATCCACCTCGTGGGCGGCTCGGTCCGCGACGCCCTGCTGGGTCGCAAGTCGACCGATCTGGATTTCGCCACCAGCGCCCGGCCACACCAGATGAAGCCGCTACTCAGGGACTGGGCCGATCAGCTGTTCACCGTGGGCGAACGGTTCGGAACCATCGGCCTGCTCCGCAACGGGGTGCGGTGCGAGATAACCACCTTCCGCGCCGAGACCTACCGGCCCGACAGCCGCCGCCCCGAGGTCGCCTTTGGTGACTCCATCGAGGCCGACCTGGAGCGCCGGGATTTCACGGTCAACGCCATCGCCCTGCGGCTCGGGCTCGACACCCCGTCCCTCGTGGACCCGTTCAACGGTGTGGCCGACCTGGCCACCCGGACCCTGCGAACACCGATCGGTCCCGACGTCTCGTTCTCGGACGATCCGCTCCGGATGGTCCGGCTGTTCCGGTTCATGGCGCAGCTGGGCTTCTATCCCGACCGGACGGAACTCGAGGCGGTGGCACGCCTGCGGGAGCGCCTGCGCGCGATCAGCGCGGAGCGGATCCGGGACGAGTTCTCCAAGCTGGTGGTGGCCGACGGCGCAGCGCCCGCCATGTCGGTGATGGTCGAGTCGGGGCTGGCGGCCGCGTTCATCCCCGAGGTCCCTGCGCTGGCTATGACCGAGGACCCGGACCACCGCCACAAGGACGTGCTGGCCCATTCCCTGGCGGTAATGGCCAAGACGGAACCCGACCTCATCCTCCGGCTGGCCGCCCTCTTCCACGACGTAGGGAAGCCCTCCACCCGCCGCTTCGAGGGTCCCAGGGTGACCTTCCACCACCACGAGGTGGTGGGCGCCCGGATGACCCGCCGCCGCCTGCGGAAGCTGCGGTACCCGAACGAGATCGTCAACGACGTGGCGGAACTCGTGTTCCTCCACATGCGGGCCCATACCTTCAAGATGGGTTGGACCGATTCGGCGGTACGCCGCTACGTGCGGGACGCGGGCGAGCTGCTGCCGCGGCTCAACCAGCTGGCACGGTGCGATGTCACCACCCGTAGCGACCGCCGGGCCCGCCGGATCCAGCAGCAGATCGACGAGCTGGAGGCGAGGATTGAGGTCCTCCGCGCCCAGGAGGAACTGGATGCTCTCCGACCACCCATCGACGGCTTCGATGTCATGGAGTACCTGGGCATCGGCCCCGGCCCGACAGTGGGGGCGGTCCTGAACATGCTGCTCGAGAAGCGGATCGACCACGGGCCATACGACCGGGCCGAAGCCTTCGCAGACGTAAGGCGATGGGCTCTAGAACAGGGACTACCCGACCCGGGAGAACCTCCGCCCGAGGCGGTCGCGGGACGCTCGTAACCTCGCCGCCCCCGGTGCATCGCCCGTGGGGTTGAGTGGACAGTTGATGGCATTATTCGAGCGACAGCTTGGCCCGCCCATGAATTGACCGAAGCCCTCCCGAGCAACTTGGAGCGACAGGGTTGCAAGGACGCGAGCCGTTCTTAACTCGGTCGTCGGCTCCATCCTGAGGGTGACCATGACGGCCTCTCTTGTCAGCCACTTCGGGCACCTTCGCCGTAACCACACGTAGTGTGCTTCTGCTTACGACGAGTGCCTTTGTCAGTCACGACTACGAAGGTACTCGGGGATGGGGAAGGCACAGGTCGTGCTACGGAAGGCACAACGCTGAAGGTCAGAAGGCAATGACGACCACCATGAAATGTGATCTTGCCACGGGCAAGGGGTGCCGATGCCGGCACCACAACTTAGGTATTGCCCGTAATCTCCACCTCCGGTGATAGTTGTGTCTTGGAGGTCCAAATAGAGTTGAAAAGTGTCTTGAGACGTGGGATAGATGGGATCTGGTTCGGCCGGGGGTTGATCGGCGGGAGTTTGCGGTCGAGGGTCGGGGACCGTGGTTGCAGGTGGTTCGAAGCCCGGCCGGACTGATGCGTAACCTTCCACACCTGCCGTGCAGGTCGTGAGGTGTCGTCGCATGTGTGAGAAGAACAACCTCGACGTGAGTTTACTGTAGGACTGGTCCGCCGCGAGGTCGCCGACTTCCACCCGTCTGACCAGATGTCTGGTGTTGGTTCTTCCTTCGACCATGTATGTACTAACGGCGAGAGATGTCAGAGGCACCCGCGCGGTCACTGTGAACCTGACAAAATGCTGTTCGTGGAACACGAAACACTCGGTCCTGAGAACGAACGGCGGGGGCTGTGCATCGCCGGCGGTGACCTTCACAGATTCTGTGCAGTAGTCGTCGGCGCCCACTCTGATGCAGACCCCGTAGTAGTACGTCCCGGCTGCGGACGGCGCGGTCAGCGTGGGGCTCTTGTGCGCGACCTCGTGCGGGTCCAGGCTGCTCACCTGTCCGCTACCCAGCCACGTATCGTCCGTTGTGATCGTCTCGTCGGTGGAGCGGTAGTACACCAGGCTGGTGGGTTGCGAGCGTGAACTGCCGCGGTTCACCACGGTAGCGTGGAGCGTGAAGCGCGCCCCGGCGATCGGGGTGCCGTCGCTGACGGTAGGCGTGAGGACCAGGAGGTCGGGGAGTCTCACGGTGACCGATGCCACGGAGCAGTTGTTGTCGGTGTCCGCCTCTTCGCCCACCGCGTCCACGCACGCACCGTAGTAGTACGTACCGGGTGAGGGTGGCGCCTGGAGAGTCACCGTTCCGATGTCATCGCTGGTTGACGGCGCCATTGGAGCCATCAGGTCATAGGCCAATTCCTTGTCAGCGCTTGTAATGGCAGCGTCCGCCGAGAGGTAATACCGCAAGGTGGTGAACCCCGACCAGCTGTTGCCTTGATTATGCAGGGCATCGATGCGCAACTCGACTTCAGAACCTGTTTCCGGGCTGACCGGGCTGACCGTAAGCGGGTCAAGCACCAGGTCGGGCCGGCCCGCGATGATCGTCAGGGCGGGCGAGCAGTTGTCCGCCGAGTCGGACCCGCCCGCCGAGACCACGCAGGCTCCGTAGTAGTACGTGCCGGGCGTGGACGGCGCTCGGGCATCGCTGTACAGGTAGGCGGTCTCCGAGGTGCCGAGAGCGCTGACGCTGCCGGAGTCGATCAACTCGTCACTGGTTGTGATGGTCGAGTCGGTCGAGCGATAGAAGCGCAGCGTGGCCGATTCCGAAGTGGCGTCGCTCACATTCCGCACCGCGACGACCATGCGGAATGTCTCTCCCACGGTCTGGATGCTCCTACTGACCGTGGGCGTGTCAACCGCTAAGTCCCGAGCAGAAACGGTGTCGACGGTCACCGTCACCGGGGCAGAGC
>VXRE01000023.1 GCA_009838635.1 Acidimicrobiia bacterium | reverse complement strand
CCGGGGGGCACCCTCTTCGGCGACACCGACCCCTACACCGAGAGGGCGCGTACGCGGATCGACCATTGCACCCAGCACAACATCGCCCGCGAGATCAAGCGCTACTCGCTGCCCACCGTCCTGAGCCCGGCCGGCCAGGAGTTCCGGGTATCGCTCGGCGGCCGAAGCCTGGCGCGTCCCGACCAGCCCGTACCCAGTGACGTCCGCCCCGATCTGGACAAGGCCCTCGACCACATCGTCGACCAGTCCCGCCGGGTGACCTTCGGGTCCGATCTCGACAGCCCGGACCTCCACGATCTGGACATCCCCTTCTCCGAGTTCATCGCGCCCTACACAGACCAACAGCTCGTGGCGGAGTACCTCTCGATGTGGGCCGCGTTCGCTTTCGGTTGCGATCCCTCGGACGTGTCCGCGCTGCAGGTCCTCACCTGGGTGGCCGGGTACGACAACACCACCTGGACCCTCGACGACGCACCGGCGACGAAGTTGGCCCGGGGAACGGAGAGCCTGGTCACAGCCCTGGCCGAGGACGGGGGCGCGGAGATCGGGCTCTCAGCGCCGGTCGGCTCGATCGTCGACGCCGGCGACCACATCGTGGTGACGACCACCGGCGGCGACGCCCACAGGGCCCGCTTCGCCGTGCTGGCCGCTCCCGTCAACACCTGGGAGGACCTCGAGTTGCCGTTAGCGGCCGACTCGCTAAAGAGAAGGTTCGCCGCGGAAGGGCTGGCGGGCCATGCGGTCAAGCTGCATGCCCTGGTGCACAACGTGCCCGAGTTCCTGATGGCCTCGGGCTGGGGCGGCCCTCTCTGCTGGGTCTCGGAGCAGGCCGACTTCGACGGCGGGCGGCTCCTGGTGGGAATAGGCGAGGATGACTCGGCGATCGACGGAATGGACCGGGCGCAGGTGCAGCAGGCGATCCGCCGGTTCGCCCCGGAGGCGACCGTCCGGATGTGCCACAGCCACAACTGGTCGACCGACCCGTACGCCAAGGGGACTTGGACGGCCTACCGCCCGGGGCAGCTGTCGCGCTACTACTCCGACTTCCCCGTCCCCCACGGCCGCCTCTATTTCGCCGGTTCGGACCTCGCCCGAGGCTGGGCCGGGTTCATGGACGGCGCCATAGAGAGCGGCGCCGACGCTGCCGCAGCCCTCGGCCGGCGCCTCGCCGAGGACGGCTAGTGGTCTGTCTGTGTAATGGCGGTGTGGTATGGCGAGGCAGCGGTGTTCCTCGCAAGGCCCGCTGACGAAGGCGTACCCGCAGGGTACGTTGAGGAAGCGGAACGCAGCGACGGGGCGCCGATGGCCGCCAGAGCACCCGGTTGTTTCGCAGACAGGCCACTAGGAGGGTCTTGCCCCTGAGGACGGGGCAGGATGGCGGGGTCTGGGCAGAGGAAGACGACCTTGAGAATCACCGCCCTGGGCAACTCCTACACCAAGTTGTTGACCTCCTACGCCATCTCCAATCTCAGCACCGGGGTATTGATCGTGGCGCTGCCGTTGCTGGCCACCTCCATCACCCGGCATCCGCTCTCGATCAGCGGTCTCACCGCCGCGGCCGGGCTCCCCTGGCTCCTGGTCGGCCCCCTGTCGGGAGCGATCGCGGATCGGGTCAACAGGCGCCGGGCGATGGCTCTGGCCGAATTCGGTCGAGCCGCGATCGTGGGCTTGGGGGCTCTCTTCGTCCTCGGGGGCGGCAAGTCGCTGCTGGTCTTGTACCTGGTGATGATCCTGATCGGAATCGGAGAGACCCTATTCGATCCGATCGGGCTTGCCATGGTTCCGACCTTGGTCAAGCCCTCCGGGATGGACACGGCCAACAGCCTGCTGTACGGGACCCAGACCCTGGGGCAGCGTTTTGCGGGACCGGCGCTGGGGGGATGGCTCTTCGGGCTGGCCGTCTGGGCGCCCCTGGGAATAGACGCCCTGACCTTTCTGATGTCTGGTCTGGTGGTGCTGATGCTCCCCAGAACGCCCTCCCACACGGAGTCGGAGTGGACGGTCGCCGGGCTCTCGGCCGACATCATGGAAGGTGTGCGGTGGGTGTGGGGAGACCGGCCGCTCCGCGCTTTCCTGCTGGGCACCGCGACCATACATTTCTCGACCGCCGCCGGTACGTCGGTGTTGGTGCTCGTGGCCCAGGATCGTTTCCGACTGAGCGGTACCGGCTTCGGGCTCATTCTCGGTGGACTGGCCGGTGGGTACTTCATCGGCTACCTGGTCGCTCCCTCCGTGGTCAGTCGGTTTCCCCGGGCGAAGCTCTGCGTGGCATCCGTACTCGGGGCCGGCTGCGGTTTCCTGCTGGTGGCAGTGTCAGGTGTCGCTCTGCTGGCCGGGTTGGGGTTGGCCGTGGTGGGTTTCTTGGCCGCCCAGCTCGAGATCGTGTCGATCACCTACCGGCAAATGGGGGTTCCGGACCGTGTTCGCGGTCGGGTGATGGCGGGATTCCTGTTCGTGGGCCACGGGTCGATCCCGATCGGCGCGGTCTTCGGAGGAACGGTCGCCACCTTGACAGATGTCAGCTATAGCTACGTGGCTGCGGCTGTAGCGATAGCGGCGATAGCTCCCTTCCTCTGGAGGGCGTTGAAGGATGCCGACCTCGATGCGGGAAGCGCAGGCACCCGATCGGAAGGTCGGGGACCTGCCTGACGGGTTGGAGGGTATGGATGGCTGAGATAACCGTATTCCTGGCGCGAACGGTGCGGACGATGGAGCCGTCCCTGCCGGTGGCCGAGGCGGTGGCGGTGCGGGATGGCCGCATCGTCGAGGTCGGGACGCTCGAGACGATGCGACCGTGGCTCGCAACGCGCAGCCACGAGGTGGACGACACTTTCAAGGACCTGTGCATCATGCCGGGCTTCATCGATCCCCACCTCCATCCCTCCATGGCCGCCATCCTGTTGCCGATGCACTTCACGACCGCAGTGGGGTGGGACCTCCCGGGGGAGCAAATCGAACCCGTAGGTGACGAGGAGCAGTTCCGCACCCGCCTGGTCGACATCGATGCCGGCCTGGCGCCCACGGAGCCGCTGTTCGCTTTCGGCCATCACCCGATCTGGCACGGCGACATCGACAGGCGGGCTCTCAACGGGATCTCGACCACCCGCCCGATCGTGGTCTGGCACCGCGGCTACCACTCGCTGGTCGTGAACGACGCCTGCTTGCGATGGATGGATCTGGACACGGCGGTTGCCCGCCGCCACCCCCAGATCGACCTTGAGGCGGGCAGGTTCTTCGAAACCGGCCTGGAAGTGGCTCTCCACCATCTCCGCGGCTTCATCCTGGAGACGGAGCGGTTCCGCGGCGGGCTCGACCGTATGCGCCAGGTCATACACAGCGGCGGACACACGACCATCGGCGACGCCGCGTTCGGCTTCTACGGATTCGAGGAGGAATGGGCCCACTTGCTGGCGGTGATGGAACAGCCGGACACCCCGTTCCGGATCCATCTGATGCCCTACACGGCGGGACCGGACGGCGACGCACGCACCGACCGGCGATTCCTCGAGCGCGTACTGGCATATCCGGAGCGGAACACCCACCGCCTGCGCTTCAGCGACCACGCCAAGCTGTTCGCCGACGGCGGGTTCTTCGCGGAGTTGCTGATGCTCAAGCCCCCCGGACACCTCGACGGGCGTCACGGCGAGTGGATAACACCCCCGGACAGATTCGAGGAGATCGCCCGGGTCCTCTGGAATGCCGGACTCAAGATCCACGTGCATTGCAGCGGAGATCTCGGTGTCGAGCTGGCACTGTCCACCCTCGAGAAGCTCCAGTGGGAACGGCCCCGCTTCGATCATCGCTTCACGTTCGAGCACCTCGGCATCTCGAGCTCGCAACAGGTCGACCGCATCGCCGCGGTCGGGGGCGTTGCCTCGGTCAACGCCTACTACGTCTACGAGCTCTCGGAGGCCTTCGCCGCCCGCACGGTCGGGTACGAGCGGGCGTCCCAGATCTCCAGACTCGGCTCCCTCGAGCGAGCAGGAGTGCGGTTCGCCGTCCACTCCGACTTCCCGATGGCGCCCGCGAAGCCCCTGAACAACGCCTGGGTAGCCGCCAACCGGCTCACCGAATCCGGGGCCGTCATGGGCCCGAACGAGCGGGCCTCCCTAGACGCCGCCATCAGGGCCATCACCACCAACGCCGCCTACGTACTCGGCCTCGAGGACGAGATCGGATCGCTGCGCTGGGGCAAGCGAGCAGACTTCACCATCCTCGAAGAAGACCCCTACACGGTCGACATCGACTCCCTCCGCGACATCCCCATTTGGGGAACCGTGTTCGAGGGCAACAAACACCAGAACCACTAAAGGTGGCGGGCACCGCCCCTATCTAGTCCGGCCCCGATGCCGCACGATTGCGGGTAGTCGACGGATACGGCGGTGAGCTTGCCGTCCTGGCATCTTCTTTGTTGATCTAGATCTAGAACACATCGCCGTCACGTGCCGAATGTACAGGGCCCGAATAATGGCGCTTGAATTCCTTCATCAATGCGTCGGGTTCATATGGGTCCGTATAGTTTCGCTCATGCATCGTCACGAGCTGCTTGACGTTCATTTCGGTCGCGAAATCCGCCAACTCCCTGGGCCGAATGTGGTACGACCAGATCGTCTTCGCCTTTTCTTCGACGGTCTCGCCGCCCCAGTTGGCGTTCGCAATCATGTCTTCGGTGGAAAGCTCGCAGAAGAATAGGTCTGCATCCTGGGCTGCTTTGTCAAGCTGACCCTCTACCCGGCCGTCTCCTGACCAAGCAATCACTCGATCCTCGGATGTGAAGCGATAGGCGAAGTTCTGTTCGAAATTGCCGTGCTTGTGGTGAAATGCTTCGATCTTCACGTTTCCATCTTCATAGATCATGCCCGAGTCCTCGATCTCATGCGTTACCGTCTTATGCGCATCGATCTTCCTCGTGTCAGCCCCCGGGCCAAACGTACGTTCCTGCAAGTCTGCCTGATAAGCCTCTTCCAGGTGCTCCATCAAGCTCCGTGTGCCGATCGGTCCGTATACCTCCAGCGGAACCTCTCGCCCATAGGCCCAGGGCATGAGCCACACGGCCGGTAGTCCGATCGTGTGGTCGGAATGCAGATGGGTCAGGAAGAGGTTGGTGAGCCTGTACGGGGCCAGGTGTTCGGCGATCAGCGCAGGATGAGATGCGGCAGCCCAGGCAAGGCCGCGCCATATCCCTTCGCCGGCGTCTATCAGGTAAGTCGTGTCGTTGACGATGACCGCCGCTCCAGGCCCGTGTCGATGCGGGTTCGGCGTTACTCCTCCGGATCCCAGGACAACTGCACGTGCCTTAGCCCCTTCAGGCGCCAGGTAGCGGGGTGGTCCTGGCGCAAACCCGATCTCACTGAGCAGCCATGGAGTCCCTCGTCTCGGAGTCATATCAGCCTCCTAGCTCACTCTCGTGGCGAGCTCCGAACTCATTCGTGGAGAGAGTCATCCACTCACTAGCTCGGCCCGCGCCAGTACACGCTCGGCAGATTCGCTCGCACGGGCGCGGATCTCCGTGGGATCGAACTCGGTGAACTCCCCGCCACGAACAAGGACCTTTCCGTCGATGATCACGCTGTCGACATCAGGCGCTCTGTGCTCGTATACCAATTGCGCGATCGGGTCATCACCGACTTGGGGTTGGGTGTGAAGCCCGTCGCGGCGGATCACGATGACATCGGCCCGCTTCCCGGGTTCGAGCGACCCGAGCTCGTCTTCCAATCCGAGCGTCCTCGCTCCCCCGAGGGTGGCCATTTCCAGCACGGACATCGCCGGCATGCTACGAGGGCCTCTCCGCGGCTTGTGAACGAGCGATGCCAGACGCATCTCCTGGAACATGTCCAGGTTGTTGTTGCAAGGGGCACCGTCCGCGCCCAGCCCGACGACCACGCCTCGCTCGAGGAACTCCGGCACCGGGGCGAGCCCGGAGGCGAGTTTCAGGTTGCACGAAGGACAGTGGGCCACCTTGGTCCCGCTCTCGGCCAGGATCTCGATCTCGCGCTCGGTCACCCAAATGCAGTGCGCGGCGACCAATCGCGGGCCCGTCGCGCCCAGGCTGTGTAGATACTCGATGTCGGTCGTGCTCTCCTTAGCAAGAAGCTCGGTCTGTGCCTCGTTCTCGGCCGCGTGCGTGTGGATGACCGTATCGTGCTCGGCGGCCAGCGCGACGATGTCCGCCCACAGACCCTCGGTGCAATTGCGTGAACCACGGGGACAGAACGCCACCTGCAGCCGGCCGTCTCCCTCGCCATGAAACTCCTCGAGAAGTGCGAGGCTCATCGCGAGCGAAGCCTTGGTCTCCTCTCCGACCATCTCGGTTCCCGGCTCCCAACGGTCCATCATCGCCTTGCCGCTGATCGCCCGGAAGCCGGTCTCGAGCACCGCGCGGAACGCTTCTTCCGTATGACGGACCGTCTCCATCGTGAGTGCGCAGGTTGTGCCGCCGCGAATCATCTCGGCAATCGCCAGGCGAGCAGAGTCGTATACGGACTGCTCATTGTGGGCCTGCTCGAGCGGCCAGATTCGCAGACGAAGCCAGTCGATCACGTCCATGTCATCCGCCATCCCGCGAAAGAGGGTCTGGCACAAATGAACGTGGGTCTGAACGAACCCGGGCGCCACCAGGCAATCGGTCGCATCGATTACCGTGTCGGCCTTCGTCCGGGCGGAAGGGATCTCGAGGATACGCCCATCCTCGATGTAGACGCTCCCACCCAGGATCTCGCGGCCGGCGTTCATCGTGACGAGCAACCCGTTCCGGATCAGGATCGAAGAGGTGGTCTTCATCTCTGCTCGGAAGAGGCATGCAGGCGCTCGACGGCCCCCAGTGCGGTAGCGATCGCCGCATCGATCCCCGCTGTGTAATCCTCCAATCGCTGGCCCTGATAGGTGCTCTTCTGGCCCGTTACCAGGTTGGACCCGGGCACGAGGATGGAGCCGCTGCGCACGCCGCGGGCCATGGCCACGGTGAAGAGCGCCGAACTTTCCATCTCAAAGACGAGAACGTGCAGTGCCCGCCATTGGTCGATGATCTCGACCTTGCGCTCCCCCTCGTAGAAGGAATCGGTGCTTCGCACCAGCCCCAGGTGGTAAGGCGTCCCCTCCGCCTCCGCGGTGGCCCGGAGGGCGGCGACCACGTCGGGATCAGCGATCGCTGGATAGATGGGGGGCGCGTACGTATGGCTCAAGCCCTCATCCCGAACGCCGGCCGTGCCGATGACCACATCACCGATCGGAATGTTCTCTGCGATGCTCGCACAGCTGCCGACCCGGATGAAGACTCTCCCCCCGGCCAGCGCCAACTCTTCGATCGCAATCGCGACGGATGGGGCGCCCACTCCGCTCGATGCCAGCGTCACCGGCGTACCCCGATATGAACCGGTGTAAGCAACGTAGCCGCGTTCCTTGCCAACCGCCTCCGCCTCGTCCAGCCAGGTCTTCATCTTCTCGACGCGGCCGGGGTCGCCCGAGAGCAGGACATACGGGGCAACGTCCCCGCCGCCTTTCACGCCCATGTGCGGCAGCGAACCGTCCGGTAACCGCAAGAAACGCTCCGTCAAGTAATCTCCCATGTCTTCCTCCTCACTCCATTGGCCATGCCGGGGCCACCTCGATCCCCGCCCTCTTCAACAACGCCAGACCCCGCTCCTGAGCCTCCTCCAGGATTGCCGCCTCGTCGGCCACGAGCACCTGCCGGCCCTGCATCAACACCTGACCTGCCACGATCACCGTGTCCACGTCGCCTCCATGCGCTGCATACACGAGGTTGGCGATCGGATCATGGATCGGCATCGTGTGCGGTTGCTTCAGGTCGACCAGGATCATGTCTGCCTGCTTCCCTACCTCGAGCGACCCCAGTTGATCACGACGCCCTATGGCGCGTGCCCCCTCGATCGTCGCCATCTCCAGCGCATCCTCGGCTGTCAGGGTCGTGGGGTCCATCATCACCACGTTGTGCAGCAGCGAGGCCGCTTTCATCTCACGGATCATGTCATGGCAGTTGTTGTTGGCTGCCGCATCACATCCCAGCGCCACCGTAACCCCGGCGTTCCGCATCTGCGGTACCTTGGCGAAACCCTCCCCCATCTTCATATTGGCCGAGGGGCTGTGTACCAGCCGCGTATCGGTCTCGGCAAGGATCGGGATCTCCTCCTCAGAGAACCAAGTGCCGTTGATGAGCAGCACGTTGGGTCCCAGAAGGTCGTAGCGACGGGCGAACTCGGCAGGAAGCATGCCGAATTCCCGCTGAAAGAAGGGAGGGTCATCGATAGTGCCGGCGAAGTGAACGGTAATCCCCGTCCCGTGTCTCGCCGCCAGCCGAGAGACCCTGCGGTAGAAACCCGGCGAGGCGCTGGCCGGTGGCTCCTCCCGCGGCACCAGCGGTCCGAGCCAGACCTGCAGCCGGCCACCAGCCGCACCGTGCCAGACGCCGATCCCCCGCTCGGCGTCGGCCAGAGACTCGTCCTCCCCGCTGAACCCGCCTGTATCCACAGGGCTCTCGCCGCGCCCGAACAAGGCGTCCGGCAGGACATACTTCGCCAGCACGCCACGCATCCCCATTTCCTGAACCGCCTGCGCCAGCGCATCAAAGTCATAGTGGCTCGGCACGATCGAGTCGACGAAACAGGTCGTGCCGGACTTGATCATCTCCAGCATGCACAGTCTCAGGCTGATCTGGGCATCCTCCTGGGTGCGCCGGCTCAGCAGCGGCCAGATGACCTCTTGGAGATAGGGCCGCCAGGACAGGTCGTCGGCGGCACCCCGCAGAAGCGCCTGATCCGAGTGGGCGTGGGCGTCGATCAGCCCCGGCAAGGCCAGCATGCCATGGCCCTCGAGTAGTTCCGCATCGGGGTGGCGGGGAGCCAGGTCGGCGGCTTTGCCGATATCGGCGATGCGGCCGCCCTTGACCGCGATCGCTGCGTCGGTGATGATCCGCCGCTGCGAGTCGACCGTCACCGCCGTCACGTTGGTGATCAGAAGCATGGTTGTGCCCTTCGAACGCGCATCCTAATTGGCGACCGTTTGCGCCGACCCCGGCACCTGGACACCGGGAACGGGCGCGAACACTCTTGGCCCTCGCACGCCTCCCTTCCTTGCCATGTCAATCGTCTCAACGCTCGTCGCTTCTGACTCACACACCACATCGTCATAAGGCGGGCACCTGCCTACCTCAATTGAACCCGCTGGTAACCACGCCTTCGACGTAGTAACGCTGTAGGAGAAGGAAGAGCACGATGAGTGGCACCGTACCGATGAACGCACCTGCGAAGATGAGCTCCCATAACACATTCTGGTCCGTAAAGAGCCGAGAGATAGCCAGTTGCACCACCGTTAGGTCCGGGTCTCGTGTAACGATCAGTGGCCAGAGGAACGCGTCCCACGAGAACACGAATTTGACAAAGGCAGCGCTGACCAGCGCCGGGCGTATATTTGGCAGCATCACGTTCCAGTAGACCCGAAACAGCGAGCAACCATCTACGATGGCAGCGTCCTGTAGTTCATCGGGGATATCTCGAAAGTGCTGCCTGAGCAGGAAAATGATGAAGGCATCTGTAACCCAGGGCAGGAATAGCGCCGGATAGGTGTCGAACAGTCCCAGGCGCTGTACCGTCAAGAACACCGAGACCATGATCGTCTCAAACGGAATCAGAATCGTGGCGAGGATCAACACGAACACGATTTCGCGCCCGGGGAACCTAATCCGGGCAAGCGCAAAGGCAATCATACTACCGATGAATAGAGTAATGGCCACTGTGACGATCGCGATGAGCAGGCTGTTGGCAAGTGCCCGACCAAAGTTTCGCTCCAAGAATAAATGCCGAAAGTTGTCAAGCGTCGGTGCCAACGGAATGAAGGTCCGCCATGACACTGGATTCACGTAACGAAAGATCTCCTCTCGGGGCCTAAAGGCTGAGCCGGCCAACCAAAGGTACGGAAAGACAAAGAAGAAGGCGACTCCGACAACTACCGGCAGCCGGAGCACGGCCCAGGTGCCCCGGCGTGGGCCGGACAGGCGATCAGATCGGCGCCCGACTATTCTTGAGTACATGACCGTCGGCAAGTTCGAGTCACTGTCGATCACCTCGCCCTGGACGCGCGAAGCGAGTAGACGCTTATTATTAACAAGAACAGGGCGAGTAAGACCGAGATCGCTGCGGCATATCCCATCTTATTGAAGCGAAAGGCATTCTCAAAGATGTAGAGCACGACAACCCGAGTAGCATTGATGGGACCCCCTTCTGTGATTAGGAAGATAGGGGTAAACACCTTGAACGCAGTGACGGTGTTCGTGATGAGCAAGAATACTACAGTACCGCGCAGCAGTGGAAGAGTTACATAACGAAGGAGTTGTCGGCTATTCGCCCCGTCAGTCGCAGCCGCCTCATAGTAGTTTCTCGGGATGCTCACCAAGCCGGCCAGGAAGAACAACATGCTGAAGCCGACATTCTTCCAGATCATGAGCAGCGCAATCGAGGGCATGGCCTGTTGCGCGCTGGTGAGGAACGGCTGAGGAGGCACACCGACACCCGCCAGCAGGCTGTTGATCAACCCGCTGTTCGGGTGATACATCAACCCCCATATGACGCTCACGACGACCATCGACGTGACAGTTGGAACCAATATGATGGTGCGGAGCCAAGCCGGACCGCGCTGCACGAGTAGTGCCAGAGCGAGGGCCAGAGCCATTTGTAGCGGCACCTCCATCAGGAAGTAGATGACGGTGTTCAAGAACGTAAGTCGGAGCAGCGGGTCGGTTGCGGCGGTTTGATAGTTCTCGAAACCAGTCCACGCATGGCTGCCGGACATCAGGTTGTAGTCCTGAAAGCCCAGAATCACGGCTTGAATCGTTGGCCAGTACCAGAAGATAGCGAGGCCAACGAGCGCGGGTGCGCTTAGGAGAAGGGCGGAACGATAGCGTTCGATCGCATGAGCGCTAGGTCTCCTTATGGCCATGTTGTCTGTCCTGACACCCGATACCGTTGCCGAGCCTGAACAGGGGTCACGGAGCTAGGACTGCCCGGATTGCCGCTCCCCAGTCGAACGGAGAGCGGCAATCTGGTATAGCGCTTACTTGGACTAGGACTATCCGAATTGCGCCAATTGGGCATCGAGTTCAGTTACAGCTGCTTCAACAGCTGCCTCAATGTCCGCTCCCTGAGCGATATCCAGCATCAAGGCGCCGACGATTTCGGCGTATATCGCGCCGCCGGGACCACCTGGTGCTGCGTAGGCAACCGTGAGGAGCTCATCTTTGAAGATGCTAAGCGGACGGACCTGAAACTCTTCTAGTTCGTTCAGCAAGGAGACGCGAGCAGGCATATCACTCGTTACGTCATAGTAAGCACTAAAGCCCTCGATGCTTGAGAGGAACTGTACAAACGCCTTGGCCTCTTCCTGATGATCGCTCTTGGACGCGACCGTGGGCATGAAATGGCTGGCGTGGACGACATGCGTTTCAAGATAGGGAATCGGCATGATGTCCCAATTGAGGTCCGGGAACACGTTATTGAGCACGCTGCCCCACGCCGAGAACGAGATCATCGTCGCGGCTTGTCCGTTGCCGAACGCGTCCGGTACATCACCTTGAGGCGCAAGACCATGTTCCACATACAAGTCCTGCCAGAATTGATAGGCTTCCATGGCCTCAGGGGTATCCAGGTACCCCGATACCTCCGTACCGTCAGGTGAGAGGGCCATGAACGTGTTCGAGCCCGGCTCGCCATTGCTTCGGACTACCGGTAGCGACCATGAGATGCTTCCTGGAGGGTTCGACAGGAACACCAGCCCCCAGACATCACCCTCATCGCTCTCTGCACTCGCCGCTACCTTAGAGACATTCTCTACGAATTCCGGCCAGGTCCAGGCCTCTTCCACAGAGGTAGGAGCCGCGACTCCCGCTGCCGCAAACATATCCACGTTGTAGAACACGCCCTGTGTTGATATGAAGAACGGCGCTCCATACATGGAACCTTCGTATGTCGATTGAGCGACAAGGCTGGGAAGGAAGTCGTCCACGTCGGACTGCTCGAAGATGCCGTCCAAAGGAACGATGGCTCCGTTATACGCGTAAGAGATCACCGCAGAGCTATCAACCAAGGCAACATCCGCCGGGCTATCGCCAGCGAACTGGACGGGCAGCAGGCCGCCATACTCCCGGAAGGGAACTGACTCCATCTCGATCGTAATGTGAGGATTCATCTCCTCATAGGCAGCGATTGCCGATTCAAAGCCGGGCCCGCGACCAGCTCCTTCAGGGAACATAAAGCGGAGCGTGACAGGCTCCACCTCTTCGGCCGGCGCTGCCTCCTGAACTTCCTCAGCCGGTGCTGGCTCCGGTGCTGGCTCCGGTACTGGTTCTTCAGCATCCGACTGACAGGCAGCAAGCGCGAACGAGAATGCGAGGACGAGGACGAACAGATATCGTAGCCTAATTTTCATGCTCCACTCCTTAATCCTGGATCTGACTTGGAGTCGCCTTATATGGATGATCGTGCTTTAGATTCTCCTTTACTTCGCCTCTGGGCCAAGCCTACGTTCCCGTAAGTCTCCTCAAAGGCCTCTTCCGAATTGCTCCATCAAGCTCCGTGTGCCGACCGGTCCACATATCTCCGGCGAACAGATCGATCATGGGCCCAGGACATGCATGACAAGGGCGGTAGTCCGATCGCATGGTCGGAGTGCTGATGGGTCAAAAAAAACGCTAGCAGGGCCCGCCCGGGAGTGGAGGGCAGGATGGGTCTAATCCTCGGAAGGAGCTCTAGGCCTCGCTGAAATCCGATGGAGTACCGGTTCGCCGATGGCAGGAGGCCTCGATGTCACGCATCGGGCCTGTTGGCGTCCGCCGGTCGGATGTAGCTTGGGTGGAGGTGCGGGGAATCGAACCCCGGTCCGTCGGTACTTCGGTGGCGGCCTCTCCGAGCGCAGCCGATGGCGAGCCTTCAGGCGGTCGGACTCCATCGGCGAGTGACCGTCCGCCCTACACCCGGATTGATCTCAACTCCCCGGTCCGGGCATCCCGGAGAGTCCATCCTGCTAAGCGACGCCCACTCCGAAGACGGCAGGAACCCCTCCGGGGGACGGGCTACCTTTCTCTAGGCAGCCAGTGCAAGGTTTGGCTTGGCACTTATGGTTGTTACCGGCTGTTTAACGAGGACTCCGGTGACCTCGGCTCGCTTCCGGCACCTCTACTACCGACGTCGAAACCTGTTCACCCCCAATGGAGATTGTTCGATCAGTCTACACCCGTCCCGTGACAAGCGGCCCTGCTCATCTCGACCGGCCCCGATCCGACATGGCCCGGCGTGCCTCCCTCTCCATCTCCCGGGCCTTCAGCTTCTGCCGCTTGTCGTAGCGGCGGGCCCCCCGGCCGATACCGATCAGCACCTTGACCCGCCCGTTCTTCCAGTACATCTTGATCGGCACGATGGTGAGACCCCGCTCCTGGACGCGCCTGGTGATCCGCTCGATCTCCCGGCCGTGGAGGAGCAGCTTGCGCTCCCGCTTGGCTTCATGACCACCGTGCCGGGCCATCTCGTAGGGAGCGATGTGCATCCCCACCAGCCACACCTCGCCCCGGCGTACCAGGCCGTAGGCCTCTCGCAACTGGACCTGGCCCGCTCGCAGGCTCTTCACCTCGGAGCCGGTCAGCACGATGCCGGCCTCGTGCTCCTCGTCGAACACGTAGTCGAACCGCGCCCGGCGGTTGGAAGCGATAACCGAGCCCGCGTTCTTCTTCTCACGGTTCACGATCTCACCTCGGCAGGTAGAGCATCGGGTCCACCGGGCTGCCCACTTCCCGCACCTCGAAGTGCAGGTGGGGACCGGTGCAGAAGCCGGTGCATCCGACGTACGCCACCACCTCGCCGGCCAGCACCTCCTCGCCCTCGCTCGCCGCGATCCGGGACGCATGGGCATACAGGGTCGACAGGCCCCCGCCGTGGTCCACCACCACGGTCCGCCCGTAGCCTCCCCAGGTCCCCGCCAGGATCACCGTGCCGTTGGCGGCGGCGTGGATGGGCTCCCCGGTACTGCCTCGAAGGTCGATCCCGGTGTGCAGGCGGCGATCACCGAATATGGGATGGATACGCCACCCGTAAGGTGAGGTGAGCGCGCCGCCCACCGGCCACGCCAGCACTCCCGGCGCCCGCCCCTCGCGGACCTGGCGCCGGAGGATCTCGAGCTCGATCCTCTTGGACTCGGCCTCCAGGGCGGCCACGTGATCCTCATGGTCCTCGATCTCGCCGATCACCTCGGCGAGCAGCTCCTCCTGCCTGCTCAACTCCTCGCCGAGTTGCTCCCGCGCCGACGCCACCTCCGCGCGATATTGCTGGGCCAGGGCTTGCTCCGCCTCCAGCCGGGTGAGCAGCTCTGCTTCGCGCTCCTGTTCCCGCACCAGCTCCTCCTGGCGGGTTACCTCCTGGCGCTCCAGGATCTCGAGCGAATGCAGCAGCAACTCCGTGTCCTCCAGCAGGCGGCGCGAATACTCCAGCCGGATCGAGTTGGACTCCGGATCCCAGGCGCCCGCGAACAGGGAGTTGATCCCGGTGGCGCTGCTCATGTACATCTCGACCGTTCGCTCCCGGAGGGACTCCCCGGTGACCCGCTGGTCCAGCCTGGTCCTGGCTAGTTCGGCGTCCATCAACCTGACCCGGCGGCTGAGGCCCGTGAAGGCATCCCGGCTCACCGCCACCGCCGCGTCCGCCGAGGTCAACTGATCCTCCGCCGCCCAGAGTCGAACCCTCAACTCCTCCATACGGGCTTCCGTTTCCTCGATCTGCTCCACGTAGGCCGTGCGCTCCGCCTGCGCGCCCTCGATCAGCCGTTCAAGCTCGGCCATCTGCCGCTCGACCTGGTCGAGACGCTGCTCCTCGTCCTGGGCCTCGACCAGTACCGGCGCGGCCGCCATGACTCCCAGCACGGCCAGCACCAATGCCCCGACCAGCCCCAGCCGGCGCACGGTCACACCCTCAGGAAGCGTCTCAGCCCGAGGCTGCTCCCGATGAATCCCGCCAGACCGCCGAAGGCAAGGATCAGGATGGCCCGGCTCAGCAGGAACCCCTGGTCAACCTGGAAGCGGATCAGAATGTCGGTCGGGATTCGCTCCAGCAGGTTGTGACTGGCGAACACCGCCGCCGCAGCCAGCCCACCTCCCAGTAGGCCGACCGTGGCGCCTTCGATGATGAACGGGACGCGGATGAACCAGTTGCCGGCGCCCACCAGCTTCATGATGGCGATCTCCTCCCGCCGGGCGTAGATGGCCATGCGGATGGTGTTGGCGATCAATACCACCGCCGACGCCCCCATGAGCACCACCAGGCCGAAGCCGATGGAGTTGAGCACTCCGGTGAGGCTGAGCAGGCGCTCGATCCCCTCGCTGAACACCGAGAGGCGTCTGAGGAGCGGGTGGCCCACCAACCGGAACTGGACCTCCTGGTAGGTCGAGATGTCGTCGAGCTCCACCCGGATCGAGGCGGGAAGATCGGCCGCCGTCACCGTCGCAGCCAGCGCCGGCTGGTCACTGTAGATCTCCAGGAACTCCTGGTAGGCGCCCGCCTTGTCCATGTACCAGGCGTTCTTCACCTCGGGATAGTCGTTGATCTGAGCCAGGAGCTCGCTGTGGGCCACCGGACCGCCCTCGTCCTTGAGGAAGATGATCAGGTGGTCTCCCTGCTGCCACTGCAGGGTGTTGACCCGTACCAATTCGTTGAACACCAGCGCTCCGAACGCCAGCGCCAGGGATACGAACACGGCCAGGACGGCGCCGGTCGCCACCAAGGCATTGCGGCGCAGATTGACGAAGGCCTCGCCGATCAGGAAGAGAAAGGTGCTCACGTCTCTTCGGACGACTCGTAGCCCGACTCGCCCTGGTCCCGGACCACCCGTCCCCGGTCGAGCTGCACCACCCGGCGGCGCATCGCGTCCACGATGGCGAAGTCGTGGGTGGCCATCATCACCGTCGTGCCGGTGCGGTTGATCCGGTCTAGCAGCCTCATGATGCCCACCGACGTGGCGGGGTCGAGGTTGCCGGTCGGCTCATCGGCCAGCAGGATCGGCGGCCGGTTGACGAAGGCCCGGGCGATGGACACCCGTTGCTGCTCGCCTCCGGACAGCTGCCGCGGGTAGCGGTCGGTCTTGGCCGACAGCCCCACGAGTTCCAGCACCGTGTTCACCTGGCGGCGCACGATGGAGCGCGGGCATCCGGTCACCTTGAGGGCGAAGGCCACGTTCTCGGCCACGGTCTTGGTAGGCAGCAGCTTGAAATCCTGGAAGATGGTTCCGACGGTGCGGCGGAGGTACGGAACCCGCCAGGTGGGCAGCTTGGTGATGTCCTTGCCGGCTACCCAGATCTTGCCCCGGGTCACCTTCTCCTCGCGCAGGCACATTCGGATCAGCGTGGACTTCCCCGAGCCTGACGGACCCACGAGGAAGACGAACTCCCCCTTGCGCACGTCCATGCTCACTTCCTGGACTGCCACCACCCCACCGTCGTAGACCTTGGCAACATTATGCAGTCGGATCATGAACGTCCCTGTCCCACCGAGTCCGGAAGCGTACGGGATGCTGAGACTACCAACGGGCCCCCACTACTCAAAGGGTTTAGGAGCGGGTGTCAACCCCGGCGTCCCTCCGATCCTTCCGCTCCCGGTTGGCCCGGCGCCAGTGCAAGTAGGACTCGGTGAGCCTTCCGAGGCCGCCGTCCAGCACGCCCTGGACATTGCCGACCTCCAGCCCGGTCCTGAGGTCCTTCACCTGCTGGTAGGGCTGGAGGACGTAGGAGCGGATCTGGCGCCCCCAGGCAGCTTCGGTCTGCTCCCCGCGAATCTCATCCAGTTCCTGTTGCTGCCGGACGCGGGCCAACTCGGCCAGCTTCGCCCTGAGGAGGGCCATGGCCCTGGCCCGGTTCTGGAGCTGGGAGCGCTCCGCCTGGCAGGCCACCACGATGCCCGTCGGCAGGTGGGTGAGCCGGACCGCCGAGTCGGTGGTGTTCACGTGCTGGCCACCGGCGCCCTGGGAGCGGTAGGTGTCGATCCGCAGGTCGTCCGGACTGATCTCGACGGCGGCATCCTCCACCAGCGGCACCACGTCCACCCCGGCGAAGGAGGTGTGGCGGCGGGCGTTCGAGTCGAAGGGTGATATGCGCACCAGGCGATGGACACCGCGCTCGGCCTCGAGAACCGCGTACGCATGCTCTCCCTCGGCAGTCAGGGTGGCCGATTTGATGCCGGCCTCCTCTCCCGACTGGAGGTCGTCGATCTCGTGTTCGAAGCCGAGCTCGGTCAGGTAGCGGACGTACATACGGACCATCATCTCCGCCCAGTCCTGGGCGTCGACGCCCCCGGCGCCGGCGTGCACGCTGAGGATGGCGGCATGGTCGTCGTACTCGCCGAAGTAGAGCGACTCCTCCTCGAGATCCGCGATCCGCCGCTCGGTGGCGTCAAGGTCGCGAGCCACCTCGTCGAGCGTGGCACGGTCGTCTTCCTCTCGGGCCAGGTCAACGAGGATGCCCGCGTCGTCCAGGTCGTTCTCCATGGCCTCTACCCTGTTCACCAGGCGCTCGATCCGGCCCAGCCGGCGGGTCAGGCGGGTGGCTCGGTCAGGGTCGTCCCAGAGGTCGGGAAGGGAGACCTGTGCCCTCAGCTCGACCAGGTCGGCGAGCTTGGAATCGACATCAAAGGAACCTCCGGGCGTCCGAGAGGCGGGCGCGCAGGTCGTCGATGAGCGGGCGCGGGTCGGTTCGGTCCATGACGGACGGGAGGTTAGCCCCGATTCTCCGTGGGTCTGGGATTCGCGCCGTGAATGGTCGGGAGCCGGCTTCCTGACCGGTGCGCGGCGAACATCGAGACTCGGGGCGAGCGGGCCCAATCCGGGCCCGCGGAGGCGTGATCACGGCCTAATTAGTAACGCTTGCAGGATAGAATCCCGGTATGCGCCGACTGATTGCCGCGATCACCGGGAAGTGCCGAGCCGGCATCGCTGAGTGGGCGGCCCGGCGCGAGGGGGCACGCCACCTCCCCCGCGACATCTTCACCGCGGCCCGCCATATCGTGGGTCCCACCGGGTATGTCTGGTCCGGCGCCTGGCAGCGACTCGACGAGGACGGCGCGAACTACCTGCGATCCTTCGATCCGAAGATCCCCGCGAGCGTGTTCATATCCCCCAGTGACCTGACCAGGTCCGTCCACCCGGTACCCGTGGCAGAACGCTGCATCGAGGACTGGTCGGTACCCGTACCGCCGGACGACCCGGACCCATCCACGCCGGAGCGAACCGACTGATCACGGCCCCCGCTCGTCATAGCCGGGCACGGGTGGTCATCAGGCCGGGAGTGGGGAGCGCCGCCGTCCTCTGCCCGATCCCGCCCGGATGCGTTCAGACGCGGGCGGCCGCCATGCAGTCGGGCGTCTTGGAGCACCGTTTGGCCTTGACGCCCGAGCCGCACGGACACGGGGCGTTTCGTCCCACCTTGGCCGACTTGGCCTGACGGGGTCGCCGCGGTCCCGGACCGGTGCTGACGGCGGCTCGCGGCTGGGCCCGGCGCCGAGCCTCCGCCACCTCGACCCGGTAGAGGTAGCGGGCGGTGTCACGCTTCACGGAGTCGACGAGGTAGCTGAACATCTCGTAACCCTCTCGGCGGTACTCGGTCAGGGGATCCCGCTGGCCCATCGCCCTCAGGCCGATCCCCGCCCGCAGGTAGTCCATCTCCGACAGGTGATCCCGCCACTTGTTGTCGATGATCGACAGGGCGAGGCCCTGCTCGATGCGGCGCATCACCTCGGGCGTCAGTTCGGTCTCCCGCTCCTCGAAGCGGCGGACGGCGTCATCGGCAACCGCCTCGACCACCTCGTCGACCGATCTGGCTGTCCCCGCCAGGTCACGGGGTGATAGCTCGGACGAGTACATGACCTGGAGCTCCCTGAACAGTCCGTCCCAGTCCCACTCGGACGGAGGCAAGTCCTCCGGCAGGCCGGCTCGCACTGTGGCCTCGATCGACTCCTCCACCCATCCCACCACCAGGTCCCGGCTCTGCCGGGTGCGAAGGATGCCGTCCCGCCACTCGTAGATCACCTCACGCTGGCGGTTCATGACCTCGTCGTACTTGAGGACGTTCTTCCGGATCTCGAAGTTCTGCGACTCGACCTGCGACTGGGCCCGCTCCACGGCCTTGCTGACCATCTTCGCCTCGATCGGGACCTCGTCGGGCATCCTGAGGCGCTCCATGATGGTGCTGACCCGCTCGCTGGCGAACCTCCTCATCAGGTCGTCGCCGAGGGACAGGTAGAAGCGGGACTCACCCGGATCGCCCTGGCGGCCCGACCGTCCCCGGAGCTGGTTGTCGATCCGGCGGCTCTCGTGGCGCTCGGTCCCGAGCACGTAGAGACCCCCGGCCTCCAGCACCTGCCGCCGGGTCTCGTCCGTCGCGGCCCGGTGGGTATCCAGGATCTGCTGGTACTCCTTCTCCCACGGTGGAGTACCCGGCGTCAGGTCCGGTCGTTTCCGCATGGCGGCGCGGGCCAGACCCTCCGGATTGCCGCCCAGCTGGATGTCCACGCCGCGGCCGGCCATGTTGGTGGCCACCGTGACCGCCCCTGGACGGCCGGCCTGGGCGATTATCTCCGCCTCCCGAGCGTGGTGCTTGGCGTTGAGGACCTCATGGGATATTCCCCGTCTGGCCAGCAACCTCGCCACCCGTTCGGACTTCTCGATCGAGACCGTGCCCACCAGCACCGGTTGGCCCTCCCGGTGACGCTCCTCGATGTCCTGGGCGAGCGCCTGGTACTTGGCGTCCTCGGTCTTGTAGATCACGTCGGGCTGGTCGACCCTCGCCACCGAGACATGGGTGGGGACTTCCATGACCTCCAACCCGTAGATCTGCGAGAACTCGGAGGCCTCGGTCATGGCGGTTCCGGTCATCCCGGCCAGCTTGCCGTAGAGCCGGAAGTAGTTCTGGAGGGTGATCGCCGCCAGGGTCTGGTTCTCCTCCTTGATCCGCACCCCCTCCTTGGCCTCGATGGCCTGGTGGAGCCCTTCCGAGTAGCGGCGGCCTTCGAGAACCCGGCCGGTGAACTCGTCGACGATCAGGACCTGACCGTGCTGGACCAGGTACTCGACATCGCGGTGGTAGAGGGCCTTGGCCCGCAGGGCCTGCTCGAGATGGTGGACGAAGTCGACCGCCGCATGGTCGTACATGTTCTCCACGCCCAGCATGCGCTCGACCTGGGCCACGCCCTCCTCGGTGGTCAGGACCTGCCGCTTGCCGTAGTCGACCTCGTAGTGGGCGTCTTCGCGGAGACCCCGCACCAACCGGGCGAACTCCCGGTACCAGCGGGCGTTGTCGCCCACCTTCCCGGAGATGATGAGAGGGGTACGAGCCTCGTCCACCAGGATCGAGTCCACCTCGTCGACGATGCCGAAGTGATGGCCGCGCTGCACGCGTAGCTGCATGGACATGGCCATGTTGTCGCGCAGGTAGTCGAAGCCGAACTCGTTGTTGGTGCCGTAGGTGACGTCAGCCTCGTAGGCGGGCTTGCGCGAGGCCGGATCGTCCCCTGCCTGGATGAGGCCCACGGAAAGGCCCAGCATCCGGTAGATGCCCCCCATCCACTCCGCATCGCGGGCGGCCAGGTAGTCATTGACGGTCACGACATGCACGCCTGTCCCGCCGAGGGCGTTCAGGTAGACCGGCATCGTGGAGACGAGTGTCTTGCCCTCCCCGGTCCGCATCTCGGCGATCATGCCCCGGTGGAGAGCGCCGGCGCCGACCACCTGGACGTCGTAATGCCGCTGGCCGAGCGTCCGCTTGGCGGCCTCCCTGACCGTGGCGAAGGCCTCGACCTCCAGATCGTCCAGCGACTCTCCGGACTCGAGGCGGCTCCGGAACTCGACGGTCTTGGCGGCGAGCGCGGAGTCGTCTAGCCCCTCCATCAGGGACTCCATCTGGTTGACCCGCTCAGCCAGCGCCTCGAGGGTCTTCAGGTTCTTGGACTCGCCGGCACGCAGTACCTTGCCGAGTAGCGACATGATTCACCGTTTCTCGTCTATCGGGCAGGAGACACGTCAGGTCGACCCGCCGGGTCATGCTATCCGCCACGGGAGCGTCTGAGAACCCCTACCCCGGGCCGTAGCGGCTACCGGCGCTCACGCACGGAATGGGTGCGGTCCGGCTAGGCGGGCTCTATCAACTCCAGCCACCCGCCCTTGGACCGGTGGATGACGTTCAGATCCCCCGTCTCGACGTTGGAGAAGAGAACCACGGTCTGTCCCATCTCATCCATGACGATGGCCGCCTCCTCGGGAGTCATCGGCTTGCCGACCGGCCGCCGCACCCGAGAGATGGACGTGTGCCGGTCATCGGGTCGGTCGGACCGCCGGCGGCGACCGCCCGCGCGAACGTCGGGCTTCGGACGGTGGCGGCGGCGGTCGCTGAGCTTCTGCGAGAGTCGGCGCAACCGGCGTTCGAAGTGCTCCGATGCGGCATCGATGGAACGGCTTACCGTGTCACCTTCACCGGTCGCCCTGACCACCTGGCCGGCGGCTCGAGCGGACAACTCGGCTCTGAAGCGGTGATCGGTGTCGTGGCTGTTGACCCTGGTGACGTTCACATCGATCTCACCGAGTCGGTCGAAGAACTTGGCCGTCCGGCTGACCCGCCCTACTGCATGGGCACGGGTCTCATCCGTGAACCGGATTCCTCGCCCGCGTATCCGGACTTCCATGATCCGATGTTAATCGGCTACCGCCTCCACCCGATCGGGAGCGGGTGAGGGTGATGGCCGCGGTGACGGCGCCCCGGCAGGCTGCGGCTGCCGAGCTCAGGGTGGCGCCGGTGGTCAGCACATCGTCCACCAGCACCGCTCCCCCGGGCGGCCGCGACACCGACCGGAACCGCAGGCCACCGCGGCGCCTGGACCGGATCTGGCTCCGGTGGAGCACGGGGGCGCGCAGCACGTCGGCCACGGGCAGGCCGGCTGTCCGGGCTAGAGCCGTGGCCAGTGCCCGACCCGGGTCGGTACCGAACCTGGCCCGGCGAGGCAGCGACCTGGGTACCGGCACCAGGGCGGTCGCGCCGGTGGGAAGGAGATCGACCATGAGGGGAGCGAGGCCCGAGGCGACCCGGTCGGCTCCCCGGTACTTCATGGCGTGGACGGCTTTGCGGATCGGACCCCCGTGTTCCAGCAGCGAGCGCACCAGCACGCCCGACGGCAGTCTGACCTCTCCACCGGGCCGCAGGGACGCCGCGCACGCGGCGCATACCGACGATCGTCCCGCCGGATCCCTCCGGGGAATTCCTGCCGATCGGGTCCACCACCCGCACACCACGCACACCATGCCCCCTGTTGTATCCGGACCCTGTGACAGTCTGCCCCCGGCGCCGACCGACCAGGGATGTCAGGCGGAGTCGATCACCTTCCGCACCCTGTCCACGAGTTCGTCCAACGACCCGGAGTCGGGTGCTTCGGCGTTGAGACGCAGCAAGGGTTCGGTGTTGGAGGGCCGGACGTTGAACCAGCTGTCTCCCAGATCGACCGTCAGCCCGTCGAGATGGTCCAGGGAGGCGCCGGCGAATGCAGACGCCACTGCCCGGATCGCCGCCGTCGGGTCGGTCACCACGGTGTTGATCTCCCCCGACATGGCGTACGGCTCGTAGCCGCGCCTCAACTCCGACAGAGGGACGCCGGCCTCGGTCAGGACGGTCAGCAACACCAGCATGGCCAGCGTCGCGCTGTCCGCCCCGTAGTTGTCGCCGAAGTAGTAGTGCCCCGAATGCTCACCCCCGAAGACCGCATCCTCATCCGCCATGACCGCCTTGATGAACGAATGGCCCACCCTCGTCCGGACCGGAACCCCCCCGGCGGACCGGATGGCCTCGGCCACGCTCCTCGAGCAGATCAGGTTGTGCACGATCCGGGCGCCCGGCCGCCGGGCCAGGAACCAGCCCGCGATGATGGCGGTGGTGGTGCTCCCCGGGAGAGGAACACCCTGCTCGTCAACGAACACCGCCCGATCGCCGTCCCCGTCGAAGGCCACTCCCACGTCGGCCTCCCGCGTGCGGACGAGGCGGACCAGGTCGGTGAGGTTGTCGGGGTTCAGGGGGTCGGCCGGATGGTGGGGAAAGGAGCCGTCGGGCTCCAGGTAGAGGCCCATCAGGGTGGACGAGGGCAACTGCCGGAAGAGCGGGCCTACCACGAGCCCGGCCATCCCGTTCCCGGCGTCGACCGCCACTCGAAGCGCCCCGATGCCCCCCGGATCGACGATTCCGAGCACATGCTCCAGGTAACCGGGCAGGGCGTCACTCCGTCTAATCCCGCCTCTGGTCTCCCCCCGGGAGTCCCCGGTCCACGAGCGTGCCACATCCCGGATTCGTTCCAGCCCCGAGCCCGACCCTATCGGCGCCGCCCCGCGATGGCAGAACTTGAGACCGTTGTAGCCGGCCGGGTTGTGGGACGCGGTAATGACGGCGGCGGGAACCCCGTACAGGCCGGAGTGGTAGTAGACCACCTCCGTGGGAAGCAGTCCCAGGTCAGCCACATCGCATCCCTGCGACCGGACTCCCTCCCGAAAAGCAGCCGCCAGTGACTCTGACGAGGACCGGCAGTCTCGTCCCAGGGCTACCGTCGAGGCGCCGGTGACCCGGGCGAAGCCCACCCCGATGCGCTCGACGATCTCCTCGTCGAGATCCCCCCTATCCACCCGACCCCGGACGTCGTAGGCCAGGAAGATTCGGTCGAAAGGGTCTGGGTCAGGGCTTCCCACGAGATATCCCGACTACTGGTCTGTCTGCGTGCCAGCCTGCCGTGCTCTGGCGGCCAAACCACACCGCCTTCCCGGCCGGCGTGGAGTGAGGCATTTGCGGCGGTCGCCGAGTCCGATCCTACACTCGCCCCGGTAACGAGCATGACCCCACCGCAGATCACCATCATCATCCCGGTCCACAACGAGGCCGGCTTCATGGGACCCGCCCTGGCCCGGATCCGGGAGCAGGTGGAGGCGGTGACGCCCCGGTACCGGATCATCCTGGTCGAGAACGGATCGACCGACGCCACCCATGCCGAGGCCCTGTCCGAGGCGGCCTCCGATCCCCGCCTGGACGTGATCCGGATCGACGGCGCCGACTACGGGCTTGCCATCCGCACCGGTATGGAGGCGGCCGGGAACCTGGGATGGCTGGTGGTGTTCGACATCGACTACCACTCTCGAGAGTTCCTGCAAAGGGTTGCGGAACTCGACGGATCGGCCGATGTGGTGATCGCCTCGAAGCGGGACCCCGGCTCCCTGGACCGGCGACCGTGGATACGACGCCTGGCCACCCGGGTGTTCAACCTGGCACTCCGGGCCGTGGTCGGATCCGGGCTGAGCGACACCCACGGCATCAAGGCGCTCCGGGCTCCCGTGGTCCAGGCGCTCCTCCCGCGAGTGCGTCTCACCAAGGACCTGTTCGACACCGAACTGGTGCTACGGGCCGAGCGGGCCGGGCACCGCATCATCGAGGTTCCCATCACCGTGGAGGAGTTGCGGGAAGCCCGCTCCTCGCTGCTCCGGAGGGTCCCGCGCACCCTCCGAGGACTGATCGCGCTGCGCCGGAGCCTCGGGTAACGGCTAACCGAATCCCGAACGGCCGGTGCCCCGCAGGGCGGGGTCGCGGAGCCCCTCGGGCGGTGACGGGGCGGTAACCATCCGCCGGCGTACGAGAGCGACCAACCAGATGACCAGGACGATCGCCCCCGCGAGGGTCAGCGCAAATCCCACCATCTCCACCCAGGTGTTCTCGAAACGCAGTTCTACCTCGCTATCGGTCGGGACCACCACCATGAAGGCCGGGGTGGCCCGCCACGGACCCTCGGCGCCGTAGGCCGTCCAGTTCGGGAAGTAGGACACCTTGATCAGGTGGGGAAGGCCCACGCCGGTGGTCGTGAACGCCACGCGGTGATCCTCCAGCACCACGTCGGATACCTCGACGTCCGGGTCGGTGGTGATCGGGACGGTGGCGCCGTCCAGGTCGGAGGTGATCCGCTCCCATCGCGGCGGACCGTCCGCCACGATCCACTGGTCTACGAGGCTGATGTCCTCGTACCAGTCGAGCGCCACGTCAACGAAGTGCGGCTCGGTGTCCTGGGTGAAGGTGGTGACCAGCGAGGTGAGGAGCCCGGAGCCTGACTCCTCGAAGACCCAGGGCTGGTTGACCGCCACCTCCACGAGAGAGCTCTCCGGGAGGGAATAGATCCGGAACGGGGGCGAATCCTCGATGAACGTGAAGTCCGGATGCCGGTCGGCCCTGTCCTTGGCCGTATCGGTGTAGGCGACGTAGTAGGACACGTTGAAGAGGCGCATGTGCACGGCGCCCCGGTCGATGTCGCGGCTGTGGTACCCGAGGCCGGGAATCGGGTTGGAGGGGGAACTGCTCATTTCGGCCGCGTTGAGGAAGTGGAAGGGGGTGGTGACCGAGGACTCGAAGTAGAGGCCCTCCATCGAGGGGTGGGTGCCCTCCGTCCAGTAGGGGAACAGCATCGGCGCCATGGGGGTGCCGTACTTGTTGAGCTCGCTGTTGGCTTCCCATTGCACCCGCCCGGGCGGCAGGGCGCCCACTGCCGACATCACCCCCTCGTACTCGGGCCAGGTCGCCTTGCCCTCGTAACCGAGGTAGTTCCAGCGTGCCCAGGCGCCCACGTAGTTCTCCTCGGTGACCACCCCCACGAAGATGACTCCCGTGATCGCCACGGACGCCAGGACGGGAAGGACCGTCCGGGTTGCGGGCCGCGGGCGGCGTCCCACCAGCCATAGCAGGAGGACCCCGGCCGCCGCCACCAGCATGTCGGGACCCGAGATCCGCTCCACGAGCGGCTCCAGCCGCAACGTCCCGACCCAGGCGGGCACGCCCTCGATGTTCCAGGCGGGTTCCCCGATACGAGGCCCGAACACCAGCACCAGGACGGCGCCCACGGTGCCGGTCTGCACCCACCAGGTGGGCAGGCGCTCCGGGAGCCTCCGGATGGCCGCCACGACCAGCAGGCCGACCGCGATACCGGCGAAGAGGTGCAGGCCGTAGAACCAGTGGGGAAGGGCACGGCCGTTCCAGAGCTTTGCTCCCTGGCTGAGCAGGAAGAAGGCGGGGATCGGCACCAGCGTCAAGGCAGCCGGTGCGAGGGCCCGCCCGGTCCGCCGCAAGGCCATCACCAGCCCGATCACGCCCAGGATGGCCACCGGCCACAGCTCCACCGGCACAAGCTCGTCGAACCCCGCCAGGGGCTGCCAGTTCATCTCGGTCGTGTACCGGAGCCGGATGATCAGGGGCAACGCCCAGAATGCAGCCAGCATGAAGCCCACCGCCCAGGTTCCCGGAACGATCCACCAGGACAGCCCCGAGCGAGCCCCCTCCGGGCGAGCGCCGGTCCGGAGACGCCCCCACCACCCCGAGCGCGCC